>JAOUCL010000503.1 GCA_029859805.1 Rhodospirillales bacterium | reverse complement strand
TGCCAAGTCTGCATGCCCCGACGGTCAACCAACTCACCGATCCGGCCTGGGTTGCCATCGAGTCGGTCGTCGAGCGCCGTGAAGTCCGCGACCTCATCCCCAAGCTGCGCGCCACCGGCGCCGAGGGCATCCTGGAACTGGACCTGAAGAACGTCTGTTAGGTTTCGGGCTCTCGGCAGCGAACCGCATGGTGGCCGCGCTGCGCGCCCCGCCGGGCGCCGGCCGGCCCTCGCCGGAAGCCGATGTCTGCGTCAGGCGCCCGAGCGGACCCGTGGCCCCTAGCTGTGGCGGATCCGCCTGTGGCTATCAAGCGAAGTGGCGGCGCGCGTCCCGTTGCGACCGCTCAGGGCCGGTAAGCCGAGATCAGTGTACCTAACAGTAGCCCTCATTCCGGGGGCTGCCCAAAACCTTTGGTGTGAGCCGCCGGAAATCGCGGCGCCATGCGACGGGAATCACCCGGCTTGACGCAGATCCTCGCCGTCCCGGCGGGGCGATCCCTCCGGCTCCGCGCCTTGGGGTGCCGGCCGGCCGAGCAGCGGCGCGGCGGGGCCGCGCGGCTCCCTCGACCATTCCTCGGCGAGCGCCCAGGCCTTGATCGCCGGCGGCATGGGCGGCGAGCGGCGCTCCTGGCCGATCGCCTTGAGCAGTTCGCGCGGTCGCAGTGTCCGACCGCCGCGCCGCACCGCCGCCTTGACGATGGCCGAGGCGGCCAGCTTGTCGCCGGTTTGGAAGCGCTGCTCCAGGTAGATGAATTTGTCGTCCCAGCAGACCAGCCGGCTGTGCAGGCTGTAGCGCTGGAACGGCTTGAGCGCCCGGCGGTAGAGGATGGTCTGGGCGGCGACCACCGGCTGCCAGCGGTTCTTGTGCACCTGTTTCAGCGTGCCGTGGCGCGCCATCAGGTCGAGGCGCCCCAGGTCCATGAGCGTCAGGTAACGCCCGTTGTTCATGTGCAGGTTGAAGTCCAGGTCGCCGGGCCAGACCCGGAAGCGCACGACCGACTCCCCGAACAGGTCGAGCGGCGGGCGCCGCAGCGCGACGAAGAGCACACGGATCAGGCGGAGGATGAGGTTCACGGCTGGCCTATTTGAGCGTGAAGGTGACGGCGGAGCCGTCCGAGTCGAAGCGCATCTGCAGCCAGGTGCCGTCCTCGGCGAACCAGAGCTCCCGCTCCATGTCGCCGGAGATCACGTACTTCCTGGCCTTGAAGGACTTGCCCCGGGCCTCGACGGTGTCCTCGCCGGCCGCGTCGATCTTCACCTTCAGCAAAGCGCCGGTCTTGGTGTCCATCAGCAGGGACTGCTCGACGATCTTGCTGTTCCAGGGGTTGGTCGGAAACACGCCGAGCGGCGCTTCGGCGCTGCCGTCCGGTCCCTCGATCACCAGCTTGCCGCCTTTCAGCTCGGCCGATGCGGCGATGTCGGTGCCGTCGTCGTCGGTCCGGCTGCGGTAGGACACCATCTTGCCGTCGCGCCACAGCTCGCGGCGATCGGCCTTGTAGCTGAACAGGGTGACGAAGAGCAGCTTGACCTTCATCTTGTTCCGGACCTCGACCATCAGGTCCTCGCCGCTCTGCGAGAAGGTCAGCTTGTGCGTACCGACATCGCCGTACTTTTCGTGGTGGATGCCGTAGATCACCGTACCGCTCGGCGGCTCCGCCGCCCAGGCGGACGCGGCGAAGCCCAACGCCAGGACGGCCGCGACCGGTCGCTTTGCCCATTGCAACATCGTTCCCTCCCTCGTTGCCGGCACGGCGGCCTTAGAATGCCGCTTCTTCCAGTTCCATGATCGCCGCCTTGCCAGCCATGATGGCGGCGAAGTGTCCGGAGGACTGCGGCAGCAGGCGCGTCATGAAAAAGCGCGCCGTCGCCAGCTTCGAGCGATAGAAGGCCGCCCTTTCACCCTCCAGGCCGTCCAGGGCGACCCGCGCCATGCGCGCCCACATGAACGCCAGCGCGGTCAGCGCGAAGAGGCGCAGATAGTCGCTGGCAGCGGCGCCCGCCTCTTCCGGGTCCTTCAGGCCCTGCTGGGCCAGGTGCAGGGTGGCCTGCTGGAGACGTCCGAGGACCTTGAACAGGGGCATGACGAACTCGGCCATTTGCGCGTCGCCCTGCTGCGCCTCGACGAAGGCCTGCACCGGATGGAAGAAGCGGCGCAGCAGCCGGCCCATGTTCTGGCCCATCTTGCGGCCGACCAGATCGAGCGCCTGGATGCCGTTGGCGCCCTCGTAGAGCTGGGCGATGCGTGCGTCGCGCACCAGCTGCTCCATGCCGTGCTCGCGGATGTAACCGTGGCCGCCGTAGACCTGGACGCCCAGGTTGGTCGCCTCGAAGCCGTAGTCGGTGAAGAAGGCCTTGATGATCGGCGTCAAGAGCGCGACCAGGTCGTCGGCCTCCTGCCGCTTCTCGGGCTCGGGA
>JAOUCL010000222.1 GCA_029859805.1 Rhodospirillales bacterium | reverse complement strand
CGTCGATCGACTTGTCCAGGTTGTAGGCGCCGGCCGCCCAGTCGCCGTAGCGCCGCGGGTCCATCTCGCGCACGTTGATCTCGGTCTGGCCGTGGACCATCCACTGCGCCAGGTACTTGCCGCAGCCGGGCCCCTGTGTAATCCCGATGCTGGCGCCGCAGCACATCCAGAAGTTGGGCAGGCCGGCGGCCGGGCCGAGCAGGAAGTTGTCGTCCGGCGTGTGGGTGATCGGCCCGCTGACGACCTGCTTGATGCCGACCGTCCCGAGCGCCGGGATGCGCTTGATCGCGAGCTCGAGCCAGGGCATCAGGCGGTCCACGTCGGGCGGCAGCAGCTCCATGTCGAAGCCCCAGTCGATGCCGTCCAGGCCCCAAGCCTCGGCGCCCTCGGTCTCGTAAGGGCCGATGATGAGGCCGCGCTGCTCCTGGCGGTAGTAGCAGGACGCGCGGGGGTCGCGGGTCACCGGCGGCTCCGTCTCGAGCGCGTCGACCTCGGCCATGTTCTCGGTCACCAGGAACTGGTGGACGATGTTGACGATCGGCACCTTGAGGCCGACCATCTCGCCGACCTGGGCGGCGAAGGAGCCGGCGGCGTTGACCACGTGCTCGGCGACGATCGTGCCCTGTTCGGTCACCACCGCCCATTCGCCCGAGGGCCGCCGCTCGATGTCGAGCACTCGGTTGCGCAGCGACATCTCCACGCCGCCGCGCCTGGCGCCGATCGCCATGGCGTGCGTGCTGCCGTTCGGGTCGGTGTGGCCGTCGCCAGGCGTGTAGCAGCCCAGCAGCACGCCCTCGGGGTCGAGCAGCGGGTGCAGCTTCTTGATCTCCTCCACGCCGACCAGGTGGCATTCGGCGCCGACCTGGCGCAGCACGCCCTGGACCGTGTGGAACCAGTCGACCTCGTCCGGGGTTAGCGCCAGGCGCAGCGAGCCGCAGCCGTGCCAGCCGGTCGCCTGTCCGGTCTCCGCCTCCAGGCGCTTGTAGAGGTCGGCGCCGTAGGTGTGGATCTTGGCCATGGAGAGGCTGCCGATGAAGTGAGGGATCAGGCCCGCGGCGTGCCAGGTCGAGCCCGAGGTGAGCTCGCCCTTCTCGACCAGCACCACGTCCGACCAGCCCTCCTTGGCCAGGTGGTAGGCGAGCCCCACACCCAAGGCCCCGCCGCCGATGATCACCACGCGCGCCTGCGATTTCATGGATTCGTCTCCCCTTCAAAGGGCGCCGAACGCGCCCGGGCACCCGCCGGCCCCCGCCCGGAAACTCTATCGGTCCCGGCCCCGCCCCCGTTCGACCGAAAATGACGCTAAACCAGCCGGGGACGCCGCGGCAAGGGCAGTGTCACACATAGCCGAACACGGCGGTCTTGCCCGCGTCATTGCGCCGGATCAAGGACGCCCGGCGGCCCTTGTTCTATAGGGACGTCCGGTGTTCACTCGGGACCGGGGCGCCGGGCCGATTTTCGGACCCCCAACGCGAAAGGAAGACGGTGAGATGAAAGCGCGAATCAAATGGATCGAGGGACGGACGTTCCTGGGCGAACCGGGCAGCGGCCACGCCGTGGTCGTCGGCGCCAAGCAGGGCGAGCGTCCAGCCGTGGGCGCGAGCCCGATGGAGCTGGTGCTGCTCGGCCTGGGCGGCTGCAGCGCCATCGACGTCGTCCTCATCCTCGAGAAGGGCCGCGAGGCGGTCCGCGGCTGCGAGATCGAGCTCGAGGCCGAGCGCGCGGACAAGGAGCCCAAGGTGTTCACCCGGATCCACATGCATTTCGTCGTGACGGGACAGGGCCTCAGCCCCGCCAAGGTCGAGCGCGCCATCGAGCTGTCGGCCGAAACCTACTGCTCGGTCTCGGCGATGCTCGACAAGACGGCCCAGATCTCCCACGACTTCGAGATCGTCGACGCGCCCGAGGGTTAGAGCTCTTTCGGTCTTCGCGGAACCGGCCCGCTCATACCAAATCTCGAAGACCGTGACTCATGGCCGCTCCTTCGAGACGCGTTCTTCCAACGCTCCTCAGGACGAGGATGGGTGTTTTACATCAATATCTCACCTCATGCTGAGGGGCCGCCGGAGGCGGCGTCTCGAAGCATGCTGGCTGGGTCGGCATTTCCTGGATCTGGTATCACTCCGAAAGCACGCGCTTTCGCGCCTCGAACTCCTCCTTGTCGATTTCGCCTCGCGCGAAACGCTCCTTGAGGATGTCGAGCGGCGTCTTGCCGGCCTGTGGCGCGGCCGCCCCACCGGCCGGTCCGCCGCCCAGCCAACGCAGGGCCAGCACGATGGCAACGACGATCCCGCCGAGCAACAGCACCATGAAGACCGGCCCGAAGATCATGGGGCCCCAGCCCCAGCCGTCCCACATGTGCCCGTGGCCCCAAGAGCCTGGATAATTCCCGCCGCCTTGCGTCTGGGCCTGGGCCGCAACCGACGCCAGGACGGCGCAAAGCAAGACGCCCACGCGCAACAGTCCCTGTTTCACGCTCGCCTCCTGTCGCTCGAGACACGAAAACGCCAGGGCCGGTTCCTGACCCTGCTGTCCTAGCATAGCCTCAGGAACCGGCCCCGTCTTCCTCGCCGTCGGTTACTTGCCGATGGTATGGAAGTTGGCGATCTTCGCGTATTCCGCCTTGCTGGCGCCCGCATGGCAGCGCATGCAGGCGAACTCGAGGCTGATCGCGTTCTTGGCCGCCTTGCCGTCGGCGGTGAACATGCTGTAGTCGGCCGCGGGATTGATCCGCATGATGTGGGTCCAGACGTCACCGTCGTAGGGACCCGTCTTGATCGCCGACTTGGTGGCCCTGCCCATGTGGCAGTCCTGGCAGGAGACCCCGGCCTTCTGCATGGCGCTGCCCTTGTAGGCCGTCTTCTGCTTGGCGTGGCAGGTGTCGCAGACTTCCTGTTTCCCCTTGGCGACCTTGATGCCCTGGGCCCGGGTCACGTGCGGCTTGTGGCAGGTGCCGCAGGACAGGGCCTTGTGGGGGCTGTTCAGGTGCTCGGGGTACTGCTCGTGATGGCGGATGAAGCCGCCCTTGGCGATGACGACGTTGGCGTCCTTGCCCCGGATGTGGCAGGTGCCGCAGAGCTTCGCCGTCTTATCGACGACGATATTGGTCTTGACGGGCTTCTTGACATGCTCGGCCGCCGGTCCATGGCAGGCCTCGCAGGTGATGTTGAAGTGGGCCCAGTCGCCGACGATGCCGGGAGAGCCTGTCGTCGTGGCGCCGGGGAAGCCCTGCTCGGCGAAGACCTTGCCGTCCTTGCGGTAGCCCGTGGTGTGGCAGGTGCCGCAGCTGTAGGGCTTCTTTTCGTCCTTGTGGTAGTTGGTGAAAGAGCCGTCCTCCCAGTTGTACTGGTTGGCCCCGTTCTTGGTAATGACATAGCCGTCCAGTCCGACGAAACGGGTCTTCCAGTGCTTGCTGGCGCCGACGATGAACAGGATGTTGCTCCACTTGAAGAGGTCCTGATCGTGATCGGGCAGCCGGAAGCCGCCGGCACGGGCGTTGCCGGACAGGCCGAAACGGCCGTCCAGGGCGTCCAGGGCCGGCCCGCCGATGCCCAGCTTGCGGCTGTGGCCGTGCGCCAGCCAGTCGTCATAGGCCTGTGCGTGGCATTTCCCGCAGACCTGCGGGCCTTCGCTGTAGGCGGCGTCGCCGTTCAGCCCGGCCGCGCCGGCGGGAGCGGCGAACAGGCTCCCGAACACCAGCGCGAACGCGCCCACCAGGGCGCCCGCGGCCATGCCCCTCAAAGGGCCCCGGCATCTTTCGACTTTCATGGTTATTTCTCCAAGAGAGTTGGTTCAGACCTAGCGTTCCCCAAACCTTCCCCTAGAGCGTTGAAGCAGACGACCCCCCGTCTACACCCATGGTGACGTTACTAGAGGCCGGTTACCGCAACGTCAATGATCTAGATCAAAAGAATTACCGGCCCGAGCGCCCGGTTCGCCGCGCCGCAACGGACCTCCGCGAGAACGACAGCGGATCGCGACGGCCTCTTGTCTGCATTGGCACATCATCGGTCCGCCCTGACCGCCCGCGAGCGGCGGGACCCCGGCGGGAGCCGCCGCGCCCTACCAGAAGCCCAGCAGGCGGCCGTCCTCGACCTTGTGCTCGAAGGCCTTGAGCGGGCGGTCGCCCTTGGCGATGCAGTCGCCCGTCTCCAGGTCGAAGGCCCACTCGTGCTTGGGGCAGGTCAGCCGGTGGCCCTCGATCGCCAGCTTGGGGATGTTGGTCACCTGGTGCGGGCAGAGGCTGTCGTAGACCTGCACGGCCTCCGCGGTGCGATAGACGAAGAGCGAACGGTGGTCCGCCTTGAGATAGGTCGGCGCTTCCAGGGGCACGTCGTCCAGGGCGCCCAGGTCGTGCCACGCCGGCTCGCTGCCCAGCACCGCTGCGTGGAAGTCCGGGATGTCCATGTCGAGGATGATGTCGACGGCCCAGACGATCTTGGCCAGGCCCAGGGTCGGGAAGGCCATCAGCAGCGCGTCGATGATCTCGTTCGGGGTGCAGCCGTCGCGCAGGGCCCGGGCCAGATACTGGCGCAGGCCCTTTTCGGTCTGCACGTCGACCTTGGTGATGACCGAGATCAGGTCGCGCGTCTTGACGTCGAGATGGGTGCCCGCCTCCTTGAGGAACTTGAAATAGCTCCCCATGGCCTCCGGCCGGGCCTTCAACAGATAACTCAGTGCGTCGCTCATCGCCGCTTCCCTTCCTGTCGCGAATCCCCGGGCCGCCCGGAAGCCCCGCGCGATGATAGCCGAACAGGCCGGCGGTAAAAACCGGGAAGAGGGCTGTTAGCAGGGCAATCGCTTGAAGCGCGCATTTTGCTTCCTCCCCCCTTGCGGGGGAGGATCGAGGAGGGGGGTGCGGCCCGGATCGGGCTTTTCTGTCGCAATGGACAGGTGCGGCGCGCGCGTCCGTATTCACCCCGATCCAACCCTTCCCCCGTCTAGGGGGAAGGCTTCCTGCCCTTCAAGCGATTGCCCTGGTGCGGTTAGGCATCTCGCCGAGAACCGATGGCCATGCGGATCAACCGACGACGATGGGATACGGGGGACCTGTGGTGGGCGGGACGCGACGACGGGTTCCTGCCCGGTGTCGACCTCCGCGGACGCGCCTATCGCGCGTATGGCCACAGAGGGCAGTACGTGATCGTGATCCCGGCCCGGAACCTCGTCGTCGTTCATCTCGTGGATCGATGGGACCCCACCGAATACGTGAGCTTCCAGCAGATGGGCACCCTGTTATCGATGATATTGGAAGCCGCGCCCGAACAGCCTTGAGCGAGGGCCGGGCCTGCAAGATTGCGGTATTGGGGTTTATAGTGGTTTGGCGAAGGCCGGCCGCTCGGCTGATCTCCGCTCGACGCCGGTCACACCAGATAATGAACTTATGCAGGCCCGACCCCGGTCCCAGACCCCGCACTATAGGCCCGGAGCGTGACCAGCCGCGTTTACGGTCATGTCCTTGATTTCCGTGACTCACTCAAGGGGTGCCGTCCACAAGAGATCATTGCACTGACCCCGGAATTCATTCCCCCCTCTCCCACAGAATCTGCATCCATGGACCACTACCCGTCGGAGGAAGCTGAACTAGTGGGGAACTCGGAGCAGTCTCTATCAGGTGAACCAACGTCCAGGCGAGGCCAAAGCAATCGTCGTCATCGTCTCGGAATGATCCAAGTAGCGCGCGGGCCTCGTCGAGGGTGAGCGGAGCGTCAATGGCGGCAAGCGCATCCTCGAAAGTCTGAATCGTCGCCTCATCTGCCGTGGAGTCCGGAAGCGGGCCCATTTCTCGAAACACTCTGACTTTCTGTCGAATCACAGCTCATCTCGCAATCAGGTCGGGGAAGTTCTCCCGATAGTATCTAATGAGGGTCAGACCCGCAAAATTGCGGTATTGGGGTTTATAGTGGTTTGGCGAAGGCCGGCCGCTCGGCTGACCTCCGCTGACGCCGGTCACACCGAATAGAGGAAGGCAGACCATGGATATCCGGAAGCTGACGAGGTTTCTTCTGTGGTGCACGATCATCAACGGCGCCTTGTTGATCTTCTCCTTCGCGGTCTTCACCATCGGGGGCACGGATTTCGTCTACCAGACCCACGGCAAATGGTTCGCCGTGCCGCCTGACACCTTCAACGCCATCCTCTACATGTTCCTCGGCGTCTACAAGATCGCCATCCTGGTCTTCAACCTGGTCCCCTACGTGGCGCTCAGGATCGTCGCAAAGGGCTAAAGACCCTCGTCCGAGCCTGGGAAAATGGAAAATGGGGACAGTGGGCCCGTTGAAATAGTACAAGATGTCGCGGCCACTTTATCCTTCGACAAGCTCAGGATGAGGTAATTCAAGCACTTATATTCCTCACCCTGAGCTTGTCGAAGGGTGGTATCGCCTTTTTCAACAGGCCCACAGTCCCCATTTTCCACGCCCACTGCCGCTTCAGCCCCCAGCCGATCGACACCCTCGAGCGCCTCCGGCGGGGCGGCGGGTGTGAGGGGGCGGGGCGCATGGCTGGCGCGCCCGATACGGAAGGAATTGAATGACCGCCCAGGGCGTCCTCTTCGGTAAACTGTCAGCGGAATTCGCGGTTTGCTGGTATGGCGTGGAGGGCTATCTTGGCTAAGCGGCTTCGAATACGCCCAAGAACCCTGCTTGTCTGGGCGATCGGTCTCGCTTTGATCGCCGGCCTCGTCATCCATCACAGGGATGCCGAGCTGCTCGAAGCCGTTGCCGTCGCCGGCTGGTGGCTTCCCCTCTTCGCACTGACACATCTTGGCAGCTTTCTTCTGGATAGCTTGGGTTGGCAGGCGGTGATCCCGACCACGCGGCCTGTCGGCCTCGTCGCTCTTGCGATCCGGCGCTGGATCGGTGTTTCCGTCAATAGCCTGCTGCCTGTCGCCCAGCTCGGGGGTGAGATCGTTCGTGCGCGGCTCCTCGCACAGCTGGGGCCGCCGGGTCACATCGCGGCGGCCAGCGTCATCGTCGATATCACCGTGGGTCTTTTGGCCCAGGCTCTTTTCGTGGGGACCGGCGTCGTTCTCATCGCATACCTTCTCGGCGGCACCGAAAATCTGGTTCAGGCCGGCTTGGGCATTCTTCTTATTAGCGCCCTCGTTTGCGCCTTCGCCGCGCTTCAGACGCGCGGACTCTTTGTGCCGATCGCCGGCGCGCTGGAGCGCTTGGGTCAAGGCTCGATTTGGCGCCGATTGACGGACAATGCGTCGCAGCTCGATCAGCAGATCCGATCCGTCTACCGCGATTCGAACCGCATTCTTGTCTGTGGGTCTTGGCGCATCATGGCCTGGCTCTGGCCGTGTCTGGATCTCTGGTTGCTGCTTTGGCTGCTGGGTCATCCGGTCAGCATAGCCGAGGCCGTTGCCCTTGAAGCGATGGGCCAGGTTGGTCGGAGCGCCGGTTTTGGGATTCCTGGAGGCTTGGGCGTACAGGAAGGCGGCGTTTTGCTCGCCGCGAATTGGCTGGGGGTCCCGACCGAACTCGCCCTTGTCGCGATGCTGATCCGCCGCGTCCGCGAACTGGCTTTCGGTCTCGCCGGACTGTTCGTCTGGTCCCTGCTCGAAGGCGGCGCCGCCGTGGGCGCCGCCGCCCGGCACGACATCGACAGGTCTCGTTGAAGCTCGCCCTCATTGTTGAAGACGGCAAACCCCGTCTTTAGAGACGGCAAGGAAGCCCGCCGATCTCCTCACCCCACCTCTTCCCGCCGCCTCCCCTTCCGCCGCAGCCGCGCGAGAACCCGGCGCTGCTGGCGGTTCAAGGGCGGCTCCGGCGCGGGCGGCGGCTCGGGCACGCCGGCGCCGACGGGCTCTGGCTTGGCGGGCACGCCGGCGCCAAGGGGCTTTGGCGTTGCAGGCCTTGGCGGGGCGCTCGCCTCGGTGCCTGGCGGCGGGGCGGCCAGGGCATTCGCGAGGTCGGCCAGGGCGTCGAGGTCGGCCAGGGCGTCGAGGTCGGCCAGGGCGTCGAGGTCGGCGGGCGGCGACGCGGCCGGCGGCGAGGCGTCGGGGTCGGCGGCCAGAGCGGTCATCGCCGCCAGGTCGGCCTTGGCCGAGGCCTTGAGGGTCCGCTCCATGTCGGCGACCAGGGCGCGGCGGTCGGCGCTCCAGGCCCTGGACTCGGCGGCGGCCTTGGCGGCGGTTTCCTGCGCGGCCAGGCGGGCCGTCTGCTCGGCGAGGCGCATCGCCTGCTCCCGGTC
>JAOUCL010000221.1 GCA_029859805.1 Rhodospirillales bacterium | reverse complement strand
CTACCTCCTCCGGACACCGCGCTGGGCGAATACGACGTCGAGACCAGGATCGGCTCGATCGACTTGGCACCCCTGCCTGAGGATGCTGAAACGTCAGAGCTGACGCCCTTCAAGGACCTGGCGGCGGAGGTCGACTGCCGGTTTCCCTCGACCGCACAGTAAATAGATCGGTATTTAGGGTCACCAATTAGCCGCCCCGCATGCAAGGGCAAGGTTGCTTTGCGCGCCCGCCGCAAGTGAGGGGCGTTGACGTTTGGTCTGCGCTATCGGCTGCCGAGTCGCGTTGCGGGGTTTGGATTTTCGTCTTGGTGGTGCGGCTTCGGTGCCGCGCAGCGGCCACGAGGCGGTGCTGGGCCGCACGGTGGTTGTCTTTTCCGGCCCCAAGCGGTGCGACATCGCCAAGACCCTTGTCATTCCTAAATCCGGCATCCCTGGCACGCCGGAGCCGGCCAGGGAAATGCAGGACATCGGCGAGCAGATCATCGCGTTGACGGAGGACGGGTTCGCAGGGGTCCTCGACGTGGGTTTCCTGATCTTGCAGGATGTGCGCCTTTGCAATGACGGCCGAAACAGGGAGGTTGTTTGATGCGGATCCTGCTGCCCGAGGGCTGGCCTCGACCGAGCGGTTATTCGAATGGCGTCGTTGCCGAAGGCCGGATGGTCTTCGTGGCGGGCCAGGTCGGCTGGGACGCCACGCAGACCATTCGTTCCGACGACTTCGTCGAGCAGGTCCGCCAGGCCCTGGAGAATAGCCTTGCGGTACTGGCCGAGGCCGGCGCCGGCCCAGACCACTTGGTCCGGATAGTTTGGTACGTCACCGACACGCAGGACTACCTCGGCCGGCTGAAAGAGCTCGGCCAAGTCTACTGGGAAGTGGTCGGCAAGCACTACCCGGCCATGACCCTGGTCGAGGTGTCGGCCTTGATCGAGCCCGGGGCGAAGGTCGAGATCGAGACTACGGCCGTCATCCCACTTGGAATTGATCGGGGTCCGATGCCATCTAGTGATACGACTTAGCCTATAAAGGCTAGATAGTATGCGTTAAGATATGCTTCATGATTAATGGGTCAATTTGCCGGGCGAGGGGTTCGCCGTTGCTCGCCTGAGTTCTCGCTGACGGCGCCGGCACCCTCGCTGGTTCGCGATGATGCTAGGCCGGGGGGCCGCCGAAAATGCCGTTGGACAGTTCCGAGCCCGTGGCTTCAACGCTCGAAGAGCTCGCCCGGGCCCTGCGCGACGCGCCCGAGGTGCCCATGAACTGGCACCGGTATGGGAGTGCTCTTGCCGAGGCGGGCAATATTGAAGAGTTGTTGGCGTTGACCGATCGGGCGGCACCGAAATTTGGCAGTGGCGTTCGCTTCATTCAGAACATCGCCTTGCATTTCGTCGCCCTTGGCCGCTGGGAGGTGGTCAGGAAGCTCTCGATGCAGATGCCGAAACACCGGCTAGAATCTGCGGTTGCCGTATACTATCAGGGATGTGAAAAGGTCGACGCCGGCGACCATGAGGCGGCGCTCGAGTTCTTCGAGGAATTCAAGCGGTTGGTCATCCCGAACCACGGTTCGTATCCCATTAAGACGGACAAGAACTTCAACGTCATTTTCCGCCAAGGCACTTTGGTTGAAGGCCTGGAAAAGACTGGACGAATCTTGGCGCATCCGGTTGATAAGACGCCGCCGGAGTTGACCGTCACCGAGCAGGCGGCCACAAACGATTCGACGTTCGTCATTGCGATCAGCGTGGACGCACGATACTTCCGCCGCTTCGCTCCGGTTCTTTGTCAAGGCTATGCGGATTTGGGGGTGAGGGAGCCGCTTCATTTTCATGTCGTTGCCCCCGAGCCCGACTCGTTCAACCTGTTCGATAAGTTGAAAAGCGACCACGCCGGTTTGAATCTCGGGCTGAGCTTCGAGCCGCCTGGTCCATGGCGGCATCCGGTCTACTACACCTGTGCGCGGTTCTTCGCGATTGGGAGCCTCCTTCCCGGATACGGCCTGCCGGTCTTGGCCGTGGACGCGGACATCCTGCCGAGCATATCCCCCGGCGTGTTCGTGGAAAGTGCCGGTGACGCCGATTTCGCGTGTTTCGATACGGGCCGGAACGAACCCGCCTCGGTCTATCAGGCGAGCGTCATGTATTTTCCCAATCGGTCGGAAACCGTTGATTTCATTTCGATGCTGCAGCGGTTTGTTTCATCGAAACTGGACGAGCCGCCGTTCTTGGCCTGGATGCTGGATCAAGCGGCGATGTACTCGGTCCTCACATTGCTTGCCAAGACCCGGCCGTCCTTTGAATTTACCGACCTCGGCAAGGCCCTGGGAAAGGGATTGGGCGACTTCACCCGCCAACTCAGTACCGAGGCCGAAAAGAATGCGATAATGAACAACCGGCAATAAGAAATCCGGTCAAACCTCGGATGCCATGGTTCCCGACGCCGGACGTTCGAATGGCCGGTCACGTTCCATGCGGGATTTCTTCGTTGAATCCGCGCGGCGTTTCGATTTGTGCCAGGGGGCGTCCGGCGATCAGACGTGGAAGCTCTCGCCGCAGCCGCAGCGGCCCGCCTCGTTGGGGTTCCTGAACACGAAGCCGGTCTGGAACTGCTCTTCGACGTAGTCCATCTCGCTGCCGATGAGGAACATGGTGGCGGTCGGGTCGATGAAGATCTTGACCCCCTTGTCCTCGACCACGTCCTCGAACTTCTTCTGGTCCTTGGCGTACTCGACGAAGTAGCTGAGGCCCGAGCAGCCGCGCGTCTTGACGCCCACGCGCAGGCCCAGCACCGGCTTGTCGCCTTCGGCCTTGGCCATCAGGCGCTTGACCCGCTCGGCGGCGGCATCGGTCAGGCTGATCATCGGGGCAACCATGGGTTCCAGTATACTCCCTCCTGGTTAAACAAATATAGGCTCAGAACATGCCTAATGCGAGCCTGGCGTCTTCCGACATGCGCTCCGGCGTCCAGGCCGGATCCCAGGTGAGCCGCACCTCGACCCGGCCGATCCCTTCGACCCGGGCGACGGCCTCGGCCACCTGGCCGGGCATCTCGCCGGCCACCGGACAGCCCGGCGCGGTCAGCGACATGACGACGGCGGCATCGCCGTCCTCCTTGATGTCCAGCTCGTAGATCAGGCCGAGCTCGTAGATGTCGACCGGGATCTCCGGATCGTACACCGTGTGCAGGGCGTCGATGACCGCGGATTCCGAGGCGACGGTGGCGCCGGGCGCGAGGGGTTCCCCGGCCGTGGCCATGAAGTCCTCGCCGGGGTCGGGGCCGGGCATGAAGTCGTTCAGGGAGGGGCGGTCGAGGTCGGCCATGGTCCGCTACTCCGTCGTGACTTCGGTTTCGCCGGCCATGGCCGCGCTCATCGTATGCCAGGCCAGGGTCGCGCACTTGACGCGGACCGGGAACTCGCGCACGCCTGCCAGCACGCCGAGGCGCTCCAGCGCATCGGGGTCCGCGTCCTCGGCCGCCGCCATGTCGAAGTCGTCCTCGGTGCACATGCCGTGGAAGCTGTCGAACAGGCGCTTGGCCTCCGCGGCGGTCCGACCCTTGAGAAGCTCGGTCATCATCGACGCGGAAGCTACTGAAATCGCGCAACCTTTGCCTTCGAAGGCTGCGTCCCGGATGACCCCATCGTCGTCCAGCTCAAGATAGACCGTCAAGGTGTCGCCGCACATCGGGTTGTTGCCGTGGGCCGTGCAGGTGGCATCTTCCGGATGGCGGAAATTACGCGGGTTCCGGCCGTGGTCCAGAATGACCTCTTGGTAGAGCTCGCGCAGCTCGTCGAACATCAGCCGAAGATCTCCCGTACCGTTTCGAGGGCGTCGACCAGCACGTCGGCGTCCTCGCGCCTGTTGTAGATGCCGAAGGAGGCGCGCGCCGTCGCCACCAGCCCGAGCCGCGCCATCAGCGGCTCGGCGCAGTGATGGCCGGCACGGATGGCCACGCCGGCGCGGTCGATCACCGTGCTGATATCGTGCGGATGGGCGCTCTCCATGGTGAAGGACGCGACCGCCGCCTTGTCGGGCGCCGTGCCGATCAGCCGCAGGCCCTCGACCGAGGCGAGGCGTTGGGTCGCGTAGGTCAGCAGGTCCCGCTCGTGCGCGGCAATATTCGCGAGGCCGAGCGCCGAGACGTAGTCGATCGCGGCGCCCAGCCCGATCGCCTGGACGATCGGCGGCGTGCCCGCCTCGAACTTGGCCGGCAGCGGCGCATAGGTGGTCTTCTCGAAGGTCACCGAGCGAATCATGTCGCCGCCGCCGAGGAATGGCGGCATCGCGTCGAGCAGCTCCGCCTTGCCGTAGAGCACGCCGATGCCCGACGGCCCATAGAGCTTGTGTCCGGTGAAGCCATAGAAGTCGCAGTCGAGCGCCTGCACGTCGACCGGCATGTGCACGACGGCCTGCGCGCCGTCGAACAGCACCTTCGCTCCGGCGTCGTGGGCCAGACGGACGATCTCCTCGGCCGGGGTGATGGTGCCGAGCACATTGGAAACGTGCGTGATCGCCACCAGCTTGGTGCGCTCGGTCAGCAGCCGTTTGAAGTCGTCGAGCAGGAAGACGCCGTCGTCGCTGACCGGCGCGATCTTGAGGGTCAGTCCCTTCTCGTCGCGCAGCATCTGCCAGGGTACGATGTTGGAGTGGTGCTCCATCTCCGAGATGATGATTTCGTCGCCCTCTTCGAGGAACGCCCGGCCCCAGCTCTTGGCCACCAGATTGATCGCCTCGGTGACGTTGCTGGTGAAGATGATCTCCTTGCGGTCGCGCGCATTGAGGAAATCGCGCACCTTGTCGCGCGCGCCCTCGTAGAGCGCGGTCGCGCGCTCGCTCAGGTGATAGGCGCCGCGGTGCACGTTGGCGTACTCGTGCTCGTAGACGTGGCGCACGGTGTCGATCACCTGGCGCGGCTTCTGTGCCGAGGCCGCGCTGTCGAGGAAGACGAGCGGCCGTCCGTGGACCGTCTCGTTCAGGATCGGGAAGTCGGCGCGCACCCTTTCCACGTCGAAGGTGGCGCCCGGGCGGTCGCCCGGCCGGGTATCCATGGCCTCGCTCACATCGCTCATGACAACTCCCCCATCGCTACGTCTTGAGCCAGTCGGCGATGCTCGCCAGGAAGGCCGGGCAAAGGTCCTCGGCCGCGATCGCCTCGATGCTCTCGGTCAGGAAGGCCTCGATCAGCAGCCTGCGGGCGGGACCCTCGGGCAGCCCGCGCGAGCGCAGGTAGAAGAGGGCCTCGTGGTCCAGGTCGCCCGCCGTGGCGCCGTGGCTGCATTTGACGTCGTCGGCATAGATCTCGAGCTCCGGCTTGATGTCGATCTCGGCCCGTTCGGAGAGCAGCATGGCCTTGGAGAGCTGATGGCCGTCGGACTGCTGCGCGTCCGGGTGGACCACGATGCGGCCCTGGAACACGGCGCGCGCCTCGTCGTCGAGCACGCCCTTGAAGACCTCGCGGCAGGAGGTCCGCGGCACCAAGTGCTCGACCAGCGTGGTGGTGTCGCAATGCTGCTTGCCGCGCACCATGTAGGCGCCGTTCAGGTGGCAGTTCGCCCCCTGGCCGTTCAGCCGGACCGAGACCTCGTTGCGCGACAACCGGCTGCCCAGCGACATGCCGAAGCTGTCGTAGTGCGCGTCGCGGCCGACCCGGGCATGCACCGTGCTGACATGGAAGGTCTCGGGGCCCTCGGCCTGCATCTTGTAGTGGTGCAGCAGGGCGCCGTCGCCCAGTTCGATCTCGGTGGCCGAGTTGGCGAAGGTGGCGCCGCCGCCGAGGCTCACGTGATGCTCGATCACCACGGCCTGGCTCTCGGGCTCCAGCACGATCAGGTTGCGCGGGTGATAGGCGAGCGCCTGCTCCGTCGCGGCGCCGATGAAGATCACCTCGATGGGGGTCTTGACCTTTGCGCCGCGCCCGAGCCGCAACATCAGGCCGTCGCCCGAAAGCGCCGTGTTGAGGGCCAGGAGCGGCTGCTCCCCGGGCTGCTCCCCGGCTGCTCCCCCGGCCGGCGCGATCTGTCCGAGGTACTCGGCGACCGTCTCCGGGGAGCGCTCCAGGCCGGCGGCCAGGCTCCCGATCTCCACCCCCTCGCGCAGGCTCTTCAGGGTCGAGAGGTCGGCGCGGTAGTGCCCGTTCACGAAGACCAGGCGGTTCTCGCTGGCGCCCGCGGGCAGCAGCGACGGCAGGCGGTCGATGCTGACCGCTTCGCCGTTGGGCGTGCCGAAAGCGACCTTCTCCAGCGGGCGCAGGTTCGTGTACTTCCACGATTCGTCGCGCGGGGTCGGCAGGCCGAGCGAGGCGAAGCGGGCCAGGCCCGCCTCGCGCAGCTCGGCGAGCCAGGGCAGGCCGACGCCCGGCAGGGCGCCCTTGAGGGCGCCGTATTGCTCGACGAAGGGCTGTGCGCCGGCCGTCGTCATGCCGCCACCGTGGCGAACTCGGCGTAGCCGGTGCGCTCGAGCTCCCGGGCCAGGTCCTTGCCGCCGGAGCGGACGATGCGGCCCCCGGCCAGCACGTGCACCTTGTCCGGTACGATGTGGTCGAGCAGCCGCTGGTAGTGCGTGATGACCAGCATCGAGCGGTCGGGCGCGCGCAGGGCGTTGACGCCGTCGGCCACGGCCTTGAGCGCGTCGATGTCGAGGCCGCTGTCGGTCTCGTCGAGCACCGCAAGGCGCGGCTCGAGCAGCGCCATCTGCAGCATCTCGTTGCGCTTCTTCTCGCCGCCTGAGAAGCCGACGTTGACGGCGCGCTTCAGCATCTCGTCGGCGATGCCCAGCTCCTTGACCTTTTGGCGCACCACCTTGAGGAACTGCATGGCGTCCAGCTCGTCCTCGCCGCGGTGCCGGCGCTGGGCGTTGACCGCCTCCTTCAGGAAGGTCGTGTTGGGCACGCCGGGGATCTCGACCGGATACTGGAAGGCCAGGAAGACGCCCTCGGCGGCGCGCTCCTCCGGCGCCATGGCGAGCAGGTCGCGGCCCTGGTAGAGGACCTCGCCCTCGGTCACCTCGTAGCCTTCGCGCCCGGTCATGATATAGGCCAGGGTCGACTTGCCCGAGCCGTTCGGGCCCATGACGGCATGGATCTCGCCGGGCATGATCGTCAGGTCGATGCCCTTGAGGATCTCCTTGTCCTCGACCGTCACATGCAGGTTCTTTATCTCAAGCATTCGTTACTTCCTCGCCCCTCGTTTCACCTCGGCCTTCGGCCTCGAATCTTCCTATCACCTCGATCTTCCCGACAATCTGGCGGTTGAACTCTTCGAGGTCCTCTGCCGGAATCCAGTACTCCTCATGCACTCTGCCGCCGACCACCCGCTTGTCGAACTTGGCCAGGTAATCGGCCTTCACTTCGAAACGCGTCACGTAACCGACGCGCGAGCCGTATCTCGTGTTCCAGTCGCGGGCGCTCTGCGCCGCGTAGGCCTCGTTGGTCACCGGGTAGAAGACCGGCTGTTCGGGCAGGCGCGGCGGAAAGGCCGTGAAGCCGGACTCGCGGATCAGCGCCAACTCGTTCGTCCCGGTCGGCCGGTACAGCGTGATCGTCTCTTCGGCCGTCATCGCTCCGCTTTCCTACAAGCATGCCTCACCCGACGCTGCCCTCGAGGCTGATGCCGACCAGCTTCTGCGCCTCGACGGCGAACTCCATGGGCAGCTGCTGCAGGACCTCGCGGCAGAAGCCGTTCACGACCAGGGCGACGGCGTCCTCCTCGGGGATGCCGCGCTGGCGGCAGTAGAACAGCTGGTCTTCGCTGATCTTCGAGGTCGTCGCCTCGTGCTCCACCTTGGCGCTGCGGTTGCGGCTCTCGATGTAGGGCACGGTATGGGCGCCGCACTGGTCGCCGATCAACAGCGAATCGCACTGGGTATGGTTGCGTGCGCCCGCGGCCTTGGGCGACATCTTGACCAGGCCCCGGTAGGTGCTCTGCGAGTGCCCGGCCGAGATGCCCTTGGCGATGATCCGCGAGCGCGTGTTGCGGCCCAGATGGATCATCTTGGTCCCGGTGTCGGCCTGCTGGCGGTTGTTGGTGATGGCGATCGAGTAGAACTCGCCGACCGAGTTGTCGCCCTGCAGGATGCAGCCGGGGTACTTCCAGGTGATCGCCGAGCCGGTCTCGACCTGGGTCCACGAGATCTTGCTGCGGTCGCCGCGGCAGGCGCCGCGCTTGGTCACGAAGTTGTAGATCCCGCCCTTGCCGTCCTTGTCGCCCGGGTACCAGTTCTGGACGGTCGAGTACTTGATCTCC
>JAOUCL010000220.1 GCA_029859805.1 Rhodospirillales bacterium | reverse complement strand
CGGCCTGCGTCCGACCGGGAGGACAGGGTGATCGGGGAGCTCAGCAATTACGTCGACTAATACCAAAGGTCATTCTCGATGACCTTTGGTATAACCATCTCGGCAACAAGGGAGGAGAAGACCATGAGACTCTTAGCCGTAACCACCGCGCTGGCGGTCGGGCTCGCACTGACCCCGCCGGCAGCGGCACAGGACAAGACCGACATCGCCTGGGGCGGCTCCAACCCGGGCGGGGTGATGTACTATATGGTCGGGACCGCGGGGACGATCATTTCCGAGAAGCTTCCCCAGTACAACATCACCCAGGTGACGACCGGCGGCTCGACCGAGAACGCCAAGCGCATCATCAAGGGCGAGCTGGACATGGGCATCGTCTACGGCGCCCATGTCTACATGGCCCAGAAGCCGGAAGGCCCGTTCGCGAGCGGCGACAAGGGCACGATGTTCCGCGGCGTCGCCAAGGCTTACAAGGGGCCGACCTATTTCGTCACCCTGCCCGGCTCCGGCATCGCCACGCTGCCCGATCTCGAAGGCAAGACGGTGGCGCTGGGGCCGCCGGGCTCGGGCACGGTCTTCAACTGCTCCAACATCCTGCGAGCGCTCGGCATGCTCGACAAGGTCACGCCCCGCATGATGACCTTCGCCGACGCCGGCCGCGCCCTCGGCAACAAGCAGATCGACGCGCTTTGCCAGTCCTCGGCCCCGGCCGCCGCGGTCAAGGAGCTGGCCGAGACCCGGGGCGCCGTGGTGCTGGCCTACTCGGACCAGGAGATGACCAAGGTGACCTCGGCCTATCCCTTCTACAGCAAGGCCACGATGCCCTCGACCACCTACAAGGGCGTGCCGGACGTCGACCTGCCGTACCTGACCGTCTACTGGGTGGCCCACGAGCGGGTGCCGGCCAAGGCCGTGCAGGACATCCTCGAGCTGGTCTACCAGCCGGACGTCAAGAAGCGTCTGGCCGACGGCCACAAGGCCTGGGCCCAGATGGAGCCCGACACCAAGAACTTCCTCACGCTCGGCGTTCCCATGCATCCGGGCGCCGAAGCCTACTACAAGGCCAAGGGCCTCTGGCAGGACTAGCCGGGAGCCGTCGCACGGGCCGCCGGATCCGGCGGCCCGATTTCTTCCGGGGGGTTTAACGCGTCATGGACGAGACGCGCTGGTTTGCGCCGGTGGAGGGCAAGAAGCGCACCCTGACCGGCCCCTTCGCGATCCTCTACGCGCTCACCGGGGCCGGGTTTTCCCTCTGGTACCTCTACACCTCGGGCTTCGGCCTGGTCTCGACAGAGACCAACCGCGGCTTCTACCTGCTGTTCACCGCGGTCTTGGTGTTCCTTGGCTTTCCCGCCCGGCGCGGGGCGCCGACGCACCGCCCCAGCCTCCTCGATTTCCTGTTCATCGGCCTGGCCGTCGCCTCGATCGGCTACTGGATGGACCAGTACGTGGACTACGCCATCTTCCGGGTCAGCGACCCCAATGCCTGGGACCTGACCATGGGGGCGATTGCCATCGTCGTCGTCCTGGAGACCAGCCGGCGCGCCCTGGGCCCGGCGATCCCCATCCTCAGCCTCCTGTTCCTGGCCCAGCTCTACTACGGGCCCTATCTGCCCGGGAAGCTGAGCCACCCGGGCATGTCGATCGAGCGGATCATCGAGTTCACCTTCTCGACCCAGGAGGCCATGTTCGGCGTGGTGACCGCCACCTTCGCCACCTTCGTCTTCCCTTTCATGATCTTCGGGGCCTTCCTCGAGCGCAGCGGCGCGGGCAGCTTCTTCATGGAGCTGGCCACCGCGCTGACCGGGCAGTGGCGGGGCGGCCCGGCCAAGATCGCGACGGTGAGCTCGGCCCTCTTCGGGTCGATCTCCGGCTCCTCGGTGGCCAACGTGGTGGCCTCGGGCGCGTTTACGATTCCCATGATGAAGCGCATCGGCTTCAAGCCGCACCACGCCGGGGCCATCGAGGCGATCGCCTCGACCGGCGGCCAGATCATGCCGCCGATCATGGGCGCCGGCGTCTTCATCCTGGCGACCCTGACCCAGCGCGACTATCTCAGCATCGCGCTGATGAACGTCATCCCGGCGCTCCTGTTCTTCACCTTCATCCTGCTGATGGTCGACCTGGAGGCCATGCGCACCGGGCTCAAGGGGCTGCCGCGAGAGGAGATCCCCCGGGTCGGCGCCGTGCTGCGCCGGGGCTGGCATTTCTTCCTGCCGCTGGTCGTGGTGCTCGGCCTGCTGTTCATGGGCTACTCGCCCGACCTGGGCGCCTTCTGGGGTACGGTGTCGACCTTCGCGCTCTCGTGGCTGCGCCGGGACACGCGCATGGGGCCGCGCGAGGTCTTCCGCGCCGTGGTCGCCGGGGCCCACAACAACTCCTCGGCGGGGGCCGCGATCGGCAGCCTCGGCGTGATCATCGGCGGCATCGTGCTGTCCGGGCTGGGCCTGAAGTTCTCGGCGGTCCTGGTCGAGTTCGCCGGCGGACAGCTGTTCTTCACCGTGGTCCTGGTGACCATCATCTCGATCGTCATCGGCATGGGCAGCAGCACGACCGGCTCCTACATAATCCTCTCGGTGGTTGCCGCGCCGGCCCTGGTCCACCTCGGGGTCGCCGAGGTGCCCGCCCATCTCGTGGTCTTCTACGCGGCCTGCCTCTCCAACATCACGCCGCCGGTCTGCGTCTCGGCCTTCGCGGGGGCGGCCATCGCCCGCGCCGATCCGATGCAGACCGGCTTCGCCGCGCTGAAGTTCGGGGCGACCCTGGTGCTCGTGCCGTTCAGCTTCGTCTACGTGCCCGAGCTGCTGCTCCAGGGGACCGCCCCCGAGATCGCCTATGCCGCGGCGCGCTATCTGGTCGGCTATGGGGCCTTGGCCATGGGCATCCAGAAGACCGAGTTCTTCCGGGGCGCCATCTCCCAGTGGCGCCGCGCGGCCTTCCTCGCCGCCGCCCTCTGCCTGCTGTTCCCGCTCCTGCCGTGGATCGAGTTGGCCGGCTTCGCGCTGGTCGCCGGGGCCTGGGCGCCGACCCTGATCGCCGCCCGGCCCCGCCCCCAGGTGCCGCCGCGCGCCTAGTGCGTTTGCCAGTCCGCGGGCACGCTGCCGGTGCCGCCCACCTCCACCCGGGCGAAGCCGCGTATCAGCCAGACCACGGTGGCCCCCGTCGCGCTGTTGCGCCAGAAGATGTCCGACAGGCCGTCGCCGTCGGTGTCCTCGACCTTCTCGATGACCCAGGCCGTCGGCGCCCCGCCCACGCCGACCGCAGCGGTCCTGGCGAAGCCGTCCATCTGCCAGACCAGCGCGGCGCCGGTCACGGCGTTGTGCCACAGAATGTCGGCCTTGCCGTCGCCGTTGAACTCGCCGATGCGGGCGACCTGCCAGACCACGGGCGCGCCGCCGATCGACTGCACGGCCAGCTTCTCCGTTCCGTCCATCAACCAGACGACGGCGGTGCCGGTGGCGGCGTTGTGCCACAGGATGTCCGCGTTGCCGTCGCCGTCGAAGTCGCCCGCGACCCGCGCCACGCCGTCATAGCGCTGGGCGAAGACGCCGTAAGAGCTGCCGTCCTGGCCGTTGCTCTGCCACGCCACGACGAAGTCTCCGTCGACGTCCATGGCCACGGCCGGAAAGATCTGTTGGCTGGTCGTGTGGCTGTTGACCGGGATCTCGGCGCCCTGGGCCACGCCCGCGGCGTCGTAGCGCCGGGCGTAGACGCCCCAGCTGTCGCCGTCCTGGCCGTTGCTCTGCCACGCCACGACGAAGTCGCCCTCGGCGTCCATGGCGACCGCCGGCCGCGATTGACTGCCGGTGACGAAGGTATTGACCTGGAACTCCGGCCCCTGCGCCACGCCCGCGGCGTCGTAGCGCCGGGCGTAGATGCCGTAACCGCTGCCGTCCTGGCCGTTGCTGCCCCACGCCACGACGAAATCGCCGTCGGCGTCCACGGCGACGCTCGGATAGGTTTGGTGGCTCGCGGTCTCCTGGTTGACCTGGAACACGCCGCCCTCGGGCCGGCCCGCGGCGTTGTAGCGCCGCGCGAACACGCCCCAGCTGTTGCCGTCCTGACCAGTGCTATGCCACGCCACGATGAAGTCGCCGTCGGCATCCATGGCGATCGACGAGGCGCGCTGGTGGCTCGCGGTGAAGCTATTGACCTGGAACTCGCGTCCCAGGGCGTCGCCGGGCGCGGCCAAGGCCCGCTCCGGCGGGGTCAGGAAGGTCGCCGTCAGCAGGGCGAGCGTCAAGGATGAAGCTGTTCGGTGTCCGTGCATGGTCGTTTCTCCCCCTTCGCAGGCCGCAAACGAGGAAACCCTGAACGCGCCCACCGACGCTTCCAAGAAAAAGCCTCTCGCTTCTCCGGCGCGCCGGCACGAAATCGCCCGTGTCGCTCCGCCCGCTTCCCCCGAGGCCGGGAAAACCATAGCAGCGCGCTCGGATTTTTCAAAGCGGCCGCGCAATCGCGAACCGTCCGCAAGGGATCTGTCCGGTCTCGAACCCCGTCCAAAGCGGGAGGGGCGGGAGGGGCTGGATGCGCCGCAGGGCAATCGGGTGAAAGGCAAGAAAGCCTTCCCTCTCGACGGGGGAAGGTTTGGATGGGGGTGGACAAGGCCCCTCGCACAGCGTCCGGAGGTGTTGATCCGATCGAAGCCGCCTGTCCCCCCTCCTCGATCCTCCCCCGCAAGGGGGGAGGAAGAAGATGCGGGCTTCGCGCGATTGCCCTGGGATGCGCCGGATCGCCGCTGGATCTTTCGCCGCGGCCCGGCTAGAGAGGGCGGTCGGCTTCACCTCGATCGCCTCGACCATGCTTGCCAGCGGCTACCTGGGCTTCGCCCGCGCCAACGCGCGCTTTCTCGCCTTCGGCTTCACCATGACCTTCGCGTCCAGCGTCGGGCAGACCTTCTTCATCGGCGTCTTCGGGCCCGCGGTGCGCGCGGACTTCGGCCTGAGCCACACGGGCTGGAGCGCGATCTACATGGCCGGGACGCTCCTCAGCGCGGCCCTCCTGCCCTGGACCGGGCCGCTGATCGACCGCCTGGCGCTCCGCACCTACACGGCGCTCGTCTGCGTCGCGCTTGTCGCGGCCGCGGCCTTCATGGCCGCGGTGCCGACGGCCGGGCTGCTGGTCCTGGCGATCTTCCTGCTGCGCCAGACCGGCCAGGGCCTGGCGAGCCACGTCGGCACGACCTCGATGGCGCGCTACTTCGACGCCGACCGGGGCAAGGCGGTGGCCCTGGCCTCGCTGGGCTTTGCGGTGGGCGAGGCCGTCCTGCCGTTCCTCGCGGTCCTGGCGATCGCCGCGCTCGGCTGGCGGGCGACCTATGGCGGCGCCGCGGCGGTCCTCGCGCTCTGCCTGCTGCCGGCGGCCTTGTGGCTGCTGCGCCGGCACGAGGGGCGCCACCGCGAGCACCTGGCGCGCCTGGCGCGGCAGGACCACGGCGGGGGGGAAAGGCCATCGTGGTCGCGCGGCCAGGTGCTGCGCCACGGCCGCTTCTATCTGCTGCTGCCGGCGGTGCTCGCCCCGGCCTTCATCGCCACGGCGCTGTTCTTCCATCACCTGGTGCTGGCCGAGGCGAAGGGCTGGGGCGCCGCCTGGATCACCGGGAGCTACTGGATCTATGCCCTGGGCACGGTCCTGGCGTCGCTTTCCGCGGGTCCGCTGATCGACCGCATCACGGCGGCGCGCGTGCTGCCGGGCTTTCTCCTGCCGCTGGCGCTCGGCCTGCTGCTCGTCTGGGCCTTCGACGACGCCCTCTGGGCCCTGCCCTACCTGTTCCTGCTGGGCCTCACCAGCGGCATCACCTATACGGCGGCGACCGCGTTCTGGGCCGAGGTCTACGGGGTTCGCCACCTGGGGGCGATCCGCTCGCTGGTCGTCTCGCTCTCCGTCTTCGCCTCGGCCCTGGGGCCGCTCGCCATGGGCGCCCTGATGGACGCCGGGGTTTCGGTCGAGGCCGTCTGCGCCCTCTTCGCCCTCTACTGCGTCTTCGCGACCGGAGCGATGATCCTCGCGCTCGCCGGCTTCAAATAGCCACCGGCCCTGCCCGCGAAAAAGGGGACATTCAACTTTTCCGAAAAGTAGAATGTCCCCTTTTTTGCTCACCCCTGGGCCAGGAAGGCCGCCGACCAGGCTGCGGCGAAGAGCGCCAGGGCAGCCAGGCCCAGGGCGGTTTGGTGGCGCACCAGAAACGCCAGACGGTGGTTTAGGGACGCGAAGAGGAAACCGAGCAGGCCGCCCGATGCGAAGCCCGTGAGGTGGGCGGCGATGTCGGTGCGCTCGCCACCCATCCCGAGGAAGGCGAGCAGGGCGATCCCGCCGCCCAGGGGCACCCAGCGGTTGACCGGGCTTTCGCGCCGCCTCCAGGCATAGAACGCGAGGATCCCGACCGCCGCGAAAACCGCGGTGGAAGCGCCGACCGAGGTGTGGGTCGGGGCGCGGACCAGCGCGTTGATGGCGTTTCCGAGGGTCCCCCCGAGCAGCATGGCGCTCCACGCGAGACCCCAGCCCAGCAGTTGGCCCGCGAGGAAACCGAAAACGAGACCGAAGACCAGGTTGCCGGCCAGGTGGACCGAATCGGCGTGCAGGCTGAGCGCCGTCACGGTCCGCCACCACTCGCCCTGGCCGATGAGGCGGGCCTGTGCCCTGCCCGCCTCGAGCCAGTCGAAGGAGAAGGCCTGGTGGTCCTGCAGCACGTCGACGATCAGTATAGCCGTGCCGTAGAGGGACGCGCAGACGAGGCCGTCGGCGACCTTGCGGCGCGGCTCGAAGCGGGCGGCCTTGACCGGGTTCTCCTGCCTGTAGAGCGCGAGCTGCTTGCGGGCGCGCTCGGCGTCCCGCGGCGCGACAAGCAGCTCGAAGCCGCCGTCCAATGGGCGCACCTCGCAGCCGATCCCCACGGAGCGGAGCACGAGCGCATACTCCGCGCAGCGCGCGCGCGCGCGCGACCGGTAGAGCGTCCAGGAGTCGGCTTCTATATCGTCCACGGGTCCTCGGGTGGAGGCTAGAGCCGGGCCTTGCGGTAGGAGCGCTTGGCCGCGATCCTGCCGTCGCGGATGGTCAGCAGGTCGACCAGGTGGATCTCGTAGGGCGCGCCGCCCACCGGCGTCCCGGTGGTCACCGCCTCGACGACCGCGAACTCGGGCGTGACGAAGTGCCGGATCTCCTCGAAATGCAGGTCGGGGATCTTCTCGAAGACCGCAGCGGCCAGCTTGCGCGCCGCCTCCCGCCCGACCGCGCGCTCGCCGCAGGGCTCGGAGCCGAAGGACGCCTCGAAGACGACATCGTCGGTGAACATCTCGGCAATTCCGTCGACATCGTGCGCGTCCCACACGGCGTTGAACTGCTTAACGAAGGCCTCGCCGTCGAACTCCGCCATGCCATCCTCCCGTCTGTGACCCGGCCTCTTGCGCAGCCTAGCACCTCGACGCGGCGACCGAAACGCCCGACCGCGTCGCGCCGCCCCGCGCGCGTCACTCGGCGCCCGGCCAGCGGGCCAGGGCCTCGGCGTTGCGGTGGGCTATCTTCTCGGCGACCTCGGCGGGCAGGGTCGAAAGCCAGTCCCGCGTCCAGCTGGCATGCGCCGCCACCTCGTGCCAGCGCTCCGGCGTGTAGGTGTCGGTACCGACCAGGAAGCGCTCCGCGAAGTCGCTGAAAAGAGCGCGCCAGGCCGGGTCCCCCTCGCCGCCGGCCGCATGGTCGCTGCGGAACGCCAAGTCGGCCCAGAGGGTCCGGTAGCTCTCGAGCAGCGCGCGTATGGTCTCCGCGTTTTCGAAGCCGGCGTGCGCCCAGAGGACCCGCGCGTCCGGGTCCTGTGCGAAGATCCGCTGAATTGCCTCGGCGTCCGAGTGGACGTGGAGGAACAGGCCCCCGGCCTTGGCCAGCTCGACCAGGCGGCGCACAACCGGGAGGTCGGCCTCGGCGCCGTGGACGTGGAACTCGCCGATACCGGCGTAGCGGTGCTTGGCGAGACGCGCCTCGACATGGGCGACCACCGTCTCGTCGCGCATCCAGGTGGAAATCTCGCCGCGCCGCCGGTAGGGCCGCAGGACCGGCACGACGAGATCGGGCGCCACGGCATGGAGCTTCTGCGTGCCCTCGTCGCTCGAGCTCGAGACGAAGGCTTGCTTCAGGCCGGCCGCGCGCAGAAGGCCGACGGCCTGCTCCGGCGGCAGCGTCTCCCAGGCGTCGTGGCTGTAGTGGATATGCGCATCGACCAGCGGCAGTTCGCCGGCCCGCGCGCCCGCCGGGACCAGCAGG
>JAOUCL010000035.1 GCA_029859805.1 Rhodospirillales bacterium | reverse complement strand
CCTGCTCGCCCGCGCCGCCATGCACATCGTCGAGCATATTGACGGCCGAGGCCAGTGCGCCGTTGAGGCCGAGCCCGCAGGTCACCGCCATCCGTGCCGCGGCGATGGAGGGCGCCTGCGGCCCGTGATCGACGGCCGCGACCAGCGCACACTCCAGGAGCCGCGCCTGGCCCTCGCTCGGCAGATCGCCCCGGGTCATCAACCAGATCATGGACGGAAAGGAGACGGTTCCGATCAGCTCCTCGATCGGATGGCCGCGAAAACGGATTTGGCCGGGCGCCATGTCGATGATCGAGGTGCGCCACCAGTCCGCGACGTCCGGTCGGTCGTTCATATCGCACCCTCCTCTTCCAGGCGGGCGAGCTCCGCTGGCGTCACGCCGATCTCGCCGTACACCTCCGTGTTGTGTTCGCCCAGACGCGGCGGTGGCGACCCAACCCCGGGCGGCGTGCCGTCGATCTTGACCGCGGTGCGCAGGACCCGGATCGCGCGCCCCGCGCCCGGCACGTCGTCGAATTCGGCGATCAGGCCGCGTTCGGCGATCTGAGGATGGTCCAGGATCTCGGGCACCTCGAAGACCGCGCCCGACGGCACGCCCAGACGGTTCAGCTCCCTCGCCCAATCCCGTGCGGGCCGGTTCGCCAGCGTCTTCTCGAGCTCGGCCTTCAGGGCAAGGCGATTCGCCTTGCGGTCCTCGCGGGTCGCGTAGTCCGGGTGGGACAGGAGGTCGTCCCGCCCGATGTGGCGGCATAGAACCTCCCACTGCTCCTGCTTGTTGGCCGCGATGTTGAGCAGGCCGTCCTCGGCCCGAAACGCGCCGGAGGGCGCGGAGGTGACGTTCTCGTTGCCGTGGGGCGCCGGCCTGACGCCGGCGATCAGCCAGTTCGAGGCGGCCCAGCCCATGGTCGCCAGGGTCGCCTCCAACATCGAGACGTCGATGAAGGCCCCGCCGGTCTTGTCCCGGCCTTTCAAGGCGGCAGAGATCGCGAAGGCCGCAGTGAGCCCGCCGATGGTGTCGCAGATCGGATAGCCGACCCGGTAGGGCGCGGTCTCGGGCGCGCCGGTGATCGACATAACCCCCGAGGCCCCCTGGATGATCTGGTCGTAGGCTGGAAGGTCCCGCCAGGGCCCGTCCTGCCCGAAGCCGGAGATCGCGCAGTAGACCAGGCGGGGATTGACCTCCTTCAGCGCCGTCCAGCCGACGCCGAGGCGATCCATCACGCCGGGCCGGAAATTCTCGACCAGGACGTCCGCCCCCGCCGCGAGGCGCTTCAGCAGGCCCCTGCCCTTCCCATGCTTGAGATTGATGGTGATTGAGCGCTTGCCCGCGTTCTGTGCCAGGAAGGAGACGCCCATGAGCTTCTCGTTCAGCTTCTGGTCGGCGCCGAGCTGCCGGGCCAGATCTCCGCGCCCCGGCATCTCGACCTTGACCACGTCCGCGCCCAGATGGGCCAGCTGATGGCAGCAGAAGGGTCCCGCCAGGACATTGGTGAGGTCGAGAACCCGAACACCCGAAAGAGGAGGCATTTTCGCTCCATATCGTCGATGCGCTGCAAACCGGAACATGCTAGATAACGGGTGTTCTGCTGAAAAGAATGATGTTCTGTTATTCTGCCAGGGAGAACGGCGATGTCCGAGCAGCGGGTCGAGGCGGTTGAACGCGCCCTGTCGATCCTCGAGGCCTTCGGCGAGCGCGCCGATCGCCTCACGCTCGCGCAGCTCGCGGAGGAGACGGGACTCTACAAGAGCACGATCCTGCGGCTCGCGGCCTCCCTCGAGCGCTACGGGTATCTGAACCGCTCCGAAGACGGCCTCTATCGCCTGGGACCCAGCCTCTGGCGGCTCGGGTCGATCTATCGGCGCTCCTTCGATCCGGGCGAACACATCCGCCCGGAGCTACGCCGTCTCGTGGAAGCGACCGGCGAGACCGCCTCCTTCTATGTCCGCGAGGGGGACGAACGCGTCTGCCTCTACCGCGAAAACTCGCCGCACGCGATCCGCCACCACCTGGACGAGGGCTCGCGCCTGCCGCTGGACCGCGGCGCCGCCGGCCATGTCCTGAGGGCCTTCGGCGGCGGGGACGACGAGCTCGGCCGCGAGACCCGCCGCGCCGGTTTCTACATCTCGGTGGGCGAACGCAACCCCGATGTCTCCGCCGTGGCCGCCCCAGTCCTCGGCCCCTCGAAGGAGCTGCGCGGCGCCCTCGCGGTCTCGGGGCTCACGACGCGCTTCGACGCCAAGCGGCGCCAGGCCGCCCGCGCCGTCCTCGAGGCGGCCGCGACGCGACTCTCGGGCCGCCTAGTCTAGCCAGACGGGCCGCGCGCCATAGGCGAATCGCGGTATCCATGGATGTACACCCACATGGGGCTTTCACAATCACCCCATATATAGTAGAGTTAGGCGAATAGAGGGACATATCTTGTCGGCCTTCGACCTTTGAGGCGTGCGAATTGTGGCGTGCCGCGGGGCGGTGCGGTCGATTAGATGGGGGTTAGGGAGAGGGACGCAATGCAGGTGGTTACACTCGCCTCGCGCAAGGGCGGCTCGGGTAAGACGACCCTGGCCGGACACTTGGCGGTGGAGGCGGAACGCCGTGGCGACGGACCGGTCGCCCTGGTCGATCTGGATCCCCAGGGCAGCCTGGCGGACTGGTGGAACGCGCGGACGGCGGAAACGCCGGTCTTCGCGCAGACCTCGGTGATCCGGCTGGCCCAGGACCTGCGGCAGCTGCGCGAATCCGGCATCAAGCTTCTGGTGATCGACACGCCGCCGGCGCTCAACGACTCGATTCGCGAGGTGGTCGGGTTGTCCGATCTCGTGGTCATCCCGGCACGTCCCAGTCCGCACGACCTGAGGTCGGTCGGCGCGACGGTTGAGCTGGTCGAGCATCTGGGCAAGCCGCTGATCTTCGTGATCAACAGCGCGACGCAGAAGGCGCGTATCACCGTCGAGACGGTCAGCCTGCTGTCCCAGCACGGCCCCCTGGCGCCGGCCATCGTCCATCACCGGGTCGATTTCGCATCGAGCATGATCGACGGCCGCAGCGTGATGGAACTGCCGGGCGCGGCCCGTGCGTCCGACGAGATCGCCAAGCTCTGGGACTATCTGCGTCGGCGCCTGAACGGCCCCGAGGCCCGCCCGGCCCCGCGCAAGATGCCCAGCGTCGGCGCCCCCCGCGAAGCCCACGCCGCGACCTGACCCGGCACGATCCCACGATCCTAAGAGGCCATTCACCCATGAGCCAACGATCGGCAGCGGCCGCCTCGACCGGACTGTTTGCCCGCAAGGGAACCGCAAGCCCGGACGGCAGGTCCCATCCCGAAGACACCGGGGGCGCGCCGGACCTTCCAAAGGCCGGCTGCGAAAGCCGCGCGGAGCACCAGGACCGCAGCAAGAATTCCGGCGGCAAGACCCGCAGCGCGGCGGAGGCCGCGCCGGGCAGTCTGCATACCATCGATTTCAGGCGTCCCCGCGCCGTCCTCGAGCCCTCCGAGCGACCCGACGAAACGGTCGGGCTCCGGAACGGCGCCGGGACCCCGGCGCTCGAGGACCCGCAGAGCAAAGCGCTCACCATCGTCGCGCCGCAGCCGCGCGGCTCGGTCTTTTCTCACGGCGCGTTGCTGTCTCTGCTCGCAATCGTCTGTTTCGGCGCCGGCCTTTGGTACGCCCTGGCCTACGAGACGACCGGCGATCGCCAGGCAATCTCGGCCGTGCAGGTCCAGGACCCAGTCGCCGACTCTAAGCAGGCCGGCCCGAACGACGGCTCGGACCGCCCGCCTGCAGAACAAGCCAATGCGGCGGCCAAGCCAACCCCGCCATCGGCGAACAGCGGCGACGCGACAACAGCCGCAGCGACCGAAGGGGCGCCGCCGCAGCCCAGCTTCGACCTCATCCGCATCGAACCCAACGGCGAGGCGGTCATCGCGGGCCGCGCGGCGCCCGACACTGAGCTTATCCTGCTCGACAACGGTGAGCCGATCGGCAAGGTGACTGCCGATTGGGCCGGCGAGTGGGCGTTCATACCCGACGTGCCGCTCGCCCCGGGCGATCACGAATTCGGCCTGGTCATCGTCACGCCGCACGGCACGGTCGCGGTTCCCGCCCTCGGCCGGCCGGACAAGGGCGCCTCGCTGGTCCCGCCCGCGGCGAAGGGGGCCCCCTCGCCGGAGCCAACGGCCGGGACCGCCGCCTTGGCCGATCAAACGCTCTCCGCAGCGCTCGCCGCGATCAAGGGCGCGCCCGGCGGGGACCGGTCCTTCGTGATCCAGCTGTCCTCCACCACCAGCCGTCACGGCGCCGAGCAGGAGTGGCTTAAGCTGAAACGGACCTTTCCCGGACTGCTCGGCGACAAGGAACTGAACGTGCACCAGGCGGTGCTCAAGCAGGGCGGCACCCGCTACCGGGTGCGCACCGGCAGTTTCGCCGAAAAAGCCTCCGCCCGCGCGCTCTGTTCGGAGTTCCGCGCCAAGCGGCAGGACTGCCTGGTGATCGAACGCTGACCGGAGCCGGTTGCTAACCGCCCGCGGTCACGCGGGCGGGTTCCGGAACGGGCTCAAGGATGGGTTCCGATGTGTCGGCCTCCCGCTCGAACACGCCGATCGCCTCCAGCAGGCCGTTGATTTCGGCGCGGGCCGCGAGATGGCTGGAGGTCGGGGCCGCCGTCTCCGGCTCATGGGCCAGGTCCAGCACGGTCAGGCCCTTGTGGAACAGTTCGCGGAAGACGACGCGCTCGCCGAATCCAGAGCTCAGGCGAAAGCCGATTCGCTTGGCGAGTTGGTCCATGAGGCCCGCGATGTCGCGCTTGTTGCGGGCCTCCACGTGGCTCAAGCGGTTGCGCAGGACCAGCCAGTCGATCGGCTCCCGGCCTGTAACGACTCGGCGGTTGTTCTGTTCCCAGACCATCTTCGTGTAGGTGCTGGGATTCCGGACCTCCCGGCGCTCGACGTCGACCTCCGCCAGAACGTCGATATCGAGAAAGCTGTCGTTGAGCGGCGTGACCAGGGTATCCGCGTAGGCGTGACCCAGCCGTGACAGGAACGAGTCGCTGCCCGGGGTGTCGATCACGACGAACTGGCACGCCCGCATGGCATCGAGCGCCTCCGTGAACCGGTTCTGCTCCTCGGCCTCCGAGGCGGCCTGGATCGGTGCCTTGGACCGCTCGACACGCCGGTGCAACGGCATTGGCAGGGACCGGCCGCTTCGCTCCGCATAGGCGCGACGCTTGTCCATATAACGCGACAGCGTGCCCTGCCGCCCATCGAGATCGATGCTGCCGACGGAAAAACCGAGCCGGAGCAAGGCCACGATCAGGTGCACGGCCGTGGTCGATTTGCCGGTGCCGCCTTTCTCGTTGCCCAGGATGATCACGTAGGGTTGGGTGTCGGCAGCCGTGCCGGACCGCGGGTATCCGTCCATGTCTCGATCCACCCCCCTCCCTGGCGAAAGCGCGGCCAAGCTGCCCCGGGGCCCTCGCAATCGGTCCTCGCTTCAGCACGAGTCGTGGGGCCAGTCTAACGTCGCTCGGGCCTCAGGAAAATAGGAGTTGACGCCGAGATCCGGGAAGTCCTCGGCCGGCGACCGCAGCCAATCGAAATAGGCCCTTTCTAGAACATGATCTTCCAGGGCTCGGAGCCGTCGTTCCCGCTCAAGACGCGTTCCTTGGGCAATTGGACGATGGCCCGGGTGCCCCTGCCCTTACGGCTGACGATCTTGAGCGTCCCGCCATGCAACTCGACCAGGGACTTGGTGATCGACAGGCCCAGACCGGCGCCCCGCCCACTCTTCTGCTTGGGGTCTCCGGTTTGGCCGAAGCGGGTGAGAACCTTCGGGATGTCGCCCGATTTGATGCCGACGCCGGTATCGCGAACCTCGATGTCCAGGTGCCCCGCCGCACCGAGGCCTGCGGTTACCCGGATCCGCCCGCCCGACGGCGTGAACTTCACCGCATTGGCCAGCAAATTCAAGACGATCTGCTTCAGCTTCGCGGAATCCGCCTTGATCCGGGGCAGGTCGGGATCGACCTCGACCTTCAATTCGACGTCCGCCTTTTCGATCTCCGACTGGATCATGCGGCAGCAGCGGTCGATCAGACCCAGCACCTCAAGCGGCTCTTCCTCCAACTCCAGCTTGCCCGCCTCGATGCGCGACAGATCCAGGATCTGGTTGACGATGTCGAGGACGTGATGGGCGCTCAGGTGGATGTCCTCGGCGTACTGCAAATAGCGCTCGTTGCCCATCGCGCCCAGGGTTTCGCTGCGCATGGCGTCTGAGAAGCCGATGATGGCGTTCAGAGGCGTTCGCAGCTCGTGGCTCATGTTGGCCAGGAACTCCGACTTGGCCCGGCTGGCACGCTCGGCGGCCTCGGTGGCCGTCTCCGTGGCTGCGTCCGGGCGGGAATGGTCCGTCACGTCGGCGCCGATGCCGCGGTAGCCGGCAAAGCGCCCCTTGTCGTCGAACACCGGCCGGCCGCTGATGACGAAGCGGCGTTCCTCGTTCCGTCCAGCGTGCAGCCAGGCGGCCTGCCGACCCCGAAAGACCTGCCGCTCGGCCATGAGCGCCCGGCCGGCCTCGTCGAGCCGCCACAGCTCGGCGAGCGGGCTGCCCAGGCCCTGGTCGCGCGGCAGCCCGGCATGGGCATCGTAGTCCTCGGACAGCCGCGTGATCCGCAGCTCGGCGTCGGCCTCCCAGCACCAGGCCGAAGACAACTCGGTCAGGTCCTGGACGGCCTGGCGAAGGTCCCCGAGCTCGGCTTCGCTGCGCGCGCGCGCCGTGACCTCGGTGCCGGTGCCGCGATAGCCCTCAAACCGACCGCTGTCGGATTCGAACACCGGGACGCCGCTCAGCGACAGCTTGCGCCGGGTCCCATGGACGTCCTCCAGGGTGATGGCCCTGTTACGGAACCCGACGCGGTCCTCGATGGCCTCGACGGTGGACAGCAGCACGCTGTCGACATTCTTGAAATATGTCAGCGAAAATAAATAGCTGCCTAGCAAAATATCAGATGGGACCCCAAAAACACGCGCTATCCCTTTTGAAACATGCAGATAATTAAGATTGGAATCGACCTCCCAAACCCAGTCGACCGTCGAGCGGATAAAATCCTCGTACTGCCGCGCCTCACCCTCCCTCGTGCCCTGCGCGTTACCTGCGCGCCGAAGGTCCTGCCTTCGTGCAGACTCTACCTTGTCGGCCATGACCCTTCCCCGGACCCAGCACGGCACATCATGCCACCGATTGCCCGATGCTCCTAGCCTCGGGCTGCGAATTTCCCGCCATCGGGGCAATTTTCCCGTCTGAACGTCGGGACAACGAAACCGGCCGGAATTCGAAGGCCCAGTTCGAGAATGGCCGGAAAGCCGTCCACCTTCTCCTGTCAAACCTCGAAAATCTGCATCGAAATAATGGTGAGCCCGGTAGGGATCGAACCTACGACAACCTGATTAAAAGTCAGGTGCTCTACCAACTGAGCTACGGGCCCTCTGGGCACCGCCCGGGCGGGCGGGCGCGAGACGGCGCGACCATAGTGGCGGCCTCGGCACCGGTCAACCACGCGGAACAGGGAATGTTCCTTATACCAAAGGTCACTGATAATGACGCATTTCATGGGAGCGGATCGGGTCGCCCGGGTAGGCGCGGTGCGCAGCGCGATGCGCGCATCCACCCTCCGCAGCGGCAGCGCCGCTGCTGCGGAGGACGGGTCGGGCAAGCGCCGCAACGCACCCGGCGCCCCGATGCGCCCCACCAGGACGGCCGGGCGATTTTGGCCGCCAGCCGCGTTGCGCGCCGCTTGTTGTACCCGCACAACGGCCCAGCGCGCGCCTTGCTGGCGGCCAAAATCGCCTCGGTGAAATGAGTCATTATCAGTGACCTTTGGTATTAGTCCCTCACACGCCGCGGATCTTGCGGACCTTCTTTTTCGCGGCCTCGGCGGCCGCGCGTTCCTGGGCGAAGCGCTCGGCCAGGCGCACGGCGACCCGTGGGCTGACGAAGGAGGTGATGTCGCCGCCGAGGCGGCCGATCTCCTTGACGAAACGCGAGGCGATGAACTGCTGGCGCTCCGAGGCGGTCAGGAAGACGGTCTCGACCTCCGGGTTCAGGCGGGCATTCATGGAGGCCATCTGGAACTCGTACTCGAAGTCCGAGACCGCGCGCAGGCCGCGGATGATCACCCGGGCGCCGACGTCCTGGGCGAGATGCATCAGCAGGTTGTCGAAGGCGCAGACCTCGATCTCCGCGTGCGCGGCCTTCAGCGCCACCGCCTCCGCGCGCACCATCTCGACCCGTTCCTCGGGCGAGAACAGCGGCTCCTTGCCGGCGTTGGCGGCGACCGCGATGATCAGCCGATCGACCACCCGGGTCGCCCGCTGGATGATGTCCTGGTGACCCTTGGTGATTGGATCGAAGGTGCCGGGATAAACCCCGACGAGCGGCTCGCGCGTGCTCATGAGTTCTCCCCCTCGGGCCCCTCAGGCGCCCCGTTCTCGGCCTCGTCGTCCCCGGCCTCGTCGTCCCCGGCCTCGTCGTCCCCGGCCTCGTCGTCCCCGGCCTCGTCGTCCCCGGCCTCGTTGTCCCCGGCCTCGTCGTCCTCCTCGAGGCGGGCGACCGAGACGACACGTTCGGCCTCGCCGACACGGAACAGCGTGACCCCGCGCGTCGCCCGTCCCGCAATGCGGATGTCGTGGACCGGCGAGCGGATCAACTGGCCGCCGTCGGTCACCAGGACCAGCTCGTCGTTCTCCTCGATCGGGAAGGCGGCGACGACCCTGGGGGTCTCCCGGCCGCGGCCCCGGCTGAGGTCCATGCTGGTCACGCCCTGGCCGCCGCGGCCCGAGACCCGGTACTCGTAGGCAGAGGTGCGCTTGCCCAGACCGTCGTCGGCGATCGAGAGGATGAACTGTTCGCGCGCCTCCAGCTCCGCAATGCGCGCCGGATCGAGCTCGACGCCGACCTCCTCCGGTACACAGGGGGCCTCGCCGTTGTCGCCGCTCTCGGCGCGGCGCCGGGCGCCGGCATAGCGCAGATAGGCGTCGCGCTCCTCGACCGTCACGTCCGTGTGGCGCAGGATCGACATCGAGATGACGGCATCGTCCTGGGCCAAACGGATGCCGCGCACGCCCACGGACTGGCGCCCGGAGAAGACCCGCACGTCGGCGACCGGAAAGCGAATGCACTTGCCCTTGGCGGTGGCCATGAGGACGTCGTCGCCCTCGCCGCAGGTCCGCACCCCGACCAGCCAGGAGCCCTCCTCCTCGAGCTTCATGGCGATCTTGCCGTTGGCCTGCACCCGGATGAAATCGGACAGCCGGTTGCGCCGCACCGTGCCCTTGGAGGTGGCGAACATCACGTCCATCTCCGCCCAGGTCTCCTCGTCCTCGGGCATCGGCATGACCGCCGTGATGGTTTCGCCCTCCTGCAACGGCAGGAGGTTCACCAGCGCCTTGCCGCGGGCCTGCGGCGTGCCCTTGGGCAGCGTATAGATCTTCAGCTTGTAGGCCATGCCGCGCGAGGAGAAGAACAGCATCGGCGTATGGGTGTCGCGCACGAAAACCTGGCGCACGAAATCCTCTTCGCGGGTCGACATGCCGGCACGGCCCTTGCCGCCGCGGCGCTGTGCCCGGTAGGTCGAGAGCGGCACGCGCTTGATGTAGCCGCCGTGGGAGAGGGTGACCACCATGTCCTCGCGCTGGATCAAGGCCTCGATGTCCGGCTCGAAGGCCATCTCCTCGATGGTCGTGCGCCGCGGATCGGCGAAGCGCTGCTTCATCTCGTCGAGCTCGCCCAGAAGCACCTCGAGCAGGCGCTCGCGCGATTCCAGGATTTCCAGGTAGCCCTGGATCCGCTTGGCGAGCTCTTGCAATTCCTCGGCGATCTTGTCGCGCTCGAGGCCGGTCAGGCGCTGAAGCCGCAGCTCTAGGATCGCCTTGGCCTGGGCCTCGGACATGCGATAGGTGCCGTCCTCGGCGACCTCGCGACCCGGTTCGTCAACCAAGCTCACCAGGGCCTCGACCTCCGCCGCCGGCCAAGCCCGTTCAAGCAGGGCCGTGCGCGCCGCCGCGGGGTCCGGCGCCGCCTTGATCAGGACGATCACCGGATCGATGTTGGCCACCGCGATGGCCAAGCCGACCAGAATGTGAGCGCGCTCGCGCGCCTTGCCCAGCTCGAAGGCGGTACGCCGGGTGATCACCTCCTCGCGGAACTCGACGAAGGCGGCGATGACCCGCTTGAGGTCCAGCAGCTCGGGCTTGCCGCCGACCAGGGCCAGCATGTTGACGCCGAAGGAGGTCTGAAGCGGCGTATAGCGGTAGAGCTGGTTCAAGATCACCTCGGCGACCGCGTCGCGGCGGATCTCGATGACCACTCGCAGGCCGTGCCGGTCGCTCTCGTCGCGTATGTCGAGGATGCCGTCGACGGTCTTTTCGCGCACCACGTGAGCGATGTGCTTGATCATGCGCGCCTTGTTCACCTGGTAGGGCACCTCGGTGACGATGATCGCTTCGCGATCCTTGCGCACCTCCTCGATATGGGTCTTGCTGCGCATCATGATCGAGCCGCGGCCGGTGTGGAATGCCTCGCGGATGCCGCGGCGGCCGAGGATGATGCCGCCGGTCGGGAAATCCGGTCCGGGCACGATCTCTATCAGCTCGTCGATCGAGATCGCCGGGTTTTCAACGTAGGCGCGGCAGGCGTCGATCACTTCGCCCAGATTGTGCGGCGGGATATTGGTTGCCATACCGACCGCGATGCCGCCGGCGCCGTTGACGAGAAGGTTCGGAATGCGCGCCGGCAGAACCACCGGCTCTTGCTCCTTCTCGTCGTAGTTCGGTTGAAAGTCGACGGTCTCGCGCTCGATGTCTTCGAGCAAGGCCTCGCTCGCCGCCCGGCTCAGCCTGGCCTCGGTATAGCGCTCGGCAGCCGGCGGATCGCCGTCCATGGACCCGAAGTTGCCCTGCCCCGATATCAGCGGCAGGCGCATGGAGAAATCCTGGGCGAGGCGGACCATGGCGTCGTAGATCGCCTGGTTGCCATGAGGGTGGTACTTGCCCATCACGTCGCCGGTGATGCGCGCCGACTTGCGGAAGGCGCGGTTCCAGTCGTATCCGCCCTCCTTCATGGCATAGAGGATCCGCCGGTGTACCGGCTTGAGACCGTCGCGCACGTCGGGCAGCGCCCGGGACACGATCACGCTCATGGCGTAATCGAGGTAGGAGCGCTTCATCTCCGATTCGATCGTGACCGGGGTAATATCCGAGTCGAAGGGCGGCGTAGTGGTATCGCTCAAGGAGAATTCCCGTTGTGAGACGCCGGCACCGCGATCTCCAGGCCAAGGTGGCCTGGGGACGGTGCCGCATGCAGTCCGCAGAGTCCGAAGCGGGCACGAAAGGCAACCCGCCGACTCGGCGCCCTGCCTTCCAGGCGCTCAGAATCTAGCCGATTCTGCAGGTGCTAACAACCAAATCCGGGTGGTCCAGCGGGCACCGGCGGGCACTGGGGGGCGCTGTTACAGCATGCCCCGCGGCCTCGGGAACCGGCCCGCCATCAGCGGTGGGCGACGGACGGAGCAGTACGGTTCTCGGTTTCTACGAATCGTTACCCAGGGGGGATCGAGGGCGGCGGGAAGCCCTGCTCGGATACCGGAGGTAGGGGGTATCCGCGCGGCTTCCCGCCTCGTCGGTTCATGCCACACGGAAAGTGCGGCGGCGCATGGAAATGCCGGCCTAACTCCCGGCGGCCTCCTTGAGGTTCTTGGCGGCCTTGAAGCCGACGGAATAACTTGCCGCGATCTGGATCGCCTCTCCGGTGCGCGGGTTGCGTCCCGTGCGCGCGGCGCGGTGGCGCACAGTAAAGGTGCCCAGGCCGGGAACGCGGACGCTATCGCCCTGCTTGGCCGTCCTGATTCCCTGCTCGACCGCCTCGATCATGGCGTCCAGGGCGTCGCCCGCACTGGCTTTGCTGATCCCGGCCTTGTCGGCCATGTGATTTACGATGTCGGATTTGGACATGGTCTTGGTACCTCACCTTTGAACGTGGTTGTGAATAACACTCTCAATGCTGGGGTTGCGGGTTTTCCTTGCGGTGGTCTTGGGTGCCGATATCGGCGTGTCCAGCCCAAGCCGTCGCAGGGGAATCAGGCGTCGGGCTTTCTAGAACGGAATCTCGTCGTCCAAGTCTCCCCCTCCGGATATTTTCCCGCCACCATTGTCGCCACCTCCGGCGCCCCCGGCACCGTAACTACCTCCCCCGCCACCGGCCTCGCCGCTGCTGCGAGAGTCGAGCATGGTGAGCTCGCCCCGGTAACGCTGCAGCACGACCTCGGTGGTGTAGCGGTCCTGGCTGTCCTGTCCGGTCCACTTGCGGGTCTGCAACTGGCCTTCGAGGTAAACCTTCGACCCCTTACGCAGGTATTTCTCCGCAACATCCGCCAAGCGGTCGTTGAAGATCACGACGCGGTGCCACTCGGTCCGCTCACGCCGTTCGCCACTGTCGCGGTCGCGCCAAGTTTCGCTGGTGGCCACCGAAAGATTGGCCACCTTGGTACCATCCTGCAGGGAACGGATTTCGGGATCGCGTCCCAGGTTCCCCACGAGAATGACCTTGTTGACGCTTCCCGCCATTCAATCGCCCCCGCCTAACCCATGAAGCGTAGCCGCTTTAGTGCCTAGAGAAACGCATCATTACGCCGAGAAAGTCAAGCGGCCAAAAGGGTTTTCTGAGGCGGGAATTCGTTACGTCCGAGGTCTCGCAATTCGCCGCGCCATCGATCATATTGTGACCTGACACGGGACAGGTTTCGAAAAACATATAAATTCCATGGACTCAGCAGTCATCGGCCCGAAGATCGTCGTGCGCGGCGCCCGCGAGCACAATTTGAAGGGCGTCGACGTCGAGCTGCCGCGCGACCGGCTGGTGGTGATCACCGGGCTGTCCGGCTCGGGCAAATCGTCGCTCGCCTTCGACACGATCTATGCCGAGGGCCAACGGCGCTACGTCGAGTCGCTTTCGGCCTACGCTCGCCAGTTCCTCGAGCTGATGCAGAAGCCCGACGTCGATTCGATCGACGGCCTGTCACCGGCGATCTCGATCGAGCAGAAGACCACCTCGAAGAACCCGCGCTCGACTGTCGGCACGGTGACAGAGATCTACGACTACCTGCGCCTGCTCTACGCCCGGGTCGGCATCGCCTATTCGCCGGCCACCGGCCTGCCGATCGAGAGCCAGACCGTGAGCCAGATGGTCGACCGGGTGCTGGAGTTGCCGGAGGGGACCCGGCTCTACCTTCTCGCGCCCATCGTGCGCGGCCGCAAGGGCGAGTACCGCAAAGAGCTGGCCGACCTGCAGAAGCGCGGCTTCCAGCGAGTCAAGATCGACGGCGAACTCACCGAGATCGACGAGGCACCGGCGCTCGACAAGAAGCGCAAGCACGACATCGAGGTGGTGGTCGACCGCCTGGTGGTCCGGGCCGGCCTGGCCCAGCGCCTGGCCGACAGCTTCGAGACGGCGCTGGGCCTCGCCGACGGCCTGGCCTTTACCGAAGACGCGGATTCGGGCGAACGCACCAGCTTCTCGGCGCGCTTCGTCTGCCCGGTCTCCGGCTTCACCATCGAGGAGATCGAGCCCCGGCTGTTCTCCTTCAACAACCCCTTTGGCGCCTGCCCGGCCTGCGACGGCCTGGGCACCACGCTCTACGTCGACCCGGACCTCGTCGTCCCCGATCCGAACCGCTCGCTGCACGACGGCGCGATCGCGCCCTGGGCCAGTTCGAGCTCACAATACTACAGCCAGACGCTGGACAGCCTGGCGCGCCACTTCAAGGTCTCGACCCACCTGCCCTGGCACGAACTCGACGGGGCGGTGCGCGAAGCCATACTCTACGGCTCGGCCGGCCAGGCGATCACCATGCGCTACGACGACGGCCTGCGCGCCTACGAGACCAAGAAGCCCTTCGAGGGCGTGATCCCGAACATGGAGCGGCGCTGGCGCGAGACCGACAGCGACTGGGTGCGCGACGAGCTGGGCCGCTATCAGGCGAACCGGCCCTGCGAGGCCTGCGGCGGCCACCGGCTCAAGCCCGAGGCGCTGGCGATCAAGATCGCGGGCCGGCACGTCGGCGAGGTCGCCCGGATGTCGGTCGCCGAGGCGGCGGCGTGGTTCTCGGACCTCGAGCGGCACCTGAAGCCGCAGGCCCGCGAGATCGCCCAGCGGATTCTCAAGGAGATCAACGAGCGCCTGCGCTTCCTCAGGGACGTCGGACTGGAGTACCTGACACTGTCGCGCGCCTCGGCCACACTGTCGGGCGGCGAGAGCCAGCGCATCCGCCTAGCCTCGCAGATCGGCTCGGGGCTAACCGGCGTGCTCTATGTCCTGGACGAGCCCTCGATCGGACTGCACCAGCGCGACAACGCGCGCCTGCTCGAGACCCTGAAGCGCCTGCGCGACCTCGGCAATACGGTGATCGTGGTCGAGCACGACGAGGAGGCGATCCGCAGCGCCGACTACCTGATCGACATGGGCCCGGGCGCCGGCACTCACGGCGGCGAGGTGGTCGCCGCAGGCCTGCCCGAGCGGGTCTTCCAGGCGCCCGCCAGCCTGACCGGCCAGTACCTGACCGGGCTGCGGCAGATCGAGGTGCCGCGCCGCCGCCGGCCCGGCCACAAGGGCCAGAAGATCCGCATCAAGGGCGCCCGCGCCCATAACCTCCAGGACCTGACCGCCGAGATCCCGCTCGGCACGTTTACCTGCGTCACCGGAGTCTCGGGCTCGGGCAAGTCGACCCTGGTGATCGAAACCCTTTACAAGGCGCTGGCCCGGCGCCTGCACAAGGCGCGCGAGCACCCGGCCGAGCACGACGCCATCGAGGGCCTGGAGTTCCTCGACAAGGTCATCGACATCGACCAGTCGCCGATCGGCCGCACGCCACGCTCCAACCCGGCGACCTACACCGGCGCCTTCACGCCGATCCGCGACTGGTTCGCCGGCCTGCCCGAGTCGAAGGCCCGCGGCTACAAGCCCGGCCGCTTCTCGTTCAACGTCAAGGGCGGGCGCTGCGAGGCCTGCCAGGGCGACGGGGTGATCAAAATCGAGATGCACTTCCTGCCCGACGTCTACGTGCAGTGCGACGTCTGCAAGGGCAAGCGCTACAACCGCGAAACCTTGGAAGTTTTTTTTAAAACCAAGAGCATAGCCGACGTTCTAGACATGACGGTCGAGGAAGGCGCAGTGTTCTTCCGCGCCGTGCCCTCGATCCGCCAGAAGATGGAGCTGCTCGAGCGGGTCGGCCTCGGCTACATCCATATCGGCCAGCCGGCGACCACGCTCTCGGGCGGCGAGGCGCAGCGCGTCAAGCTGTCCAAGGAGCTCTCGCGCCGGGCCACCGGGCGCACCCTCTACATCCTGGACGAGCCCACGACCGGCCTGCACTTCGAGGACGTCAAGAAGCTGCTTGAGGTGCTGCACGCGCTGGTCGACCAGGGCAACACCGTCGTCGTGATCGAGCACAATCTCGAGGTCGTCAAGACCGCCGACTGGATCCTCGACCTCGGCCCGGAGGGCGGCGACAAGGGCGGACAGGTGGTCGCCACGGGCACCCCGGAAGAGGTCGCCGAGGCGTCCGGCAGCTATACCGGCGAATACCTCGCCCCGCACCTGCGCCTCAGGCTTTCGGGAACCAAGAAGCGGGCGTGAGGCACGTTAATCGGTGTCTGCGATCTGCTGCGCCGTCGCGAGCGCGCCGTCGATGTCGCCGGCCCGGGCCTGGGCGGCGGCGATGAGGAGCAGCGGCAGGCTCTGACCCTTGGGGTGGAGGCCCGCCACGAACTCGAGCGCCAGCTCGGCCGTCGCTTCGGCTTCGGCTTTGTCGCCCGCATCGGCCAGGGCCGCGGCCAGCCGGGCGACGATCCAGACCCGGTCGGGATCGACCGGCGGCTTGTCGGGATCCGCTTCCGGCTCGAGCGCGATCTGCAGCAGCTCCGCCGTCGCCCAGGCATCGCCCGAGACAGCCGCCTTGTAGGTGTGCAGGTCTGCGTTCCCCTCGGCGCCTCGAAAGCCGGGCAACGGCCCTCGCGAGAGTCCGGTGCCTGGTCCGGCCTGCGCCTCTGCGACCGCCTTCAGGGTCCTGGCCCGCGCGCCGGAGTCCTCGATCGCGCGCGCCGCCTCCAAGGCCAGTTCGGTGGTGCGGTCGGCGTCGGCCGAGTCACCGGCCTCGGCCTGGGCGGCCGCGACCCGGATCAGGGCCCGGATGCGCGGCCGGGCCTCCGGGTGCAGAATGAGCGAATCGAGAGCGCCATGAACGTCCACGGCAATCGCCTGCGCGATCACGATCAGAACGCCCGCGTCGCCGCCGGCAACGTTGGCGATCGCCTGCGCCGTCTCGAGCGCGGCGGGCGTGTCGCCGGTCTCGACCTGGATCTCCGATACCCAGGCCAAGGTCTCGGCCTGGATATTCGGGTCCGCGATCTCCGAGAGCGAATCACGCGCGCCGGGCACATCTCCCACGACCGCCTGCGCCCAGGCCGCCAAGGCCGTGAACATGGCCTGCTCGTCGGCTTTCGAAATCGTCTCCGCCGCTTCCAGGGCCCGGTCCAGGGTGGCGGCCGCGCCCGCCTCGTTCCCCGCATCGGCTTGCGCCAAGGCGATCAGAACGAAGGCCAGGACACGGTCCCGGGACTCCGCGATGCCCTCGGCGAGTGCGAGCGCGCCGCCGGCGTCGCCCGCCCGGGTCCGCGCCACCGCCGCGGCACCCAGGGCCATGCCGCGGGTGTCGTCCGTCACGGCCAGGGCCGTCTCCACGGCGCGCGCGGCAGTCTTCCCTGCTTCGGCCCGGTCTCCCGCCTCGGCTTGCGCCCGCGCGATTTCGCCAAGCGCCATGGTGTGCATGACCTCGGTCGGCGGCTCGCAGGCCGCGAGCACCAGGACCGAAAGAATCGCTGCCAAGAGCCTTTTCATCACCCAGCTCCTCATTTCCGTGCGCCGGCTTTGCGCCGAACGATCGAGACGGGTTATGCCGTACAAAGATGGCGTGGATATGGTGGAATTGCGGAATTCCCGGACCGAGGGGTACCCCCACACCTCACACCTTGTCTCCCCTTGCCGACCGCGGTCTTCGACCTCACATTGAGGCGATGGATTCGCTTGTCGCCGATATGACCCCGCCGCCTCTCGCCGTGGAAGCCCGCACGCGGGTCGCGCCGGTGATCGACTGGCTGCTCGCCGAGCGCATCGGCCTCGCCCATTCGCCGGAGCTGTTCGGTCGGTTTTGCGACCGTTTCGCCCAGACCGGCGTGCCGCTCGACCGCGCGACCATCCACATACCCCAGCTCCACCCGCAGCTCCGCGCCCGCTCCATGCTCTGGCAGAGGGACAGCGGCGAGGTCTCGGAGACCAACCGGGCGCACGGCGTCGAGACGACAGGCGACTACCTCGAGAGCCCGGTGCGCCGGATCTTCGATGGCGGCCACATGATCCGCCGGCACATCGAGGTGCCCGACTGCCCGCGCGACTTCCCGATCCTGGAGGAGATCGAGCAGGAGGGCTGCACGGACTACACCATTTGGCCGCTGCCGTTCTCCAGCGGCGGCCTGGTCAATGCCATCAGCTTCGCCAGCAGGCGCCCCGGCGGCTTGACGGCCCTCGACCTGGCGATGATCGAGGCGGTGCTACCGGCCTTCGGCGCGGTCATGGAAATGGCCCACCTGCGGCGCACCGCACGCACCCTACTCGAGACCTACCTGGGACCGACCTCCGGCGAGCGCGTGCTCTCCGGCGCGATAAAGCGCGGCGACGGCGAGGTGATCAACGCCGTGCTCTGGTACTGCGACCTGCGCAACTTCACGGAGCTCTCCGAGACCCTGCCGCTCGACGAGGTGATCGCGCTCTTGAACGACTACTTCGAGGCCATGGCCCGCCCCGTCAAGGCGGCGGGCGGCGAGATCCTCAAGTTCATGGGCGACGCCATGCTGGCGATCTTCCCCTTGGCCGGGCTCAACCCCGAGGGCGCCTGCACCGCCTGCTGCACCGGCCTCGCCGTGGCCGAGCAAGCGCTGGTCGGCTTCGCGGCGGTCAACGAAAAACGCGCCGCCGCCGGCAAGACGCCGCTGCGCTGCGGCGTAGCATTGGCTCGTGGCAACGTCATGTATGGCAACATCGGCGACGTCGAGCGCCTTGACTTCACGGTGATCGGCCCGGCCGTCAACCTTGCGACCCGCCTGGAGGACCTGACCCGCGACCTCGCGCTCGACCCGCCGGTCGTCTTCTCGGCCGCCATCGCCGCCAACTGCGGCCGCCAGAGCCGCCCTCTCGGCCGCTTCAAGCTCAAGGGCATCGCCCAGGAGCAGGAGGCCTTTACGCTGGCGTGACCTCATCCGTGGCTGCCATGCGCTGCTGCCCGCTCCCACTATGAGACTGTCATCGGAAAGCATAGCTGGCCAAAATCGTGGGAGACGGCATGAATACCGACCAAATGACACATTCGGGTGGCTGCCTCTGCGGGGCGGTGCGCTACGAAGTACGCGGCCCCCTGCGCGACGTCATCAATTGCCACTGCACCATGTGCCAGCGCCTGCACGGCGCCTTTGGTGCCCACTCCAAGGCCAGAAAAGCGAACATTACGATCGTCGAGGACAAGGGCCTGACGTGGTACGCCACCTCCGGCAGGGCGCGGAGGGGTTTTTGCCGCGAATGCGGGTCCAACCTGTTTTGGGAGCCCGTGGGACAGGACGCCACGGGGATCGTCGCCGGCACGCTCGATCAGCCGACCGGCCTGAAGACGATGGGACACATCTTCATCGGAGAGAAATGCGACTTCTACGATCTGTCCGACGACCTTCCCAAATTCGATGCTTCGTCCGACGGGGATTTCGAGGGCGACCACCTCTGAAGGCATGAAGATGGGCCGCGGTGACGTGATTCACGGCATCTGCGGCGGTGTCGAGCAGCTCGATCTCACGGTGATCGGCCTCACCCGTTTTCCAGGACCAACGCGCTCACGGAGCAGACGCGCGGACGGGCTAGCGCGAAGAGGAGGCATTCGACCACCTCGCGGTTGGTCATGGTCGCGCCCGCGGGCCGGCTTGGCGTTTCCTTCCAGGCGGGATCGAGCGGCGAGACGTCGTCGAAGTCCGGCGGATAGATCGCCAGCACGCGGATGCCCTCGGCCTTGAGCTCACGCCGCAGAACTTCGCCGAAGCCGGACTGGCCGTGCTTGGCGGCGTGGAAGGCCGCCGAGGCCTCGCCGCGGTAGGCGCCGGGCAGGCCGGCCAGGGACACGACGTTGACCACGTCGGCGGCATCCGAGCGCCGCAGGCCGGGCAGCAGGCCCTTGGTCATGAGGATCGTGCCGGTCACGGTCGAGGCGACCGTCTGCACGATGTCCTCGGTCGACGCCACCGCCACGGTGCCGGGCAGCCAGAAGGCCGCGTTGTTGACCAGCACGTCGACGCTGTCGTCCTGCTCGAGGACGGCCCGGCAGGCTGCTTCAATTGCGGTGGGATCGGACAGGTCCAGCAGGTGCGTTTCACTGGTCTTGCCGGTTCGGTCCCGGATCACCGTACGCGACCGCTCAAGGCCCTCGGCGCTGCGGGCGCAGAGCACGAGGTCCGCCCCGAGGTCCGCCAGGCAGATGGCCAGGGCCTGGCCAAGGCCGCGCGCGGCGCCGGTGACGACGACCCGCCGTTGCGCGAAGGCCGCCTCAGCCATGGCCCGGCCCCGGCGCGCCGCGCATTCCCCTTACCGTCCCCCCGCCTTCTCCAGCACCGCGTGGAGCAGCACCTCGCAGCCGGCGGCCAGGTCTTCAGGGGCCGCGTTCTCGATCTCGTTGTGGCTGATGCCGTCCTCGCAGGGCACGAAGATCATGCCGGTCGGCGCGATGCCAGCCATGTAGACCGCGTCGTGGCCGGCGCCGCTGACGATCTCGCGGTGGCCGTGGCCGCAGCGCTCGGCACCGGCGCGCACCGCGGCGATGCATTCGGGGTCGAAGGGCGTGGCGTCGAATTGCCAGATCTGCTCGATCTCGAACTCCAACTTGCCCCGATTAGCGACCGCCTCGACGGTGTGGCGCAGGCTCCAGTCCATCTCGGCCAGCACCTTGTCGTCCGGGTGGCGCAGGTCGACGGTGAAGAAGGCCTCGCCCGGGATGACGTTGCGGCTGTTCGGCCGCACCAGCAGCATGCCGACCGTGGCGCAGGCGTCGGGCTGGAACTGGTGGCCGATGCGGTTGACCGCCTTGACGACGACCGACGCGCCGATCAGGGCGTCGCGCCGCCGGGTCATGGGCGTGGGCCCCGCGTGGGCCTCCTGCCCCCTGAGCGTGATCTCGTACCAGCGCTGGCCTTGCGCGCCGGTCACCACGCCGATGGTCTTGCCCTCGGCCTCGAGGATCGGGCCCTGCTCGATGTGGGCCTCGAAGTAGGCGCCGACCGGCCGCCCGCCGCAGCCCTCGCCCTTGTAGCCGATGCGCTCCAGCTCGGCGCCGATGGTCTTGCCCTCGGTGTCGGCCCGGCCGTGGGCGTAGTCCAGGTCGAAGACCCCGGCAAACGCGCCCGAGCCGGTCATGGCCGGGGCGAAGCGGCTGCCCTCCTCGTTGGTCCAGACCACGACCTCGACCGGCACCTCGGTCTCGACGCCGTGGTCATTCAGGCTGCGCAGCACCTCGAGGCCGGCCAGCACGCCGTAGGCGCCGTCGAACTTGCCGCCGGTCGGTTGGCTGTCCAGGTGGCTGCCGGTCAGCACCGGCGGCAGGTCCGGATTCCGGCCCGGACGGCGGGCGAAGATGTTCCCCATGGCGTCGAAGGAGACGCTGCAGCCGGCGGCCTCGGCCCAGCGGGCGAAGAGCTTCCGGCTCTCCAGGTCCAGGTCGCTCAGGGCCAGGCGGCAGACCCCGCCCTTGGCCGTGGCGCCGATCTGCGCCATCTCCATCAGGCTGTCCCACAGCCGCTTGCCGTCGATCGTCAGGTTTTCCATGGTGCCGCCCTCGCCCTTGCGCCCCGCTCGCCGGCCTCAGAGTATCGCGAGACAAGGCCTTGCGCCAAGCGTTGCCGGCTGCGCAGGGGCGCACAACGGCGGGCGGCTGCCTGCCCCGTCAGTCGGGGCCGCCGAAGCAGCCGAGGCAGCGCGTGAAGGTATAGGCCGCCGGCCCGACCACGAGGTTCTCGCCAGCCTCCTCGACGTTGCCGCCGAGCGCGCTGAACGGCAGCGTGATGACAAATGCGACCGTCCCCAGCACCGTCGCGACCAGACCCAGCGGCCGCACCACCAAACCGTCGATGACCATTCCCACCGCCCCGGGCTCGCGCTCGGCCCCGGCCGCGACCTGGACGTCGCCGGGCGCGGCTACGGAGGGACCCGATGCCACCTCCTCCGACCAGGCAGGCCCGGACAGCGTCGCCGCGCTGAACGCCAGGGCCAGGATCACGAGGTACGTCAGGGCCGTCCGCCGGGATCTCGTCATCGCTCGTCCTCGAAATTGTCGTCGTGCCAAGCATGGGAAACGATCCTGCCTAGCACTAAAACGGGTTTTTCCGAAGCCCTTTCCACAGCCGCTGGCGGGGGCCTGCCGCGTGATATATAGGAAAGCCATGAAAGCACTCGAACCGGTACACGTGGTGGGCGGCGGGCTGGCCGGCAGCGAGGCCGCCTGGCAGGTCGCCCGCAAGGGCGTGCCCGTGGTGCTGCACGAGATGCGCCCGCTGCGCGAGACCGAGGCGCACGTGACCGGCGGGCTCGCCGAGCTGGTCTGCTCCAACTCCTTCCGCTCGGACGACTGGGCGAACAACGCGGTCGGCCTGCTGCACGAGGAGATGCGCCGCCTCGGCTCGTTGATCATGGCGGCGGGCGACGCCCACAAGGTGCCGGCCGGAGGCGCCCTGGCCGTCGACCGCGTGGGCTTTTCCGAGGCGGTCACCGCGCGCCTCGAGGCCGAGCCGCTGGTCGAGATCCGCCGCGAGGAGATCGCGGGCGCGCCGCCGGAGGACTGGGATTCGGTGATCGTCGCCACCGGGCCGCTCACCTCGCCGGCCTTGAGCGAGACAATCGCGCGCCTGACCGGCGAGGCCTATCTCGCCTTCTTCGACGCCATCGCGCCGATCGTCTACAAGGAGTCGATCGACTTCACGAAGGCCTGGTTTCAGTCGCGCTACGACAAGGGCGCCGAGGACGGCGGCGGCGCCGACTATATCAACTGCCCGCTCGATCAGGGCCAGTACGAGGCCTTCATCCAAGCCCTGATCGCCGGCGAGAAGACGGAGTTCAAGGACTGGGAGACCTCGACGCCCTATTTCGAAGGCTGCCTGCCGATCGAGGTCATGGCGGAGCGGGGCTCGGACACCCTGCGCTTCGGCCCGATGAAACCGGTCGGCCTGACCGATCCGAGGAGCGAGCGGCGGCCCTACGCCGTGGTCCAGCTGCGCCAAGACAACGCGCTCGGCACGCTCTACAACATGGTCGGCTTCCAGACCAAGCTGAAGTACGGCGAGCAGTCCCAGGTGTTCCGCATGATCCCGGGCCTGGAGGCCGCCGAGTTCGCGCGCCTCGGCGGCCTGCACCGCAACACCTTCATGAACTCCCCGCGCCTCCTGGATGCGAGCCTGCGGCTCAGGGCCGCCACGCGCCTGCGCTTCGCAGGCCAGATCACGGGGGTCGAGGGCTACGTGGAATCGGCGGCGATCGGCCTTCTGGCCGGGCACTTCGCCGCGGCCGAACGGCTCGGCCGGGAGATCGCCGCGCCGCCGCCGACCACGGCGCACGGCGCGCTCCTGGCCCACATCACCGGTGGCGCGGAGGCCAGCACGTTTCAGCCGATGAACGTCAACTTCGGCCTGTTCCCGCCGCTGGAACCCGTGGCCGGCAAGAAAATCAAGAAGAAGGAACGCCGGCCGGCGATGGCGGCGCGGGCGCTCGCCGACCTGGAAAGCTGGTTGACCATCAGTCGCGCGGCGGCGGAGTGACGGGCCAGAAGCTGCGCCGAGCCATAGCATCCTGGGGCGGGATGGTGTATCGTTTGAGAAACCCGTACCTCGATGCGCGTCCGAGGATATTCCGCGCGAGGTCGGGCAGATCGCACATCGCGAAATCACGGAGGCGAAGCCATGGCATTCCGCCCGAGCTGTCTCCTGCTTCTCCCGCTGGCTCTCCTGGCCTCGGCGGCGTCGGCGCAATCGCCGATCCCGTTCTTGGGGCTCGACGCCGAGGTCCAGGTCATCCGGGACAAGGAGGGGATCCCGCATATCATCGCGCAGAACGAGCACGACCTGATCCTCATGCAGGGCTGGGTGCACGCCCGGGACCGGCTGTTCCAGATGGATTTCCGGCGCCGCCAGGCGAGCGGCACGCTGGCGGAACTTGTGGGCGGCGCCGCGCTGGCCAGCGACGTCGAGTTGCGGGTCCTCGGGCTGCGGCGCGCCGCCGAGCGCTCGTTGCCCCTCCTGTCCACGGAGACGCAGGCCGCGCTCGACGCCTATACCGCAGGCGTCAACGCCTATGTCACGACACATCCGCTGCCGCCGGAGTACCTCGCGCTCGAGCGGACGTTCGACCCCTGGACTGCGGTCGACAGCCTAGCGGTCGGCAAGCTGATCGCCTTTAGCCTCTCCTTCGACCTCGACGACATCGAACGCACGGAGACCTTGGTCGCCTATGTGACAGCCGGCCTCGCCGAGGGCTTCGACGGCACGGCCCTGTTCCTCGAGGACACCAACCGCAGCGCCCCCTTCGACCCCGCGGCCACCGTGCCCGACGCCAACCTGGAGACGGCGACCGTCGCCGCGACGGTTGCGGCAGAAAGCCGGCGGAACGGCCGCGCCGCGGCCGCGCTGCGCCCGGAGACCCTGGCGATGGCGCGCGAGTATCTCGAGCGCCTGCGCGCGCTGCCAGAGGTCCGAGGGGCCGTGCGGCTCGGCGACGATCCGCGCGGCAGCAACGAATGGGCCGTCGCCGGCGAGAACACCGTAAGCGGCCGGCCGCTGATCGCCAATGACCCGCATCTGGACCTGGACACCCCCTCGACCTTCTACCAGAACCATCTGAAGGCCGACCCCGCCGGCTTCGACGTCATCGGCGGCAGCTTCGCCGGCGTGCCTTACGTGATCCTTGGCCAGAACAAGACCATCGCCTGGGGCGCAACCGTCAACCCCATGGACGTCACCGACGTGTTCCAGGAGCAGGTCGTGCCCGACCCAAGTTCGCCGAGCCTGCTGAGCACCCTGTATCTGGGAAACCCGGAGCCCATCATCCCGATCCCCCAGGTCTTCCGCGTAAACGTGATCGGCGACGGCGTGCCCGACAACCTGATCGTCGTACCGCCGGACGACGTGAACATTCCTGCGGCGGTGCTGATCGTCCCACGCCGCAACGACGGGCCGATCGTCGCCTTGGACGCGGCGACGGGCGCGGCCCTCAGTATCCAGTACACCGGCTTCAGTGGCACGCGTGAGATCCAGGCCTTCCGGGCCTGGGACCTCGCCGGCAACCTGGACGACTTCGTCGCGGGCCTGCAGAACTTCGACTTCGGCTCGGAGAACTGGGCCTACGTCGACACCGCGGGCAACATCGCCTACTTCACCAGCGCCGAGCTGCCGATCCGGGAGGACCTGCAGGCGGGTTTCGTCGCCGGCCGGCCGCCCTTTTTCATCCGCAACGGCCTGGGCGGCAACGAGTGGCTGCCGGTTTCGAGTCCGCAGCCCGGCCAGGCGGTGCCCTTCGAGATCCTGCCCTTCGCGGAGATGCCGCAGATCGTCAACCCCCCGGCCGGTTTCTTCGTCAATGCCAACAACGATCCGGCCGGGATCTCGCTAGACAACAATCCGCTGAACCAGCTGCGGCCGGGCGGCGGCATCTTCTACCTCAACCCGGGCCACGACATGGGCAACCGCGCGGGCCGCATCAAGCAGCTGCTCGAGCGGAAGCTCGCAGAGGGCCCCGTCAGTCCGGAGGACATGCAGGAGATCCAGGCCGACGTGGTGCTGCTCGATGCCCAGGTCTTTACGCCACTCATCGTCCGGGCCTTTCGCAACGCGCGCCACGGCC
>JAOUCL010000219.1 GCA_029859805.1 Rhodospirillales bacterium | reverse complement strand
GAATCCTTCTAAAAAATCAGCTAAGTAATGGTGCCGCCGGTAAGAATCGAACTTACGACCCCACCCTTACCAAGGGTGTGCTCTACCCCTGAGCTACGGCGGCACCGGGGTCCGTACACGGGGGCCCGGAAACGCGCGGCAAGATGCCACCGGGCCCGGCCGAACGCAAGGGCCTTGTCCCCGGCCTTGTCCCGGGCCTTGTCCCGGGCCTTGTCCCGGGCCTTGTCCCGGGCCTTGTCCCGGGCCTTGTCCCGGGCGGTGCCTTGACCTTGCCGCAATCGGGCCGCAGATTGCGCGCCGATGAGCGCAGCGCCGCCCAAACAGCCGAAGCTCTCCGAACGGGGCCGCGAGGCCCGCCGGGACCGCGAGGCGCGTCTGGCCGAGGCGCTGCGCGAGAACCTGCGCAAGCGCAAGGCCCAGGCCCGCGGGCGGCAGGGTGCGGGCGAGGGTGCCGGCGAGGGCGCTGGCGATGGGCAGGGACCCGAGGGCGGCGAGGCTTGAGACCGAGGCTTGAGGCCCATGCCGCTTTACAGTAGAAACCGCGACGCGCCCGGCGTTCAGGGGCCGTTCGGGACCTGGCGGGATGGCACGGCCATGGGGTGGCCAAGGATGGAAAGTTCCGACCCGAATGCCCATGTTCTTGTCGTTGCCGGCGGCGATCGGCCGGTGACGGGAGAAAGGCATATGTTGCCGTCATTTCAGGTATTTACCCGAAAGCACAGCGTTAGAGGGCGGTAATGGATCGACTACGGATCCGTGGCGGGCGGGCGCTCAAGGGCGAGATCGCGATCGGCGGGGCCAAGAACGCGGCCCTGCCGCTGATGACCGCGAGCCTCCTGACCGACGAGACGCTGACCCTCGAGCACCTGCCTGACCTGCTCGACATCACGACTTTGGCCGGCGTGCTGGAGCAGCACGGGGTCGAGATCGACATGAACGGCGGGGGCAGCGAGCACGGCCGCACCGTCGCCCTGACCGCCCGCAGGATCGCCAGCACCCGCGCGCCCTACGACCTGGTGCGCAAGATGCGCGCCAGCGTGCTCGTCCTCGGGCCGCTGCTGGCGCGCGAGGGCCACGCCGAGGTCTCGCTGCCGGGCGGCTGCGCGATCGGCACCCGGCCGGTTGATATCCACCTCAAGGGCCTGGAGCTGCTGGGCGCCGAGGTCGAGCTCAAGGACGGCTACATCCTGGCCCGCGCGCCCAAGGGCCTGGTCGGCGCCGAGGTCGTGTTCCCCAAGGTCTCGGTCGGCGCCACGGAAAACCTGCTGATGGCCGCGGCCTTGGCGCGGGGCGAGACGCGCCTGATCAACGCCGCGCGCGAGCCCGAGGTCACGGACCTGGCCAAGTGCCTGACCGCCATGGGCGCCCGCATCGAGGGCCTGGGCGGCGATACCCTGGTGGTCGAGGGAGTGGCGCGGCTGCGCGGCGCCCGGCACCGGGTCGTGGCCGACCGGATCGAGGCCGGTACCTACGCCATGGCGGCGGCGATCACCGGCGGCGAGCTGGAGCTGGTCGGCGCCGAGGCCGGACAGCTGTCGAGCGTCATCGAGCTGCTGACCGAGGCCGGCGTCGCCTTCGCGGAGACCGACCGCGGCCTGAAGGTCCGGCGGGCCGACGGGCGCCTGGCCGGGGTCGACGCCATGACCGAGCCATACCCGGGCTTCCCGACCGACCTGCAGGCCCAGATGATGGCGCTGATGACCACGGCCCAAGGCGCGGCGATGATCACCGAGACGATCTTCGAGAACCGCTTCATGCACGTGCCGGAGCTGGCGCGCATGGGCGCCAACGTCAACGTCCACGGCGCCTCGGCCCTGGTGCGCGGCCAGGACCGGCTGACCGGCGCCCCGGTCATGGCGACGGATTTGCGCGCCAGCGTGTCCCTGGTGCTGGCCGGGCTGGCGGCGGAGGGCGAGACCGAGATCAACCGGGTCTATCACCTGGACCGCGGCTACGAGCGGCTGGTCGAGAAGCTAGCCGCCTGCGGCGCGAACATCGAGCGGCTCGAAGGGTAGGAGCGGGCCATGTCGTCCTCGATCAAGCTGCGCGCGCACGACCCCCTCGATATGGAGGTGATCGCGGCCTGGCTGCAGGACGCCCTGGTGCCGCTCGCCGACGTCGCCTACCTGAAGCGCGACAAGCGTTTCGTCCTGGTGGCGAACCGTTTCAAGTGGGAATCCGCGCCGCCCGGCACGCCGCCGAACCTGCAGGAGGCGGCGCCCGCCAGCGACGCCCGCTTCGAGGACGAGGCCGGCGAGCCCGCCTTCCAACGGGTCAACTGCGGCGTCTGCTTCGACCGGGTGCGGGCCGTGCGCACTCGCGGCCTGGACCTGAAGAACAAGGACCACATCCTCAACCTGCTGACCATCGACGCCGCGCCGGACGCGGTCACCCTTTTGTTCTCGGGCGACGCCGCCATACGCCTCGAGGTCGCCGCCATCGCCTGCCATGTGGAGGACCTGGGCGAGCCCTGGCCGACCCGTTGGCAGCCGGCGCACGGCGAGGCCGAGCCCGCCGAACGGGAAAAGGCCGGCCACGAGGGTTAATGCCAGATCCAGGAAATGCCGACCCAGTCAGCATGCTTCGAGACGCCGCCCCTCACCCTGAGCCTGACGAAGGGGGCGGCTCCTCATCCTTCGACAGGCTCAGGATGAGGATATATGTTTCATCTCAATAGCTTACCTCATGCTGAGCCTGTCGAAGCATGAGGAGCGTTCGAAGAACGCGTCTCGAAGCCTCATCCTCTGAGCTTGTCGAAGGAGCGGCCATGAGTCACCGCTCTCAAGATTTGGTATAAGCCGCCGCCACGGGGGTTTGATTCTCGGTGGACCCATGGGTCATTTTGTGTCATGGCCGGGCGGGTGCCTGACGGCCTGGACTTGGCCGTTGGTGCCGATGGCCGGCGCGAGCCGGGGCATGACGAGGTTGGATATCGGATGTCGAGGGCGATCGACCGGAACAGCTCCAAGACCGCGCGCGACGCGGAGAGCGGACCCGTGCCCGCCGACGTGCCCGCCGACGCCTCCCTGTTGCTGGCCCTGCCGAAAGGGCGGATCCTCGGCGAGCTGACGCCGCTGCTCGGCCGCGCCGGCATCGCGCCGGAGCCGGCCTTCACCGACGACGGCGCGCGCCAGCTTCGGTTCGCCACCAACCACCCGGAGCTCGGGATCGTCCGGGTGCGCAGCTTCGACGTGGCGACCTTCGTGGCCTTCGGCGGCGCCCAGATCGGCGTCGCCGGCAACGACGTGCTGATGGAGTTCGACTATCCGGAGCTCTACGCCCCGGTCGATCTCGGCATCGGCCGATGCCGCATCGCGGTCGCCGAGCCGCGCGAGCTGGGGACGCACGACGATCCCGCGCGCTGGAGCCACATCCGGGTCGCCACCAAGTACCCGGAGATCACGCGACGGCACTTCGCCCGGCGCGGCGTCCAGGCCGAGTGCATCAAGCTGAGCGGGGCGATGGAGCTGGCCCCCGGATTGGGACTCTGCCGGCGCATCGTCGACCTGGTCTCGAGCGGCGCGACGCTGGCCGCCAACGACCTGGTCGAGGTCGAGACGATCGCCGAGGTGACCTCGCGCCTGATCGTCAACCGGGCCGCGCTCAAGACCCGGCCGGCCCAGATCACCCGTTGGATCGAACGCTTCCGCGAGGCCGCCGATGCCGCTTAAGCTGGACATGGCCGACGCGGATTTCGAGGCCGGCTTCGCCCGCCTGCTCTCCGCCAAGCGCGAGACGGCCGAGGACGTGGCCCGCGACGTGGCGGCGATCCTGGCCGAGGTCAAGGCAGAGGGCGACGCGGCGCTGATCGCCTTCACCGAGCGCTTCGACCGCCTCGCCCTGACCTCCGCGACGCTCCGGGTCGGCGAGGACGAGCTGGCCGCGGCGGACTCCGCCTGTCCGGCCGAGGCGCTGGCGGCGCTCGACCTGGCGGCCGGGCGGATCGAGGCCTATCACCGGCGCCAGACGCCCGAGGACCTGGACTACCAAGACAAGGCCGGCATTCGTCTGGGCCACCGCTGGACGCCGGTGGGCGCGGCCGGGCTCTACGTGCCCGGCGGCACGGCGGCCTATCCTTCTTCCGTGCTGATGAACGCGCTGCCGGCCAGGGTGGCCGGCGTGCCGCGCATCGTCATGACCGTGCCGGCGCCCGACGGCGTGCTCAATCCGCTGGTGCTGGCCGCCGCCAGGCGCGCCGGCGTGCACGAGGTCTACCGCATCGGCGGCGCCCAGGCGGTCGCGGCGCTGGCCTACGGCACCGAGAGCATCGCCCCGGTGGACAAGGTGGTGGGACCCGGCAACGCCTGGGTGGCGGAGGCCAAGCGCCAGGTCTTCGGCACCGTGGGCATCGACATGATCGCGGGCCCTTCCGAGATCCTGGTCGTGGCCGATGGGGAGAACGACCCGGCCTGGATCGCCGCCGACCTGCTGTCCCAGGCCGAGCACGACACCGCCGCCCAGGCGATCCTGATCGCCGACGACGCGGACTTCGCCGAGGCCGTGGCGCGGGCCGTCGAGGTCCACCTCCAGCGCCTGCCGCGCAGCGAGATCGCCGGCACGAGCTGGCAAAGCTATGGCGCGATCATCCTGGTGCCGGAGCTGGCGGCGGCCGTTCCGCTGGTCGACCGCATCGCGCCGGAGCACCTGGAGCTCGCCGTCGCGGAGCCCGAGCGTCTGGCGGATCAGATCCGCAACGCGGGGGCCATCTTCCTCGGCCGGCACACGCCGGAGGCGATCGGCGACTACGTCGCGGGCCCGAACCACGTGCTGCCGACGGCGCGCAGCGCGCGCTTCAGCTCCGGCCTCTCGGTGCTCGACTTCATGAAGCGCTCCTCGCTGATCGCCTGCACGCCCGAGGGGCTGGCCAGGATCGGTCCGGCGGCCGTCACCCTGGCGCGGGCCGAGGGGCTCGACGCCCACGCCCTCTCGGTCCAGATTCGCCTGGACCGGGACGACTAATACCAAAGGTCCTTGATAATGACTCATTTCATGGGAGCGAATCGGGTCGCCGGGCAGGCGCGGTGCGCAGCGCGATGCGCGCATCGGGCAAGCGCCGCAACGCTCCCGGCGCCCCGATGCGCCCCACCCGCAGGGCCGGGCGCTTTTGGCCGCCAGCCGCGTTGCACACCGCTTGTTGTACCAGCACAACGGCGCAGCGCGCGCCTTGCTGGCGGCCAAAATCGCCTCGGTGAAATGAGTCATTATCAAGGACCTTTGGTATAAACGCCGAGCGGTCGAGGGGGTGATGGACGACGACCGGAGCGAGCGCGACAATGACCAGCGCTTGATCAACATCGCGCTGGACGAGCACACGGTCGTGCGCCGCAGTGCCGAGGTCGAGCACGAGCGGGCGGTCGCGATCTACGACCTGCTTGAGGAGAACACCTTCGCGCCGGTCGGCGACTTCCAGGGGCCCTACAGCCTGCACCTCTCCATAGAGGAAAACCGCCTCAAGCTCGACGTCCGCAGCGAGGCCGAGCAGCCGGTCACGGCGATCACGCTGGCGCTGACGCCGTTCCGGCGGCTGGTCAAGGACTACTTCACGGTCTGCGAGACCTATTTCGAGGCGATCCGGACCGCCAGCCCGTCGCGCATCGAGGCGATCGACATGGGCCGCCGCGGCCTGCACAACGAGGGCGCGGAGCTGCTGCGCGAGCGGCTGGACAGCAAGGCCGAAATCGACCTCGGCACCGCGCGGCGCCTGTTCACGCTGATCTGCGTGCTGCATATCCGGGGCTGATACCAGGACTCGGCCATGAGCGATACACCCCCCACCCTGTCCCTGCCCCGCAAGGGGGGAGGGGACGCCAAGGCAAGCCAATGGGTTGCGCCCTCCCGGCGTGCGGCGCTCGGGCGGCTTGCGCGGCGCCATCGTCGCTACGGTCGCCCCTCCCCCTCGACGGGGCAGGGGAATCGCATGTGGGCGCGGTGTGTTTGGCGCCCTTCGAGACGCGCCCTTCGGGCGCTCCTCATCCTTCGACAGGCTCAGGATGAGGTTCCTTATTTGCAACAAACAACCATCCTCATGCTGAGCTTCCTCATCCCGAGCTTGTCGAGGGACGAGCATGAGGAGCCGCCCCCATTCGACAGGCTCAGGGTGAGGGCGGCCTCTCGAACCATGGCCATCGAACACCGCTACATGCAATTGCCCTGCTCGACGGCGGGTTCGGGCGGACCGTGGTGCCAGTGGCGCCGCGTAAGCCGGCGGAACGCTCGGGGCGGGGGTGACTCACGCGCTTCCGGCATCGGGGACTAGGGAAAGGTGGCGGACCTGCCCCACGCCGTGCTGTTCAGCTGCACCCGGAACGCGGTCCGTTCGCCCATGGCGGAGGGGCTGCTGAAGTACCTGCTGGGCCACAGGATCTATGTCGACTCCGTCGGCATCCGGCCGCTCGAGATCGATCCCTTCGTGGTCGAGGTCATGGACGAGATCGGCATCGACCTGTCGAAGCACCGCCCCAAGACCTTCGAGGACCTGGAGGACACCTCCTTCGACCTGATCATCTCGCTGTCGCCGGAGGCCCAGCACAGCGCGGTCGAGCTGACCCGGACCATGGCCTGTGAGGTCGAGTTCTGGAACACCCTCGACCCCTCGATCGTCGAGGGCAACCGCGACATGCGCCTCGACGCCTACCGCCAGGTGCGCGACCAGCTCATGCGCCGCATCGAAAAGCGCTTCGAACTCGATTTGAAACCGGTCCCGTGAGGGGGCGGCGTCGCCGCCGCGGGGTCCGAATAGCCAACCAAACATGTGCCTATCGCTTCGTCTTGGTGTCCGGTCGCGTTTGCCGGCAGCAGTTTCCATGGCTATCATCGCGCAACTCGATTTCCCTTGTAGAGAGCGGAATTGCTGGAGCGCAAAGGGCGAGGGTGAGCGGAGGGAGTGCTGGCTATGGGTTTTGTTGGCCCGGAGGTGGTCTTGGACGAGCCGGCATTCATTCACGAGACCGCGCTGATGTACGGGAAGGTCTATGTGGGACCCGGTGTGTCGATTTGGCCCCAGGTCGTCATCCGGTGCGAATTGAATGAAGTGCGGATCGGAGCGCGCACGAACGTCCAGGACTTCGTGATGATCCATATCGGCTTTGATCACCCGACCCTGATCGGCGACGATTGCTCCATCGCACATCACGCCACGCTGCACGGCTGCACGATCGGCGACCGTTGCCTTGTCGGAATCAACGCGACCGTAATGGATGGCGCAACGATAGGGTCCAACTCCGTTGTCGCGGGCCACTCGATCGTCAATGAAGGCGCGACATTCCCCGAGAATTCGATCATCGCCGGCGTACCAGGCAAACTGATAAAGACGCTGGATGCTTCGGAAGGGAACCTCGCGAACGCGGATTTCTACTACCGAAACGCCCTGAACTACGCCCGGGGCGTCTATCGAACGGCCAAGTCCGGCAGCTAGGGGGTATCCGCTGTACGCCTAATACCCTCTCGTCACCTCGTAACGGCGCCTTCGCACCGTTCGTGCGACCTACTCCTCAAAGCGACCCGTGGCGTCACGATCGCGGTCGTATCGTCTCGTGAGCGGAAACGGCGGCAACCAGGACTCGCGACGGACGATCCAGCTTTCGTAGGTTGGCATCAGTTGGTCAGGGGCATCCAGGGATCCTAGGTTCACTTCGATTTCGTCTGCGCTGCGTGCGAAAATGGACGAGCCGCAGCGGGGACAGAAAAACCGCCCGGCGTAGTCGCGTGTTTCGCCATCGATCGTCACCGCATCCTGAGGGAACACCGCGGAAGCGTGAAAAAGGGCCCCATGATGCTTGCGGCAGTCGAGACAGTGACAAAGGCCGACCCGGTATGGGAGTCCCGACGCCACAATTCGGACGTTGCCGCACAGGCAACCGCCGGTGAATCGGTCCATGCTGCGTCTCCTCCAAACCGGCATTTCCCATTTGGCTTCCTTCTCGTGAGGCTACCGTAGCCGAATGCGGCTTGCCACGGGATTTTGCTCCTCGATCTCCGTGGAGCGCTGTGCTTGAATGGCAAAGGGCGGCAAGATGGGCGGCTCCGGCCGCCGAGATTCGGGGACAGTTTACTTATTTCCCCTAGGGCGCCACGACTAGTGTCCGAAATAAGTATACTGTCCCCAGAATTGAAGCGATCCCCCCGCGCAGCGAGTGGAAAAACGACAACGGCAAGTTCTAAAGCCTGAACCACGGCAGTTCACGGCAGTTCTGAGTTTCGGGGACAGAGTTTCGGGGACAGGTTACGTAATTCTCCCCTTACAGTGGGGTTCAACGACTGGTGCCTTAGATAAGTATACTGTCCCCGG
>JAOUCL010000501.1 GCA_029859805.1 Rhodospirillales bacterium | reverse complement strand
ACCCTGGCGGAATGGATGGTCGAGGGCGAGCCGTCGCGCGACGTCTTCGCGATGGACGTGGCGCGCTACGGCGACACCTGCACCAGGCCCTTCACCCGGATCAAGGTGATGGAGAACTATCAGCGGCGCTTCGCGATCTCCTACCCGAACGAGGAGCTGCCGGCCGGCCGGCCGCTGCGGACGACGCAGGCCTACGGCCTGTGGAAGGCCCGGCGCGCCGTCTTCGGCTCCGCCTACGGCATGGAGCACGTCAACTACTTCGCGCCCGAGGGCGAGGCGCTGGCCGAGACCCCCTCGTTCCGCCGCTCCAACGCCTTCGGGCCCGTGGGCGAGGAGTGCCGGGCGGTGCGCAGGTCGGTCGGCATCAACGAGATCCACAACTTCGGCAAGTACGAGGTCGAAGGTCCAGAGGCCGAAGGTTGGCTGAACCGGATCATGGCCAACCGCATGCCGCGCGAGGGCCGCATCAATTTGACGCCGATGCTGAGCAGCCGGGGCAAGCTGATCGGTGACTTCACGGTCGCCAGGCTGGCCCCCGAGCGCTTCCAGCTGACCGCCTCCTACGCCGCCCAGGCCTATCACATGCGCTGGTTCATGGAGCACATCCCGGACAAGGGGGTCGCCTTGAGCAACGTCTCGGCGCACCGCGTCGGCTTCCAGATCGCCGGGCCCAGGGCCCGCGAGCTGCTGCAGCGCGTGACAAGGGCCGACGTCTCCAACGCGGCCTTGCCCTTCCTCTCGGTCCGGCAGATCGAGGTCGGCCTGGTCCCGGCCATCGTCTGCCGCATCACCTACACCGGCGACCTGGGCTACGAGATCTACGTGGCCCCCCGGCACCAGGTGTCGCTCTACGAGACCCTGGCCGAGGCCGGCGGCGACCTGGGGCTCAGGCCCTTCGGCATGCGGGCCATGATGTCGCTGCGCCTGGAGAAGTCCTTCGGCTCCTGGATGCGCGAGTACCGGCCGGACTACACGCCGGCCGAGACCGGGCTCGACCGCTTCGTGTCCTTCGAGAAGAACGACTTCATCGGCCACGAGGCGGCGCGGCGCGAGAAGGACGACCCGCCGAAGCGGCGGCTCTGCACCTTCGTCGTGGACGCCGCCGACGCGGACGTCTGGGCCGACGAGCCGATCTGGAAGGACGGCGAAGTCGTGGGCTTCGTCACCTCCGGCGGCTATGCCCACTACGTCGAGAAGTCGGTCGCGCTGGGCTTCGTTCCGACCGGAATGATCGAGGACGGCGCCAAGTTCGAGATCGAGATCCTGGGCGAAATGCGGCCGGCGACGCTGGTCACCGAGGCGCTGTTCGATCCCCGGGGCGAGCGCATGCGGGGCTGACCCGTCGCCGGGATCATACCTCCTCCGCGATCAGGGCGAGGAAATCTCCGGGCTCGATCAAGGCCTTGTGGGTGCGGCCGATCAGGGTTCCGGGGCGTTTGGCGCGGTAGACGGCCGGCGCCCGCTCCGGCTTTTCCGGGAAGTGGACCTGGCCGACGGCGTCGCCTTCCTCGACCGGCGAGTCCAGATCGAGCAGGGCCTCGTAGATGCCGCCGTCCTCGGCGATGACGTAGCAGTCGGGATCCGGCATGTGCATCCTGCGGGTCGGCGGCAGGCCGCGCGCCTCGCGGGTCTGCGGCGTCTCGTCGAGGATCCCGAAATGGGCCAGCAGATTGCGGATGCCGGTCTCCGCGATGGCGACCGTTTCGGTCGTCGTCGTGCCGCCGCCGCCCAGCTCGGTGCCGACGAACACCTTGCCCATCTCCTCCACCGAGGTGTCGATCATGCCCTCGGCGTCGAGCTCCACCAGCTCCAGGCTGATCGGCGCGCCGAACGCCAGCGCGGCCGCCTTGGCCTGCTCCATCACCGCGCTGTCCGCTATCCGGTGGTAGCAGGCGAAGGGCGAGAACATCAGGGTCTTGCCGCCCGAATGGATGTCCAGCAGCCCGTCGGCCAAGGGCAGGATCCTGGTTTGGACGTAATGGGCGATCATGGCCGAGACGGTGCCGCTCCGCTCGCCCGGGAAGGCCCGGTTCATGTTGACCCCGTCGATCGGCGACACGCGGGTCCCAGCCATGACCGCGGGGTAGTTGAGGGCGGGAATGAGGATCACCCGGCCGGAGATCTCCCCGGGATCCAGCGCCCGGGCCAGTTTCATGAGCGCAATCGGGCCTTCGTACTCGTCGCCGTGGTTGCCGCCGGTGCAGACCAACGTCGGGCCCTGGCCGTTCTTGATCGAGACGATCGGCAGATGGACCGCGCCCCAGCCCGATTCGTTCCGGGAATGGGGAATGCCGAGATAGCCGAAGTGCTTTCCGCCGCGGTCGAAGTCGACGGTGGCGCTTACCTTCGGTTCCGTCGCGGCCATGCGCATGTCCCCCTCGGCGAAACTTGGATCATTCTGCGTCATGGTATGACCCGGAGCAACGCAACCCTCTTACTTCCGATCG
>JAOUCL010000218.1 GCA_029859805.1 Rhodospirillales bacterium | reverse complement strand
CCACGGCCAGTCCCAGGCGGTGATTTCGGTGCACTGCCACAACGACCTGGGACTGGCCGTGGCCAACTCGCTGGCCGCCGTGCAGGCCGGCGCGCGCCAGGTCGAATGCACCATCAACGGTATCGGCGAGCGTGCCGGCAACGCGGCGTTGGAAGAGGTCGTCATGGCACTGCGGACGCGTCACGACACCATGCCCTACAAGACCGGGATCGATACGACCAAGATCATGAAGGCCTCGCGCCTGCTGTCCGCGATCACCGGCTTCAACGTCCAGCCCAACAAGGCGATCGTCGGGGCCAACGCCTTCGCCCACGAGTCGGGCATTCACCAGGACGGCATGCTGAAGAACGCCGGGACTTACGAGATCATGACCCCGGAGTCGGTCGGCTTGACCCGCTCGACCCTGGTCATGGGCAAGCACTCGGGCCGGCACGCCTTCAAGACCAAGCTGGAGGAGTTGGGCTTCAAGCTGGGCGACAATGAGCTGAATGATGCCTTCCAGCGCTTCAAGGATCTGGCGGATCACAAGAAGGACGTCTACGACGAGGACTTGATCGCCCTGGTCGACGACGCCGTGGTGCGCCACAACGACCGCATCAAGTTCGTTTCGCTGCAGGTCGTCTGCGGCTCCAAGGGCCCGCAGACGGCCGAGCTGGGGCTCGAGGTCGACGGCGAGACCAAGGTCGAGAAGGCCGACGGCAACGGACCGGTCGATGCGGTTTTCGCGGCGGTCCGCAAGATCTTCCCGCACGAAGGCAGCCTGCAGCTCTACCAGGTCCAAGCCGTGACGGGCGGCACCGATGCCCAGGCCGAGGTGACCGTGCGGCTAGAGGAAGAGGGCAAGACGGTGAACGGTCAGGGCGCCGACTACGACACCCTGGTGGCCTCGGCCCGAGCCTACGTGAATGCGCTGAACAAGTTGCTGGTCAAACGGGAAAAGACGGCGCCCGCGGCGCTGTCGGCCTAGGTCCCGGCAGCGGCATGGCGGGACCGAGGAAAGCATTTCCTTGAAATCCCCACGGCGGAAGGTTATTCCCTCCCCACGTCCGCCGTGGCGACTCCTTCACCTGATCGGATCGAGGATCTGACGTCGAGATGTTAGCACGCCTACTCGGCATGTTTTCCGCTGACATGGCCATAGACCTGGGCACAGCGAACACACTGGTTTACGTCAAGGGCCGCGGCATCGTCCTGAACGAGCCTTCGGTCGTTGCGATCGCCGATGTTAGAGGCAGGAAGCAAGTCTGCGCCGTAGGGGACGAGGCGAAGATGATGCTGGGCCGCACGCCGGGCAACATCCAGGCCATCCGGCCCCTGCGCGACGGCGTGATCGCCGACTTCGAAGTCGCCGAGGAGATGATCAAGCACTTCATCCGCAAAGTGCACAACCGCCACAGCTTCGCCCGCCCCCAGGTGATCATCTGCGTGCCCTCGGGCTCGACCGCGGTCGAACGGCGCGCGATCCAGGAGTCGGCGGAAAGCGCCGGTGCGCGGCGGGTCTTTCTGATCGAGGAGCCCATGGCGGCGGCGATCGGCGCCGGCTTGCCCGTGACCGAGCCGACCGGCTCCATGGTGGTCGACGTGGGCGGCGGCACCACCGAGGTCGCCGTGTTGTCTCTGGGCGGCATCGTCTACTCGCGCTCGGTGCGGGTCGGCGGCGACAAGATGGACGAGGCGATCATCGCCTATATCCGGCGCAACCATAACCTTCTGGTCGGCGAAGGTTCGGCCGAGCGCATCAAGAAGGACATCGGCACCGCCAGCCCGCCCGAGGACGGCGAGGGCGATACCATGGAGATCAAGGGACGCGACCTGATGAACGGCGTGCCCAAGGAGCTGATCATCTCGGAGCGGCAGATCGCCGAGGCCCTGGCCGAGCCCGTCGGGGCCATCATCGAGGCCGTCAAGGTGGCGCTCGAGCACACGGCGCCGGAGCTGGCCGCCGACATCGTCGACAAGGGCATCGTCCTGACCGGTGGCGGCGCGCTGCTGTGCAACCTCGACTTCGTGCTGCGGGCCTCGACGGGGCTGCCGATCTCGATCGCCGACGATCCGCTCAGCTGCGTCGCATTGGGCACCGGACGGTGCCTTGAAGAGCTCACGACCATGCGAAACGTGCTCATCGAGTACTAATTGTAAAGACTTTATTAACGTTCGGGCCCTATACGTTTGCGTGTAGCTTCCATAGACTGCGTCACGACCGTTGCTCCGACAGCGGCCCAGATCTCGGAGGGGGTGTGAATAGACGCGCGGGTTCCGTTATGCGCCTGGCTACGCCGGTCAAGGCGTGGACCCAGCGTTTTGCGCTTCTGTTTCTTGCCGGTGTTGCCGTGGCCCTCATGCTATTGGACAAGGCGGACAGCGTGGTGGTCGAACGCGCGCGCAGAGCCGTCGCCGACGCCGTCGCACCAATCCTCGATGCCGCCTCGCGTCCGGTGGCGACGTTCAACGAAATGGTCGAACAGGGCGGGCAGCTGGTTTCGGTCGCCGCCGAGAATGCCGAACTGCGCGAGCAGAACGAGCGGCTGAGGCACTGGGAGACCGTAGCGCGCCGGCTCGAGGCCGAAAACGAAGCCCTCAGGTCCACGCTCAACCTGGTTCCGGATCCGACGCTCCATTACGTCACGGCGCGGGTCATCGCCGATCAGGGCGGCGCCTTCGTTCGTTCCGTGCTGCTCAACGCCGGCGCGCGCGAGGGGGTCGAGCCAGGGCAGGCGGCCCTCACCGGCGACGGACTGGCGGGGCGCGTGGCCGAGGTGGGCAACGGCACCTCGCGGGTGTTGCTGGTCACAGATATGAACAGCCGGATCCCGATCCTGGTCGGCGACGCGCAGGACCGGGCGATGCTGGTGGGCGACAACACCGCCGAGCCGCACCTGCGGTACCTGGAGCCGCGGGTCGAAGTGAAGCCCGGGGACCGGGTGATGACCTCCGGTCACGGCGGGGTCTTCCCGCCGGGTCTGCCGGTCGGCCGGGTCACCTCGGTCGACGAGGAGGGTATCCGGGTGCGGCCCTTCGTCGACTGGGGGCACATGCAATATCTGCGCTTGGTTGATTTCGAATTGCCCGGCATACTGCGCTCGTTTGACGGTAGCGAGTCGCCGGGGAACGGTCGGTGAAGCAAGGCGTCTGGCACCGCCTCGACATTATAGCCCGCAGCCTGTCGCCCCTGGCGATCACGCTGCTGCTCATCATGGTCGGCATGGTGCCGCTGCAGGTCCCCAAGATCGCGCCGGTCATCCCCTCGGTCGCGCTGATCGCGGTCTATTACTGGGCGGTGCACCGCCCGAACTTGATGACGGTCTGGGCGATCTTCCTGGTCGGTTTGTTTCAGGACCTCCTGTCCGGCGGGCACCTCGGCGTCGGCATAATGGCCTTGTTGATGGTCCACGTCGTGATCGATACGCAACGCCGCATCTTTGCACGCTCTTCGTTCCAGGCGCTATGGGTGCTCTTCGCCATAGTCGCGGCCGCGGCGCTCTATCTCATGTGGCTGCTCAACTGCCTGCTCCAGGGGGTCTTTCTCGAGGTCCAGCCGGTCCTGTTCCAGTATCTGACGACCGTTGCGGCCTATCCCTGTCTGGCCTGGCTGTTCGCCCAGGCCCAGAAGGCCTTTCTGAAGTAGCCGGGCGGGGAGGCTAGGGGCAGCCATGGCGCGACGCAACGACGACCAGACCCGATACCGGATCTTCACCCGGCGCGCCATGCTGATCGGTGCCGGCCAGGCGGCGCTGTTGTCGACCCTGGCCGGGCGCATGTACTACCTGCAGATCCTCGAGTCCGACCGCTATGCGACCCTGGCCGAGGACAACCGGATCAACCTGCGCCTGCTCGCGCCGCCGCGCGGGCGCATCATCGACCGCTTCGGCCTGCCGCTCGCCGACAACGTCCAGAATTACCGTGTCGTGCTGGTGCGCGAGCAGACCCGCGACGTCGCCTGGACGCTGGACGCGCTCGGCCAGATTATCGAGCTCTCGGACTACGACCGCGAGCGCGTGCTGCGCGAGACCACCAGCAAGCGGGCCTTCGTGCCGGTCACCGTGCGGGACAACTTGACCTGGCCACAGGTCAGCCGCATCGAGGTCAACGCGCCCGAGCTTCCCGGCGTCAGCATCGACGTGGGCCGGACTCGGCGCTACCTCTTCGGCGATCCGATGACGCCGGTCCTGGGCTACGTCTCGGCCGTGTCGGAGTCCGAGCTGACCGGAGACCCGCTGCTCGAGCTGCCCGATTTCAGGATCGGCAAGAACGGCGTCGAGCGCCAGCATGACCTGAAGCTGCGCGGCGCGGCCGGGACCAGCCAGATCGAGGTGAACGCCGCCGGCCGGGTGATCCGCGAGCTCAAACAGCGGCGCAACGAGGCCGTGCCGGGCAAGGAACTCGTGCTGACCCTGGACGCCGAGCTGCAGCTCTTTGTGCACGAGCAGCTCGCCGCGCACGAGAGCGCTTCGGCCGTGGTGATGAACGTGGAGAACGGCGAGGTTCTGGCCCTGGGTTCCGCGCCCAGCTACGACGCCAACGCCTTCAGCCTGGGCATCTCGCCCGATTATTGGGGCACCCTGGTCAACGATCCGCTCTCGCCCTTGACCAACAAGGCGGTCGCCGGACTCTACGCGCCGGGCTCGACCTTCAAGATGATGGTCGCGCTGGCCGCGCTGGGCGCCGGCGCCAGTCCCGGCGACCTGGCCTTCTGCCGCGGCTGGCTGGAGCTGGGCAACGCCCGCTTCCACTGCTGGAAGAAGCATGGCCACGGCTGGCTCGACATGATCGGCGGCATCAAGCAGTCCTGCGACGTCTACTTCTACGAGTTGTCCAAGCGCACCGGCATCGACCGGATCTCCGAGATGGCCACGCGCTTCGGGTTGGGCCAGCCGTTGGGGGTGGACCTGCCGGGCGAGCGCCCCGGGGTGGTGCCGACCCGCGAGTGGAAGCTGGGCGCCATCGGCGAGCCTTGGCAGAAGGGCGAAACGCTGGTCACCGCCATCGGCCAGGGCTTCATCCTGGCCACGCCGCTCCAGCTCGCGGTGATGGTTGCGCGCATCGCCTCGGGCCGGGCCGTCACGCCGCGCGTCACGCGCGGCTTCCGCGAGGTCGAGGGCGAGGGACCGGTGGTCGGTGCCGAGGCCCCGGTCTTCGCGCCGCTCGACGTGCCCGAGGCGCATCTCAAGCTGGTCCGCCAAGCCATGGACGCGGTGGTCAACGAGAAGAAGGGCACAGCCTATTGGCGGCGAATTGCGAAGGAAGGTTGGGAGATGGCGGGCAAGACCGGCACCTCGCAGGTGCGCCGGATCACCAAGGCCGAGCGCGACGAGGGCGTCAAGAAGAACGACGAGCTGCCCTGGCGCTTCCGCGACCACGCGCTGTTTGTCGCCTTCGCGCCAGTGCACAAGCCGCGCTACTGCTGTGCCGTGGTGGTCGAGCACGGCGGCGGTGGCTCCAAGGTGGCCGCGCCGATCGCCCGCGACATCCTGACTGAGGTCCAGCGGCGCGACCCCTCGGCGGCCCAGGGCCTGCCGCTGCTGGCCAGCAGCCAGGTGCGGGAAGGCTGAGCCATGGACTTCACGGACCTGTCCAGCCCGCGCAACCCGCGGCTCAAGTTCAGCCAGAAGCTGGCGCAGATCAGCTGGGGCCTGATCTTCCTGGTGCTCGCGCTGGGCGCCAGCGGCGTCGCCATGCTCTACTCGGCCGCCGACGGCAGCATGGAGCCCTGGGCCTCGCGCCAGATGGTGCGCCTGGGCGCCGGCCTGCTGATCATGTCGGTCGTGGCGCTCTTCGACATCCGCTTCTGGTTCCGCCAGTCCTATCTCATCTATCTGGGCGCGCTCTTGCTGCTGGTCGCGGTCGAGGTCATGGGCAGCACCGGCATGGGCGCGCAGCGCTGGATCGACCTCAAGGTCATCCGGATCCAGCCCTCGGAGGTCATGAAGGTCGCCCTCGTCATGGTGCTGGCGCGCTATTTCCACGGCCTGGCGAGCGATGATATCGGCCGTCCGACCCTGCTCCTTCTGCCACTGGCGCTGGTCCTGGTGCCGACCGCCCTGGTGGTCAAGCAGCCCGACCTGGGCACGAGCGCCATGCTGCTGATGGTCGGCGTGGCGATGTTCTTCATTGCCGGCGTGCGGATGTGGAAGTTCGGCGTGCTGGTGGTCGCCGGGCTCGGCGCCATCCCGATCGGCTGGCAGTTCCTGCACGGCTACCAGCGCCAGCGCGTGCTCACCTTCCTCAACCCGGAATCCGACCCCCTGGGTTCCGGCTACCACACGATCCAGTCGAAGATCGCGCTGGGCTCGGGCGGCCTGACCGGCCGCGGCTTCCTGCAGGGCACGCAGACCCACCTGGAATTCCTGCCCGAGAAGCAGACCGACTTCATATTCACCATGCTGGCCGAGGAGTTCGGCATGCTGGGCGGCCTCGGCCTGCTCGGGCTCTACACCCTGGTCTTCGTCTATGGCGCGGCGATCGCGATCCGCTCGCGCAATCACTTCGGCCGGCTCCTGGCCATGGGCCTGATGATCAACCTGTTCCTCTACGTCTTCATCAATATCGCCATGGTCATGGGCCTGATCCCGGTGGTCGGCGTGCCGCTGCCGCTGATCTCCTACGGCGGGACGGCGATGATGACGGTCTTGATCTCGCTCGGCCTGATGATGTCGATCTCGATCCACCGCGACGTGCGCATCCCGCGCACCGGCCTCAACACCGAGCTTTGATAGGGTTCGAATAGCTGTCGCAAGCCCCTCGACAAAGCCCCCTCGACAAAGCCGGATCGAGTTGCTATCTACCCGCCCTGTCCTCCGCGACCCGTGGGCGCATAGCTCAGTTGGTAGAGCAGCTGACTCTTAATCAGCGGGTCCAAGGTTCGAGTCCTTGTGCGCCCACCATTTCTTTCAATAAAATCAAAGCATTGGCAGATGTCCATCGGCCTTTGATTTGCTCACAGGTGCCTTGAGGGGGCTTGGGCTAACAGGGGGCTAATAAGAGCCCGTAGAACGGTATGGATCAGGACCAGGGTGCCGAGACACCCGCCAGGGCCTCAACCGCCGTGTGCGGCGCTCCTGTGAGCGTGGGGGACGCATTTTCTTGGCCTGTTCGGCAAGTCTGACACGTTGTCAGGTCGAGGGCTCTACCTTGTTGGACAGTCGCCCCCGGTCCCCGGTCTGTTGATTCCGCTATATGCCGACAGGCCCCCGGCAGCCCCCCTCGGCCCCCTCCGCGCGCCTGTGCTATTCGCTGGCGCGACCGCAGCCCGAAAGGTGCCTTGCGTGTTGGGCAACTCGCTGAATGCTTCTTGCGTGCAGCAGGACGGCGGCGGTCCTGCACCTTGCAGCGCCAATGTCAGCTTTCGTGGCCTGGTGGTCCGCTCCACCTCGGACAGCCGACGCAGCTGGGCAAGGCCCGCCAAGACCGCGTATGACCCGAAGCGGAAATGTCGGCGGTTACGAAACTAGGTGATATGCTAGCGCTTGATAACAGATTGAAGCGCTGAGAAATTCGTATGCAATGGACGTTGAGCGAGACCGTTGAGACCTCCGCAGGTTCGGTCGCGGCGGGACAAGCAGGCCAAGGCCCCGATCTGGTGCTTGCTCATGGATGGCCGTGGTCTTCCTACTCATGGCATCGCATCATTCCAACCTTGGCAGAAAACTATCGCGTCCACTGGTACGACATGCCGGGTTACGGACAATCCAGTAAAGACGCTCATCAGGATACGTCGCTTGATATGCAAGGCCGCGTGTTTGCGGAATTGCTGGAGCAATGGAAACTGAAGCGTCCGCAGGTTGTTGCACACGATTTCGGCGGTGCCACCACACTCCGCGCCCATCTGCTGCATGGGTGCGATTTCGAACGTTATGCGCTGATGAATGTTGTCGCAATGCGACCGTGGGGATCGGAATTCTTCGATCATGTCGGCCGGCATGTCGAGGCCTTCACAGGGTTGCCCCCGCACATCCACAAGGCGGTGGTAGAAGCCTACATCCAGGGCGCGCTGGTCAGTGAGATTGCAGACGACGACTTTACCCAGCTAGTTGCGCCGTGGCTGAGCGAAGAAGGAAGAGTCAGCTTCTATCGGCAGTTCGCTCAGGCTGATGAACGCTACACCGCCGAAGTTGAACCGATGTTTGGGGACATTCGTTGTCCTGTCACAATTCTCTGGGGTGAAGATGATCCGTGGATCCCGCTAGAACGCGGGAAAAGCCTCCACGGTCTCATTCCTCGGGCGTCTTTCCAGACGTTTCCCGGTGTTGGACATCTTCCGCAGATTGAAGCGCCCAAGCGTGTTCTAAATGCTTTGCTG
>JAOUCL010000034.1 GCA_029859805.1 Rhodospirillales bacterium | reverse complement strand
CCGAAGCCTGTTTCCACTGTCACCAGGGCGAGGAACCTCTGAAGCAGATTCCCAAGGGCAAGAGGGCGCGGATTTTCGCCAACGGGGATGGGGCCCGGCGGCTCGGCAGCATGGCGGTGATCCGCAACGAGGCGTCGTGCTACACGGCGAGCTGCCATGTGCACAGCCAAGACCAGTCGGTTCTCGGCGTTCTGGATATCGTCTACTCCCTCGACGAGATCGATCAGGCGATCCGGACGAATACCTTCACCATCGTCGGCTTTTCCCTGGGTTTCATCATCGTCGCCTCGCTCTGCGTCAGCTTCTTCGTGCACCGCATGGTCTATGTGCCCCTGCGGGACCTGCAAAGAGGGGCCAAGAGGCTCTCCTCGGGGAATCTGGAGCAGCTCATTCCGGTGCGCAGCCACGACGAGTGCGGTCAGCTGGCCACCTCCTTCAACGACATGACACTGGCCCTCAGAGAGTCCGAGATGGAATTGCGGGAGTGGGGCCACACCCTGGAGCAGAAGGTGGCAGAGAAGACCCGGGAACTCCACATTGCCCAGGCAGAGGCCGTGCAGAGGGAAAAACTGGCCTCGGTCGGACTGCTCGCGGCCGGCATCGCTCATGAACTGAACAATCCCCTGACCGGGATCCTCACCTTCTCGCACCTCACGCGGGACAAGATGCCGGACGGAAGCCCGGAGGCGGAAGATCTGGACTTGGTGATCCAGGAAACCAAGAGATGTTCCTCCATCATCAGGAGGCTTCTCGACTTCGCCCGTGAGAAGGCGCCGGAAAAGAAATTCGCCGACCTGAACCAGATCGTCGAGGACACGGCGCACCTCATCGAACGGCCCGCGCATCTCCACGATATCGAGATCACCATGGACCTCGACCGTGACCTGCCGCCGGTCTGGATCGACGAGGACCTGATCAAGCAGGTCGTCATGAACCTGCTCGTCAACGCCCAGCACGCCATCGAAGACGAAGGCGGCATCACCATTCGCAGCCGCCGTTCCCCGGAGCCGAGGAGCTTTGAACCGGGCATGGCGCCCGTGCCCATGGCGGAGCTCTCGATCGTCGATACCGGATGCGGAATCCCGGAGAAAGACCTTCGGCGGATTTTCGATCCCTTCTTCACCTCGAAGGGGGTGGGTGAGGGGACGGGGTTGGGTCTGTCCGTCAGCCATGGGATCGTCCAGGCCCACAACGGGGCGATCGAAGTGGAAAGTACTGTCGGGGAGGGCTCCACGTTCAGCATCTACCTCCCCCTGGAGACGCAGAAAGCAGAAGTGGCGGGAGCAGTCGATGAGCGGCCGGATACTGGTAGTTGACGACGAGGAGATCATCCTCCGGAGTTGCCTTCGTATTCTCGGCGACAGCGAGTACGAGGTCGAGGCCGCCCGGGGTGGCCCGGAGGCGCTCGAAAAGGTCGCGGAGAATTACTACGACGTACTCATCCTCGACATCATGATGCCGAAGATCGACGGCCTGGAAGTGCTCCAGAGAGTGAAGGAGTCGCACCCAGACATCGACGTCATCATGGTCACCGGACTTTCCCAGATCGAGACCGCCGTTCGGGCCATGAAGCTGGGCGCCCTAGACTACCTGCACAAGCCCTTCGATCCGGACGAACTCAAGCTCGTGGTCGACCGGGCATTCGAGAGACGGCAGCTGCTGCGCGAGAACCTCGACCTCAAAAGCGAGGTCAGCTCTAAGTACCGTTTCGAGAACATCATCGGCTCCAGCACCCAGATGCAGAACGTCTATCGGCTCGTTGCAAAGTGCGCGCCCACCAACAGCACCGTCCTGCTCATGGGAGAAAGCGGCACCGGCAAGGAGCTGATCGCCCGCGCCATCCACTACAATAGCCTTCGGAAGGACAAGCCTTTTGTCCCGGTCGACTGTAACTCGCTGAGCGAAAACCTCCTGGAGAGCGAGCTGTTCGGGCACGTCAAGGGCTCGTTCACCGGTGCGGTCGCCAATAAGCGAGGGATGTTCGAAGTCGCACAGGGCGGAACCCTCTTCCTGGACGAAATCGGCAACATCATCCTGTCCACTCAGGCCAAGCTCCTCAGGGTCATCCAGGAACGGGAATTCAAGGCTGTGGGGGATACTCGTGTCCAGGACGCCAACATCCGGCTGTTGACCGCCACGAACAAGGATCTCAAGGCGATGGTGGCCGAGGGGACCTTCCGCGAGGACCTTTTCTACCGCATCAACATCTTCCCGATCCAGATACCGCCCTTGAGGGACCGCCGCGACGATATCCCCGGCTTGGCCTTCCACTTCCTCAAGGTCTTCGGCGAGGACCTGGGGAAGAAGATGACCGAGTTTTCCGTGGGGGCGATGAACCTGCTCGTCAACTATGACTGGCCCGGAAACGTGCGGGAGCTCGAGAACACCATCCACCGCGCGGTGATCCTCTCCGCCGACGAAGTCATCCGCCAGGGTCACCTGCTGGAAATCATCGACATGGCCCCGCGCTTCGACCTCGACGTACCGAGAACCGGTGACGAGCTCAAGCGGATCAAGAAGGTCGCGCGCGAGAAGTCGGTGGAAAACATCGAGAGGCTCTTCGTCCTCGAGGCGCTCAAGAGGAACGCCTGGAACGTAACCAAAAGCGCCGAGGACACCGGCATTCAGCGCAGCAACTTTCAGGCGCTCATGAAGAAGTACAACATCCGGATCCGGGGAAGCGAACATGACCCCGGCGGAGCCGGGGCCTCTTGAACGCAATCCCCCGGCGCGTCCCTTCCGTGTTCCTCATGCGGCCGTGAGGTGAGACGCCGTCCTCCCGGCCGCCCTCTTGCCCGCGCCCCTAGCTGCCGGGCTCTTCCTCCATGTCCTCGTAACCGGTGAACATCGCCTTGAAGTGCGCCGTCGCCGTGTGACCGAGAGTTCCCAGGTAGACGTGGACGAAGATGAAGAACGCGAAGAAGATGAAGATCAGCACGTGGACCGTATCCACCACCCGCACCCCGCCGAGCAGCTCGACCGCCCCGGCAAAGCGCTTTACGTCCCAGAGCAGGAGGCCGGTGACGAACTGCAGGGGTACGATGAGCAGCATGACGATCTGGTACATCATTCTCTGCAGCGGGTTGAACTTGTTGTACGGGTTCGGATGGTGTGGATTGGGGGCGCCTTTGAATATGCCGGCACCGTAGTACAGGATCTGGCGGAAGGTCTCGCGAAAGTACTTCCGCGGATTGAGGTCCGGGTGATAGGCCTTGACCTTGTCCGTGGAGAGATAGAAGAGAAGCCAAATGAAGTAGTTGCCGATGACGACGAAGCCGATCCAGTTGTGCAGGTCAACGGCGGTCTCGAAGGACATCAGCCCGATCAATCCGACATACCGGATCTGAACGCCGGTGACGATCAGGGCCACGAAGCCGGTCGCATTGATCCAATGCCAGATCCTGACCGGAAGAGGGTTGAGGTATAACCGTGTCATTTTTCTTCTCCTGACTACCGGTCTTTCCTGAGGAGTCGTCTCATCGTGATGTGCCCGACCGGCACGGCGACGCCGCCGAGCACCGCGAGCAGGAACAGGATATCCAGCAGCTTGATGCGCGTGCCGCCGACAGCGTAGAAGCCGCTTACCGAGCCCACGGAAACAGGGGAGCTCAGGACCTCTTTGTCGGCCTCGTAGTGCGCCGGCCTGCCGTCGGGTCGGACGATCGAGATCGTGACGCTCTGGAACGGGTCGGCACTGTCGCTGTGGCAGGTGTGGCAGTCCCGGACCGCTTCGCTCTTGGCGGACAGCTGGTGCGCCTCGACGCCGGTGCGAACCTCCATTCGGCCCCGCAGCGACAATTCGGCCGCCGTCCCCTCCCGGTTGATATCCCTCACCAGGTTCCACAGCTCCATCGCATCCAGGCCATCGCCTTCGGCGTCGGCCGCGCGGACACGGTCGTCGAACCGCGGCAGGCCCTCCTGCTCCGTAGCCGGCATTCGCGCCACCGCGTCGTAGAGCCCGAGGTCGATCCTGCGCCGCGCCTTGGGCGCATGGCAGGCAGGACAAGACACCACCTCGAGATGCAGCGCGGTATTCGGGAGCCACGCTTCGTGGCTGACGGTCGCGCCCTCGTGGCACGCGAGGCACGCGTCTTTCAGCCGGGTGCCCGTCGAAGCGACGCCGACCTCGTGGGCGCGATGGCAGTCGGCGCAGATGGGGGCAGCGATGTGGCCTGGCTTGCTGCGGGCCTGGCCGTGCATGCTCCCGAGATAGGCCTCGAAGATGTTCTCGTGACACTTCTTGCAGGGCACGCCGGCGATCGTCTCGTAGGTGGCCTTGGGGCCGACCGCATGAGACCCGTGGCAATCCGTGCAGACCGGGGCCGCCAGGTTGCCGTCCTCCAGGAGGGTGGCATGAATGCTCTCGGCGTATTGCTCGTACTTATCCCCATGGCATTGGCGGCAGACCTTGGCCCGTACAATGGACCGCTCGCGCGGGCTCGCAAAAGTTTTCACCTCGTGGGCTTCCTTCGAGAAGCCGGCATGGCAATCCGCGCATGCATGATCGAGATGCACCGAACTGCGGAGAGCAGCTTCGTCGAGGGACAGCGAGTGCAACCCGCCGTCTCCGAGCGGGGCGCCGAGGGCTTGTCCATGGCAGGTGAGGCAGTAGGCCGTTTCTTCGACGTTCGCCTTCCACTCCGCCATTTTCCCGATGGCGTGCGCGTCGTGGCATTCGGCGCAGGCCGGACCGCCGGCACCCGACACCCGCGCGTGATGCGCCGGGCCGTCTTTCAAGCTCTCGCCCGAGTGGCACTGCGAGCAGACCTGCGATGCAGCCGCGCGATATGCGCGCGCGCTGTCAAAATTCCTCTCTACGGGGTGGGTCTCGAGATCGACATCCCCATGGCAGCCCGCGCAGCCCATCCAGACGTGGACCGACTCCCCGAAGGCTTCGCCCCGAACGTGCAGGGACAGCGCCTCCCCGTTTGCGAGAGTCTTCTCCATCCCCTCGAACGCATGGCAGGCAAGGCACGTCTCGTCCGCTTCGGACAGAGAGCTTGTCTGGCTGCCCGTTGCGGCAATGGCGGACCCGAACGCAACGGGAAACAGCACAAGAAACATCGCAACGCCAGCAATGACGGCACCCGCGCCGAGGGCCCCGCTTGCCGTTGCGCCTTTTCTCCGAGCGCTGTCCATCTGTCTTGCTCCTTTCCCCTCTCGGGCTCCCCCGGGGGGCGTTTCGCCCCCCGACGACGGCCGCTTCCTTTTGTTCGGCAGCGGCCGGCCGCTCGCGCGTGGTTCAAGCGCCGGAGGATCACCCCGACCTGTATCGCCGCACCACCGCGCGGCCCCCGAACCAGGCCAGCATGCCCAGCCCGACGAAAGGCAGGGAAACGGCGTATACCAGCCCCACGAAAGGCGCCGCGAGGAGCAGTGCGGTGTTCTTCGTGATGCCGGCGATGGTCTTCCACACGCTCGTCTCCGCCACCTCGGGACGCGGCTCGACGGCCGCTTCGGCCGCTTGCGGCGCAGCCTCGCCCGCCTCTTTCTCGTGCAGGGCCTTCAAGGTGATCCCTTCGATCATTTCCGGCGTGAGAGGCTTGCGCACGAAGCCCGATACCCCCAACACCTCGGCCGTGGCCTCGTTGGCGGCCGTGCCATAGCCGGTGACTATGACCACCGGGGTCCAGGGGCACTTCTCCTTGATCCGCTTGGTCACCTCGAAGCCGTCCATACCCGGCATCTTGATGTCGGTGAAGACGACGTCGAAATCCTTCCCGCTGATCTCGTTCAGCGCCTCGGGCCCGCTAAGGGCGGTGCTCACCGCATAACCCTTTTGAGTGAGGACCCGGTCGAAACTCCGGCCGACGACTTCATCGTCGTCAACTACCAGCACTTTCGGTGACGTATTCATGACCATTCCTCCTTGCCTCGCTATGCGGGGCTACTAGTGCTCCCACGGGAACCGGTACTTGAACCGGTCCCCACTGTCTGGGCCGTTGCGGTCGCTACGCAGGGCCCACTTCTTCTGCATCAGGGCGCCATTGGCCACCTCGACGATTTCGTCGGGACTGACCGGCTTGGCGAGGTAGTTGTACGCGCCGAGGCGGACTGCCTCCTTGGCGGTCTCGATGGACGGGTACCCCGTGATGATGACGACCTCGCTCTCGGGCCACCTCTCCTTGATGGTCTTCAGGACCGTCATGCCGTCCAGATCCGGCATGCGAAGGTCGAGCAATATAACGTCGAACGGATGCTGCTCCATCGCATGCAGCGCCTCTGTTCCGTTCCAGGCCGCTTCCGCTTTGCAGTGAGCGGCCGCCAGGGTCCTGAGATGGCTGAGGCGGACCACTTCTTCATCGTCTACGATGAGGATATTTGATTTCTCGGCCATGACGCCACCTCGTGTATGCGTTTTCACCCTATAACGAAGCAAGTTCCATGCCAGAGTTTATTGAGACCGGAGAAAAGCAGACTTATATCATTATTTTCAATAGCTTACCCTACTGCGCTGGCAAGTCGGACAGGCGATTCGACCTCCCGGCAATCCGCCTGAAGTATATATTTCTTGTACAATCCGAAGGCGTTGGGGGATATGATCCCGTCTTTTCAATAAGTTACGATAATCCGCCGCCAGTATTCTTTTATTATACATCTCCGCGGAGAACGAGTCCGTGGCTGGGCGGCCGGTTAGCCGGAGGGATCCGGAGCCGTCTTGGTCCGCACGAAGGCGACGAACCGGCCGACCCAGGGGGTCGACCTTACATCGCGCAGGTGCATGAAACTCGCGGTCAGGTTCCCGATTACGATGCCGTCGTTCTGTCCATCGACCCCGGCCCCGCGCAGCATGCGATAGGCGTAGGCGAGATCGCCGGGAAGATTCTCGAGCGATGCGTAGTGGAATTCATGCGCCGAGAGCCGCGCCGGGGTCCCGACGCCCGCGTCGGGGTCCAATAGCCACGACCCCTGGCCCGTCTCCTCGAATTGTACGTAGCCGCGGCCCACCGGATGCTCGTTCATGACCGCGTCGCCGGGAATGACGCCGACCATCTCTTGGGACTCGCCGCGCCAAGTCAGGCTTCGCGCCAAATACATCAAGCCGCCGCATTCCGCGTAGGCCGGCAGGCCACCTTCGATGGCCGCCTTGATCGAAGCGCGCAGACTGTGGTTGGCCGAAAGCGCGGCGATGTGGACCTCGGGAAAACCGCCGCCGATGAAGAGCCCGTCCACGTCGGGCAGGCACTGGTCGTGCAGGGTGTCGAAAGGCACCAGCTGCGCCCCACTGGCGGCGAAGGCCTCGAGGTCGTCGGGGTAGTAGAAGCCGAAGGCGGCGTCGCGGGCGACCCCGATGCGCAGGTCCGCGGCGCGCGGCGTGGCGAACGGCACGGTCGGCGCGGCAGGCGGGCTGGCCTCGGCCGCGAGCGCGACTATCCGGTCGAGATCGACCTGCTCCGCCACGGTCTCGGCCAAGTGTGCGATCTTCGCCTCGGCCCCGGACTCTTCGTTGGCGGGGACAAGCCCGAGGTGCCGTTCGCGAATTTCGATCTCAGGGTCGCGGCGGACCGCGCCCAGCACCGGGACATCGGTGTATCGTTCGATCGAGGCCCGCAACTTTCCTTCGTGCCGCGGCCCACCGACCTTGTTCAGGATCACGCCCTTGATCGAGACAGCCGGATCGAAATCCTGGTACCCGCGAATCAAGGGCGCGACGCCGCGGGTCATGCCGCGCGCGTCGATGACGAGGAGCACCGGCGCGTCGAGCAGCCTGGCCAGGGCGGCGTTGCTGTCGGCGCCCGCCACGTCGACACCGTCGTAAAGGCCCTTGTTGCCTTCGATCAGGCTGAAATCGGCACCTGCCGCATGGCGGCCGAAGAGCTCCAGGATCTCCCGCTTGCCCATCGTGTAGAAGTCGAGGTTTCGGCAGGGCCGGCCGGCGGCACGGCCGAGCCACAGAGGATCGATATAATCCGGCCCTTTCTTGAAGGGCTGGACGGAGAGCCCGCGCCGAGAGAGCGCGGCCGCGATGCCGACCGAAATCGAAGTCTTGCCAGAGGATTTGTGCGCGGCCGAGATCAGGAGATGCGCCATGCCTCGAATCCTCCTTTCCTTTCGCACCAAGTCCAGCTGGTTTTTTCAGGACGGCGCGGGAAACTCTGCGCCAGGGCGGCCAGCGACCGAGCGCAACCTGGAAGCCGAGGTTTCGATTAGGCGGGCGCTTTTTCCTCGGCGCCCGTCGGCGCTGCACTGTGATGCGGGTCCAAGGCGGCGTCGGCCAGGCTCTCCGGCAGGAAGCGCAAGGCCCTGAGACCGACCATCACGATCACTGCGGCCATCGCGAAGCCGCCCACGCCCAAGGTGATCTCCGGCCAGCTGGGCGCATAGCTCATCACCACGCCGTCGAAAAAGCTGCTCTGGACCTCTTTTCCCGGGAAGAGCACCAGCGGATAGGCCTGCCCGCCGATCACGATGACGTAGATCTGCGCGATCCCGCCCAGGAAGACCAGGATCGAGGCGAGCAGAACCCGGCCCAGCGCCCGTCCCGCCGGCAGCGTGAACACCAGGGCGATCGGAACGAGACCGCCCAGCACGACCTGCCCGAGCCAGAACAGGGCCGTGAAGACCCCGCCCTCGAGCAGAATGAACCGTTCGATGCCCGCGTGCTCGGCGGCATAGAGGTTGGCCAGATGCTGCACCGCCGTGAAATAGAGCACCACGGCGGCGAGCACGCCCAGAAGCCGGCCGAGCCGGCTCACCAAGCCGTCCCCGAGCTCCAGGTCGGTCCCCCGGCAGGTCGCGGCCAGGGTCAGATTGAAGCACGCGAGTCCCAGGGACAGCGACATCGCGATGAAGAGGGGCGCCATGACCGCGGCGTCGTAGGCCTGGCGCGCGACGAGGAAGCCGAAGATCGAGCCGGTACCGGTCGTGAGCACGAGACGCCAAATCATGGCCACGAGACCCGCCGCCGGCGCGAAGCGGTTCATGCGCCGTTCCATCTGGACCCAGAGATAGACCACGACGACCGCCATGAAGCCGGTGTAGAGATAGATGTTCCAGGCGAAGATGGATTTGAAGTTGTAGGTCGTCATGGCGACGAGGATCCGGTCCGCCCGGCCGAGGTCCAGAACCAGGACCGCGAGCCCGCCGACCAGAAGCGCGAGCGCCAGCAGGCCCGACAAACGGCCCAGCGGCTTGTACCAGGTTCGCCCGAACACGGTTCCGATCGAGGCGACGTTGAGCGCCCCCGAGGCCGCCACGATCAGGAAGATGGCCAGGACGTGCGGCATGCCCCAGACGATCTGGTTGGTCATGCCGGTGACGTGGTGTCCCTGGTGTTCCATGTGCCAGGCCGCCGCGAGCGACAGCAGGATCAGGACGCCCAACCCGGCCATCAGGCCATAGAACCCGATGTATTGCCCCGTGATCTCGCGGTAGGTGGTTCGCCTCATCGTGCCCTCGCCGGTCACAGGTTCCGATACCGCACCCCGGGATCGAGGCCGAGATCGGGGCGGATCTGGTCGGTCACATAGGCGGCGACCTGCTTGGAGATCCGACTGTTCGGATCGTTCAGGTCCCCGAAGGTCATGGCATCCCCGCCGGCCTCGGCGCAGGCCTCGACGCAGGCCGGCGTCCGGCCCTCGTCGACCCTGTGGACGCAGAAGGTGCAGCTTTCCACGGTCCCCTTGCCGCGCGGCGCGTAGGGCTTCTGGTCCTCGACTACCTCGTGGATGAAGGAGCGCGCCTTGTAGGGACAGGCCAACATGCAATAGCGGCATCCGATACAGATATGCTTGTCGACCAGCACGATGCCGTCCGCGCGCTTGAAGGAGGCGCCGGTCGGGCAGACGTCGACGCAGGGCGGCGAGGCGCAATGCTGACACATCAACGGCAGCGACCGTTTGGCCCCGGTGGACGGGTCGCGGAGCTCCACCTTGCGTATCCACTGGGCGTCGGTTTCCGGCCGCCCGTTGCCACGCAACCCGTTCTCCTCGACACAGGCCGTAACACAGGCGTTGCAGCCGTCGCGGCATTTGTTGACGTCGACGAGCAGGCCCCAGCGCACGCTCGACGTGACGGGATCCTCCGGCGCGCGCGCCGCCGCCGAACCGGCCGCGGTGACGCCGTAAAGGGTCACGCCAGGCGCCAGCGTAACGCCGGCAGCGGCCGCGGCGGCGCTCAAGAAACGGCGGCGCTGCGGATCGAATCCCTGTTGCGGCGTGCGGCCGGTCATTGCACTTCACTCTCTTGCCGGAATTTGCCCGCGGTGCGCGGGAATTCGCCGGCCCGCTTGGTTGCCGTCTCGCCGGGCCTGGCGGCATGGCATTGGAAGCAGTCGATCGTTACCGCGGCATAGTCGTGGCAGCTGCGGCAGAACTGACCGGGCGCGTTCACGGAAACATATCCGCCCGTGGGGGCCGGCGTAGCATGGCAGTCCACGCACTCCTTGAGGCTGAATTTCCTCGTCCGCACACCGCGGTGCATGGTCTCGTCGCGCTGGTGGTCGAGCTCCGTCATATGGTAGCGCCGCATGTAGGCGGTGTCGGCCACACAGGCCTCGCCCTTGCCCTTCACGATCGTGGGCAGCGGCACGCGGCCGGCGTCGCTGTCCTGCGCCGCGGCCGCGGCCGGCGCGAGTAGCAGGAGCAGGGCGAGGACGAGATGGCGGCCCATGGGTTACTCTCCCAGCCCCATCTGGATGTAGCCGGTCGGACAGACGTCGGCACAGATATGGCAGCCGATGCAGCGGGTGTAGTCGGTCTCCACGTAGCGGCCCAGCGTGGCCTCGGTCTTCTTCACCCGGTGGACCGCGTCCTGCGGGCAGAAGATCACGCAGTTGTCGCATTGCAGGCAGGTGCCGCAGCTCATGCAGCGGGCGGCCTCGGCCTGCGCCTCCTCTTCCGACAGCCCCCGCATGCGCTCTTTGAATTGGCCCAGCACGGCCTCCGCCGAGACGTCCTGCTCCTCGCGGCGGCGGCGCGCGGTAAAGCTGAAATGCCCAAGGAAGATCTCGTCGGAGGGTACGATCTCGACCTGCGAGCGGTCCTCGTAGTTGTGCACCGCGTAGTCCTCGAAACAGGTGCCCCGCTCCTGGTGGTGGTCGTATTCCGTCGGTTCGTGGCCCCCTTCCCGGAGTTTGTCCAGAAGGTCGTAGTGGTGCACGTCCACCTTGGGACGGCGTGACGGTTCGCCGCCCCGCACAAAGTGGTCGATACTCTCGGCCGCGATGGCGGCGTGGCCGATGGCGGTCGTCAGCAGGTGCGGGCGCAGGACGTCGCCGCCGGCGAAAAGCTTTTGCCGGCCGGCGATCCTGTAGACACCGTCCGCCGTGATCAGGCCCTTGCCGTTGTCGAGCTCTTCCATCCCGGTGAAGTCACAGACTTGCCCGATGGCGGCGACGATGAGGTCGCATTCGAGGTCGAACTCGGTCCCCTCCTTCGGCAGCACGTCCCCGTTCTTCCAATCGACCTCGATCATGCGCAGCCCCGTGGCGCGCCCGTCGTCGCCCCGGATCACCTCGACCGGAGTCACGGAACTGCGGATTTCGACACCCTCCCGCAGCGCGTGCTCGACCTCTTTCTGGGACGCCGGCGTGTCCTCGACGGCCTCGCGGTAGTAGATCTTGACCTCCGCGCCCTCCCGCTTGGCCACCCGTGCGACATCGTGCGCGGTCTGGCCGAGGACGGCGGATTCCGGGCGGTCCTTCTCGTGCGTCTGCTCGATGTGCCCGAGGCGCCGCGCCACCGTGGCAACGTCCATCGCCGTGTCGCCGCCGCCGATGACCAGGACTCGCTTTGCTGTGTGCCTCAGGCGCCCGTCGTTGAAGGCCTCGAGGAAGGCGACGCCACTGATGCAGTTGGGCGCTTCGCCGCCCGGAACCGGCAAGGCCATGCCCGATTGGGCGCCGAGGCCCATGAACACCGCGTCGAATTCCTGCTCCAGGTCCTCCAGGGTGACGTCCACGCCGACCTTTGTGTTCGTGCGCGTCTCGACCCCGAGGTCGAGAATGCGCTGTATCTCGCCGTCCAGCACCTCGCGCGGGGTGCGGAATCCCGGAATGCCGTAGCGCACCATGCCGCCGAGCTCTTCGCGGCCTTCGAACACCGTGCAGGCATGCCCCTTGCGGCGCAGCTGATAGGCGCAGGCGAGGCCCGCCGGCCCGCTGCCGATGATGGCGACCTTCTTGCCCGTATCGGGGCCGGCGGGATGCAGCTTCAGTCCGTGCTCCAGGGCGTAGTCGCCGATGAACTGCTCGACCGCGTTGATGCCGACGTGATCCTCGACCTCGTTGCGGTTGCAGCCGTCCTCGCAGGGCCCCGGACAGACCCGTCCCATGACGGCGGGAAAGGGATTGGCGTCGGTCAGCCGGCGGAAGGCGTACTCCTGCCAGGACATGTCCGCCGGCGGCTTCTCCAGGCCGCGCGTGATGTTGAGCCATCCGCGGACATCCTCGCCGGACGGGCAGCTGCCCTGGCAGGGCGGCGTGCGATGGACGTAGACCGGGCATTTGTAGGAGGAATCCGCCTCGAAGATCTCCTGCTGCCAGGGACGATGAGCGCTGTCCCCGTCCTTGAAGCGGCGCTTGGTCAAGAGAGTCTCGTTCATACCTCTGCTCCTCTCCGGTCAGGGACCGGCTTGCCCTGCGGCCGCCGTCTCCTCGGTCTCTTCCTCGGGTCCGGCCGCGGCCTCTGCCTGGCCGTCCAGAACGATCGCGTTGCTGACGAGCTGATGCAGGCTCACGACCGAGTCCATGTCGAAGCCGTAGTCCGGCATCACCTTGGTGAACTGGCTCTTACAAATCGCGCAGATCGACGCCATGTGGGTGACGCCGTGTTCGTCGGCGACCTGCTTCAGGGCCTGCATGCGCGGCTGCGCGCCCTTGACGCGGAGCTCCAGCAGGTCGTCGGTCAGCAGCCCGCCGCCGCCGCCGCAACAGAAGGTGGCGTCGCGGATAGTGTCGGCGGGCATGTCGACGAAGTTGTTGCAGCAGGCCTTGAGGATGGCGCGCGGTATCTCGAACTGCCCGCCGGGCCGGTCGCCCATGCGCGAGGCCCGCGCCACGTTGCAGGAATCGTGGAAGGTCAGGGTCATGTGATCGTTGGCCGACTTGTCCAGCTTCAACGCGCCCTTTTGGATCTGTTCGTAGGTGAACTCGCAGACGTGCTGCGGCACCGGGTAGTTGGGATCGAGGAAGTCGAACGGCCCCGCCAGGGTATTCCAGAAGCTGTAGGCGACCCGCCAAGCGTGCCCGCACTCGCCCACGACGATGCGCTTGATGCCCAGGTCCAAGGCGGCCTTCCTGATTCTCTGGGCGACCTCGTGCATCTGCTCGTAGGAGCCGATGAACATCGCGAAATTGGCCGCTTCCGAGGCGTAGGAGCTGATCGTCCAGCTCACGCCCGCCTGGTGGAACACCTTGGCGTAGCCGATCAGCCCGTCGACGTGCGGCTCGGCGAAGAAGTCGGCGCTCGGCGCGACCAGCATGACCTCCGCGCCCTTCTCGTCGAGCGGCAGTCGGACCTTGACGCCGGTTTCCTCCTCGATGTCCTCTTCCAGCCCCTCGAGCGTGTTGGCCAGCGCCGGCTCCTGGAGGCCCAGGTTGTTGCCGATCTTGTGGACCTTGGCGATGATCTCGTTGCAGTACTTCTGGCCCTTGCCGATATGGTCCATGATCTCGCGGGCGGCCATGGAGATCTCGGCGGTGTCGATGCCGTAGGGGCAGTAGACGGAGCACCGGCGGCATTGCGAGCACTGGTGAAAGTAGTTGTACCAGTCGTCCAGCACCTCTTCCGTCAGATCCGCCGCGCCCACCAGCCACGGAAACCATTTTCCCGCCAGCGTGAAGTGGCGCCGGTAGACCTTGCGCATCAGGTCCTGGCGCGCCACCGGCATGTTCTTCGGGTCGCCGGTGCCCAGAAAATAGTGGCATTTGTCGGTGCAGGCGCCGCAGCGGACACAGGCGTCCAGATAGACCCGCAGCGAACGGGACTGGCCCAGCAGCTCGTCGAATTTCTCGATGGCCTTGTCGTGCCAGCCCTCGACCAGCTCGCCGGGAAATCCCAGCGCCTCCTGGTGCGCCGGCGCCGCCGGGTAGGTTCTGAGGTGCCCCATGGCGCCTTCGACGAGCCTGGGCGGCTCGGTGTATTCCTTGAGCTCGGGGAGGTCGAAGTCGGCCATGGTCTACTTACCCGTCGACTCGAACTTGGCCGCCCAAGGCGCCAAATGGCGTTTCTCCCTGGCGTTGTCGGCCTGGTTGCGGGTCGGGCTGAAGAAGATGCCCGGCGCGTGGAGCAGCTTGCTGAACGGGAACACGGCCATTAACGCCGCCACCAGCCCCAGGTGGACGAGCAGGACCGGATCCGCGGGCAGCGGCTGCCAGTCGAAATACATCAGGCCGAGAACGAAAGCCTTGAGCGCCACAATGTCGACGCGGTCGACGTAGCGCATAGCGAAGCCGCTGACCGCGATGCCGCAGAGCAGGAGCAGCATCACGTGGTCCGAGGGTCCGGTGATATAGCGGATACGCTCGACCGCCACCCGCCGCAGCCAGAGCCCGAGCAAGCCCGCGAGCATGGCAAAGCTGCCGTACAAGCCGAAGGGCTGCAGCAGCACGACCCACGTCCACGGGGGCTCCGTGAAATACCGCAGGTGCCGCAGCAGCACCAGCAGCAGCGCGAAGTGGAACATCCAGCCGAACAGCCAGGTCCACTTGTTCGACCTGAAAAGGCTCTCGAACAGGGCCAGCTCGCGCCCCATGCGCAGGGCCACGCCAGGCAGCGTGAGCGGCGCCGGCGTCGTCGGTATCTTGAGCGGCGCCGGCGTCTTCGTATACTGCCAGATCTTGTAGGCCAGCCCGCCCGCCAAGAGCAGAGAGGCCGCGTAGAACAAGACCGCGTATGCCGCTGTCAACATGGAAGATCGCTCCCGCAAGGCCGTGCGTGTTTCAGGGACTCCTCGCCACCACGATCCCGGTCAGATGCAGCCGGTCGGCTTGGGCAGCCCCGCGATCTTGCAGGCCTGCTTCGCGGGACCGTAGGGAAACAGCTCGTAGAGATACTTGCTGTTGCCCTTGTCCGTGCCCAGCGACTTCTTGATCGCCTTGATCAGGACGCGGACGGCCGGCGCGATCTGGTACTCCTCGTAGTAGTCGCGCAGGAAGTTGACCACCTCCCAGTGGTCGTTCGACATCTCGATGTTCTCGTCCTTGGCGATGAACTCCGCCAGCTCGCGAGTCCAGAGGCTGATGTCCGTGATGTAGCCTTCCTCGTCGGTTTCCACCACGGTCCCGTTGTACTCATATGTCATCGATGCTTCCTCCTTTTGAACCCAAACAGGTCATCACGCTCCATCAGAGCCACGCATTCGTGACCTCGTGTTCGGCTACCAGGTCGACGAACCCACCGTAGTCGACCACCTGAACGCCTTCGATCAGCGGCGACTCGCCCAAACCGCGGGCGGCGATATCGGGCCCCAGCACGTAGAACGAGAAGTCGTCCATGCGATCGGCGATCTCGCCGGCGTGGGCGGTTCCCGACAGCGCGCCGTAGACTCCGTCCTCGATCAGCAGGACCGCGCTGCCCTTTTGCGCCAGCCGCAAGCAGCTCTGCAGCGTGTTTCTCTCGAACGGCGACTTGTTGACCGTATGCAGCATCACCAGCCTTCTCTCAACAGCTCAGCACGACGTCCTGCTGCGCCATGATCTCCCGCAGCTCTTCGGTACTCACGACCTCCACAGGCACGACGAGCTCCTCCGCTGTCAGCCCCCGGGCCTCGAGCGACTCCTTTTCGACGTAGAGCTTCTCCACGTCGTAGTCGTCCAGCGCCCGGAACGTGGGCGAGAAGTTCTTCATGCCGATCCCTTTGGTGTCCTGCCCTTTCTTGAGCTGGTAGACACCGTCGTCCACGAACACAACGCTGACGTCCTGGTCGAACGCCGCGGCGATCAGCACCGTCTCCAGGTTCTCGAGCGCGTAGATCGTGCCGTAGGGGGCCTTGCGGTTGACGTACATGAACCGCTTGACGACCTCGCCTTGGTATCCCATCTCGTCGGACATGCCCCGGACCTCCGCTCAATCGCCGAACACGACCAGGCGATCGGCCTGAATCCCGGCTTCGACCAGCTGGCCCAGGCCCGAGATACGGAACCCGGCAGCCAGCAACTCGTCCTTGATGCCCCGGCGCAGGGCGGCCGCGACGCAGACGACGAGGTCCAAGTCGTGCTCCCGGCCGAGCTCGGACCAGAGCTTGACGAGGTTTCTGTCATCGGACTGCGGCTCCGCGAGCTTGTTCGAATTGTTCACCCCGTCGTGGTAGAAGAACACCCGCCAGACCTCATGGCCCTTGGCCAGCGCCGCCTCGGCGAAGCGGTAGGCCGAGTCCGAGGCCTGGTGCGTAAAGGGCCCCTCGTTCACCAGGATTCCAAACTTCATCCGATGCTCTCCTGCTTGATCTCCGGACCGGCCGGCGGCTCGTCGCCTCAGAAATAGACGTGCGTCGACGTGTTGAGGGTCTTGCGGGCGCCGCGCCAGTCATCGATATGATGCTTGGTGAAGGGCAGCTCGGTCAGCTCGAAGAATCGGGGCCAGCCTATCCTCTCGATCCATTCGCCCATACGCTCCCAGTGGCGGGCGTTCTTCTTGTAGGCGTAGAGGATGGTCGTCACGACCTCGGTCACCTCGGGCCAGCGGGGCGGATTGTTGGGCAAGCCCGCGACCACCAGCTTGTGGAACGTCGGCTTGCTGCGCGCGTTGGAATGCTTGCCGCCGACCCAGACCGCCAGCTTGGTCGATTCCGGTCCGTTGATCTGCATCGGCGGGCAGGGCGGATAGCAGGCCCCGCAGCAGACGCACTTCTTTTCGTCCACCTCCAGCGACGGCTTGCCGTTGACCATGGCCGGGCGAATGGCCGCCACCGGGCAGCGGGCGATGACCGCCGGCCGTTCACAGACGTTGCCGACCAGGTCGTGGTTGATCTTCGGCGGCTTCGTGTACTGGACGTTGATGGCGATATCGCCCTGACCGCCGCAGTTGATCTGGCAGCACGACGTGGTGATGCGAACCCGGTTCGGCATCTTCTCCTGGATGAACTCCTTGTGGAGCTCGTCCATCAACGACTTGACCACGCCGGAGGCGTCCGTGCCCGGGATGTCGCAGTGCAGCCACCCCTGCGTGTGCGAAATCATCGAGACGGAGGCGCCGGTACCGCCGACGGGAAACCCCTCGTCCTGCAGCTTCTCGACCAGCGGCCCCACCTGGGCTTCCGTGCTGACCATGAACTCGGCGTTGCTGCGGGTCGTAAACCGCATATGACCCTCGGCGTGCTGGTCGGCGATGTCGCACAGCTTGCGGATGGTGTGGAGATCCATCTGGCGCTGGGTCCCGGCCCGCACGGTCCAGACCTCGTCGCCGCCATGGGCGACGTGATGGAGCACGCCCGGCCTCAGCCGGTCGTGCCATTTCCATTGGCCGTAGTTCTTCTTCAGCAGGGGGTGCATGTACGGGAAGGGATCCATCACCCCTGATTCGATCGGTCGACGCGGTTGTGTCGCCTCGCTCATGTTCGTCTCCATGATCCTATCGACATCGTGTCCACTGCGGACACCTACTCGGCAGCTTCGCTCGCACTGGCGGCCTCGGCCTTGCGGGCGCGCCATTTCTCCACTTCCTGATCCCAGTCGTCCATGCGCGCGTAGGAGCTGGTGCGGGGGTGGTTCACCATGTTCGGATCCACCTCCACGCCGATGCCTTCGAGGAAGTTGGCCAGACCTATTCGGTCGATGGTCTCGCCGATCCGCTCGTGCTCGAGCGCGTTCTCGGCGAAGAAATCGATCACGGTCTCGCAAAAGTCCTTGAGCTTCTCGAAATCCTCATCGGTCTCGAGCTTCATGAACGGCACGATGACGGAGCCCAGGAAATCGCCGACCTTGAGCGACCGCTTGCCGCCGATCAGGACCATCGCGCCGCGGTCCTTGCCCGGCGACAGCGCCTTGGTCATGACGTTGATGCAATGCATGCACCGAACGCAGCTCTTGTTGTCGATCTCCAGGGTGTCGTCGTCGTTGAGGCTGAGCGCCCGGGTCGGACAGTGCGTGATCACGACATCGATCATGTACTTGCGCCCGACCTTGGCGACGTAGTTCTGCACCTCCTGCTGATCCACCTGGATGTCGTCGCGCCAGGTGCCAATGACGGCGAAATCCGCCCGATGGATCGCGTTGACGCAGTCGTTCGGGCAGCCCGAGAACTTGAACTTGAACTTGTAGGGCAGGGCGGGACGGTGCATCTCGTCGAGGAAGCCGTTGATGACGGTGCGGTGCGTCCGGACCTCGTCGTAGCAGGACTGTTCGCAGCGGGCATGGCCGACGCAGTTCATCGAGGTGCGCAGCGCCGGCCCGGCGCCGCCCAGATCGAAGCCGATCTCGTTCAGCTCGTCGAATGCCTTCTGCACGTTCTCGCTCGAGCAGCCCTGGAGCATGATGTCGCCGCTCTGGCCGTGCAGCGCGATCAGGCCCGAGCCGTGTTTCTCCCAGATGTCGCACATCTTGCGCAGAAGATCGGTCGAGTAGTGCAGGCCCGCCGGAGGGATGATCCGCAAGGTATGGAATTCGGAGGACTCCGGGAACTTGTCGGGCACCTCCGAAAAGCGGGGAATGACGCCGCCGCCATAGCCGTAGACGCTGACGGTGCCGCCCTTCCAGTACCCCGCGGTTCTCGTAGGAGTGCTCGAGCTGGCCCAGCAGGTCCTTCATCATGCCGGCATAGGGCTTGTCCTCATCGCTCGAGAGACGCTTCAGGCCTTCGACGAAGCTGGGCCAAGGGCCCTCCTTCAACTGGTCGAGCAAAGGTGTGTCGTGCGGCTTCTTGGACATGTCATTTCCCTTCGCAACCGACGAATTCCGCCGGGGTTCCTTCCAGATTTCCGGTCCTGAGCGACCACGGCAAAGGCCCGAAAACTGCTACGCTCATGCGGTCTTGCCTCTATCCCGAGTTTGTATAAATTATATATTCGCAAACCATCATATATCAGATCGCTGATCTGTTTCCAGTCAAAAACCGCAATGAATCTATGGAAATTTGCATCAACCAGGAATTATGTCAACGATTTCGGGCAGTTGCCGTCGAAAAGTCGGGATTTCGGGCCACCCGGGAGATGACCCCGCCCTGGGCCGGGCGTATGCTAGCTGCCGGCCGGTGATCCGCCGCGCGCCGAGAGGCCGCGCCGGGCCGGCATAGGAAAGGTGCCATGGGCAACCCGTTCGACCTGCGTGACGCGAAGGCCTACGGCCGCTGGCGCGAGCAAAAGCTGGCCGGCCGCCCGGTCCGCGCGGCCGACCTGACCGTCGAGATCGCGCGCCTCGATGCGGTGGGGGCGCGGGAACGCGGCGCGATCCTGGACCGCTGCCGGCGGGCCAACATGGCGATCTATGCCTGCCGCGACGGCGGCGCGGCGGACCCGGCGGCGATCCGGGCCTTTGCGGAAGGGTTCGGGCTGCGGCGCGTCGACCGGCACCTCTGCGCGGACGAGAGCGGGGTCAGTGAGCTGGCCGTGGCCGAGACGGGCCCGCGGCGCGGCTATGTCCCCTACAGCGATCGCGGGCTGAGCTGGCATACCGACGGCTACTACAACGAGGCAACGGCGCCGATCCGCGCCGTGCTGCTCCATTGCCGGGAGGCCGCGGAGACCGGCGGCGAAAACGGCTTGCTCGATCACGAGATCGCGTATATCCGGCTTCGCGACGTGGACCCGGACTACATCGAGGCGCTCATGCACCCGGAGGCAATGATCATCCCCGCCAACCGGGAGGGCGGCACGGAGATTCGGCCGGCGCGTCCCGGGCCGGTCTTCTCGGTCGACCCGGCGACGGGCGCGCTCCACATGCGCTACTCGGCGCGCGCACGCAACATCGTCTGGCGGGACGACCCGGCGACCCGCGCGGCCGTCGCCTGCCTGAACGATCTCCTGGCCGATCCGGACGGTCCGGCGGTCCGTTGCCGCCTCTCGCCCAGCCAGGGAATCATCGCCAACAACGTGCTGCACAACCGAACCGCATTCCAGGACGGACCCGCGCACCGGCGCCTCGTCTATCGGATGCGCTTTCTCGACCGGATCGCGGAAACGGACGCGGTCGGCGTACTGCAAAGCTAGACCGGAGGTCCCATGGCGACCCTCAGCGAACTCATCATCCAGCACCCGGAGATCGAGTCCTTCCACCATCTCGTGGCCCTCGTCCGCCGGCGGGCCGAGGACGGGGAGGTCTTTCTCCAGTTCGACGTCAAGCCGGACTACGTGGATACGCCCCGTAACTGGCATTGGCAGCTGGAGGCCGCCTTCACCCGAGGCGACCCGTGACCGACGAGACGGTCATGCCTCTGGAGCGCTTCCAGGCGCCCTACGGCCGCGCGGTGGAGCTGCTCGAGGTCCGCTACGAAAGCGGCATGTGCCTGTTGCGCGTGCGCATTCGCGAGGGCAGCCGATTCACGATCCTGGACCTGGACCCTTCGACCGCGGCCCATTGGGGCGGCGCAATGAGCGCCTGGGCCGAGCGAACCGGATCAGAGGGCCCGTGACCCGTGGCCCGGCAATTTCGACCGGCGTGTTCCGCCCGCTGCGCGCCGCAAAACCCATTTCGAGAGCTCTGACATGGATTATCTGCCGATCTTCATGAACATCGCCGGGCGGCGCGCCCTAGTCACCGGCGGCGGCCTGCAGGCGGCGCGCAAGGTGGAGCTACTGCTCCGGTCACAAGGCGAGGTCGTGGTCGTCGCCCCGTCGCTCGACGACGAACTCGCGCTGCTGGCGGCGCGCGAAGGCGTCCGGCACCTCGCGGAACCGCTGACGGCCGCCGCGCTCGCCGGGTGCAGCCTCGCGATCGGCGCCTCCGACGACCCGGCCGTCAACGAGCACCTGCATGGCCTGGCCGCGGCGGCGGGGATCCCGGTCAACATCGTTGACCGCCCCGAATTGTGCAGCTTCATCATGCCCGCGGTGATCGACCGCTCGCCGCTCGTCGTGGCGATTTCGACCGGCGGCAACTCTCCGGCCCTGGCCCGGCTCCTGAAGGCGCGCTTCGAGACCTTGCTGCCCAGCGCCTACGGCAGGCTCGCGCGCTTCGCGGGCCGCTACCGGGAGCGGGTGAAGCGGGGCCTGTCCGACGGCACCTTGCGGCGGCGCTTCTGGGAGAACATCGTCAACGGGCCGGTGGCCGAACGCCTTCTCGCCGGTCAGGACGAGGCCGCGGGCGTTCTCATGGAAGAGACCGTCGCGCAAGCCGAAGCGACCGAGGGCAAGCTGCCGCTGGGCGAGGTCTATCTCGTCGGCGCCGGTCCGGGAGATCCGGACCTCCTCACCTTCCGTGCCCTGCGCCTGATGCAGCAGGCGGACGTCGTGCTCTACGACCGGCTGATCGGCGAGTCGGTCCTGAATCTGGTGCGCCGCGACGCGGAGCGCATCTATGTCGGCAAGATGCCCAAGGACCACACCCTGCCCCAGCCGGAGATCGCCGCGCTCCTGGTCAAGCTCGCCCGGCAAGGCAAGCGGGTCCTGCGGCTCAAGGGCGGCGACCCCTTCATATTCGGGCGCGGCGGCGAGGAGATCGAGGCGCTGGCCAGCGACGGCATCCCGTTCCAGGTCGTTCCCGGCATCACCTCGGCCAGCGGCTGCGCGGCCTATGCGGGAATCCCGCTGACCCACCGCGACCATGCTCAGGCCTGTGTGTTCGTGACCGGCCACGGCAAGGACGGCAGTCTGGGCCTCAACTGGGACGCCCTGATCCAGCCGCAACAGACCGTGGTGGTCTATATGGGTCTCTCCTCGCTCGCCGCGATAACCCGGGGGTTCATCGACCACGGCGCCCAGCCGGCGACCCCGGCGGCCGTGGTCGACAGCGGCACGCGAAGCGGGCAGCGCGTTGCCGCGGGGACGCTAGAGACCCTCGCGGATGAGGCGGCCCGGGCCAGGATCAGCGGCCCGGCGCTGATCATCATCGGCAGCGTGGTCTCCCTGCACGACAGGCTTTCGTGGTTTACCGGCGCCGAGGCCCCGGCCGAATAGCGTGGCCCGCCTGCGCGTGGGCGCGGCGCGGTCAACCGGAGGGGAGCTACAGCTCGCCCGCGCGCACGAGGTCGTCGACCACCGCCCGGATTCCCTTGGCCAGGGTCTCGACGGTGAAGTCCACCTCGTCCTTGGTCATGATGAGCGGCGGCGACATGACGTTCAGATGGATGATCGGCCGCACGATGAGCCCCATCTCGTCGCACTTGTTCGCGATGCGCTTGCCGATGTTCATGGCGTCGGGGAAGGTCTCCTTGGTGTCCTTGTTCGCGACGTTCTCGATGCACATCATGAGCTTCATGCCGCGCACGTCGCCGACGATCGGCAGTTCGCGCAGCGTCTGCAGCCGCGTCTCGAAATAGCTGCCCACCTCCCGCGCGTTGGCCAGGATGTCCTCGCGTTCCATGATCTCGATGTTCTTGAGCGCGGCCGCGCAGCAGACCGGATGGCCCGAGTAGGTGAAGCCGTGGGCGAAGACGCGGTCCGGGTTGTCGGCGCTGATGGTCTCGTGGATCTCGTCGGAGTAGAGCGTAGCACCGATCGGCAGGTAGCCCGAGGACAAGCCCTTGGCGCAGGTGACGATGTCGGGCTCGATGCCGAAGACCTCCTGCGAGGCGAACCAGTGGCCGAGACGCCCGAAAGCGGTCACCACCTCGTCCGCGACATAGAGCACGTCGTGGGTCTTGCAGACCTCCCGGGTCCGGCGCTGATAGTCCCGGGGCGGGACGACCACGCCGCCCGCGCCCATGATCGGTTCCGCGAAAAACGCGGCCACCTTGTCCGGGCCCAGCTCGAGAATCTTGTCCTCCAGCTCCCGGACCAGGAGCTCCAGGTAGTCCGCCTCGCTCATCCCGTCCGGGGCGCGGTAATGGTTCGGGCAGGAGATATGGTGGATCGTGTCGCTGATATAGTCGAACTCGGGGACGTGATCGGCCTTCTTGCCGCCGATCGACATGGCCGCATAGGTCGTGCCGTGGTAGGAGCCCTTGCGCGAGATGACGTGCTTCTTGCCGTGCTTGCCGCGGCAATTCTGATAGTACTGGATCAGGCGGAAGGCGGTGTCGACCGCGGTCGATCCGCCGGTCGAAAAGAATACGTGGTTCAGGGCGCCCGGGGCCAGCTGGGCCAGCTTCGCCGCCAGCTCGACGGCCGGGGGATTGGTCAGGTCCACGAAGGCGCTCGCATAGGCCATCTTGCGCACCTGCTCGGCGATGGCCTCCGCCATGTCCTCGCGGCCGAGGCCGATGTTCGTGCACCACAGGCCGCCGACCGCATCGAAGTAGCGCTTGCCGTCGCTGTCGTAGAGGTAGCTGCCCTCGCCCTTCTCGAGGACCAGGGCGCCGTCCGTCTTGAACGAGTCGAAATGGGTCCAGGGATGGAGCAGATGGTCCTTGTCCTTGGTCCAGAGGTCCTTCGTGTAGTTCGACATCATCGCTCCGCTCCCACTTGGTTCATCGGGCACGTCCCGCGAAATCGGCCGGGCTTCAAGCCGCAGGCCATTCTACTCCCTTCGCTCGGGTCCAGGCACCCGGCTTTTGCCCGGGCGCGGGATAGGGGATTTCCGGAGCGCCGGCGCAGAACAGGAGAACGATGCCGCTCAGGCTCGGGACGGCGCCAAGCGAGATTCAGTCGTCCCGGCGCCAGTTGACGCGGACGAAGGCGGTCTCCTCGTCGTAGCGGTAGTCGAGCTCTCCGTCGTAGGCGCTGTGCAGCGCTTCGCCGATGCGGCGCGGAAGATGAATGTCGGTGGTCGTGATCACCACCTCGCCCGGCTCCTTCTCGATCGCCATGATCCGGTGAAGGGGACGCTCCGCCTTCTCCTGCTCCTCCTGATTGCGCGCCAGGTTGAGGAGCTCCGGCTTGTGCCCTGCGAGAAAATTACCGCTCAGCGTGAGCTGCCCGGCCGGAAAGCGATCGTTGGTCCGCCGGCAGGCCTGGCAGAGCGCCTCCTGGGCGGCGGGGGGACGCGGCGCCCATTGCCAGCGCCCCTTGAGAAAGACGGCGCCGCACTGGGAGCAAACGGTGGGCTCCGAGAGCTTCAACCGGGTCTTATAGGGGTCATGGACCTGTTCGCGAATCAGGCGGTCCTTCCGCGGTTCGCGGCGCGATACGTTCCTTTGCTTCATGACGCCTCCTGGGGTCGGTCTGAAGGCCGGGTCCGGCCTGTTCTGAAGCCATGGATCGATGAAGTCGTCGCCGGATAATCGAGCTCGGCCGAGGGCCCAACCCGATCGACATATTATGACCGGATTATCGCGCCGACCCAATGACCTGCATCAAGATCGGCGAAGTTCTGCCTGCGCGAGCCGTGGGATACGGAATCAGAACGGGCCGGCGCGTTCGGACCCCCGCCCGGCCGGACACCGTCAAGGAACCCGGGTATAGAGATTGGGATTTTCCAGATGGGTCAAGTCGACGTCCTCCGTGCTGCGCCCGTCCTTGCTGACCAGCACCGCGAAAGGCGGCCGCCCCGCCTTGGCGGGTACGACGGCGTCGACGATCCACACGTGGGCGTGGTCACCGACCTTCCAGTAGGCCTGCCCTTCCACAACAGCGGTCATCTCCCCGGTCCCCTCCTCCAGCCGGCACCGTCCGTCTATGGAACACATACGACAATAAAAGAGTCTGCGGCTTGATTTGCATCATTGCCGCCGCACGAAGGGAGTCCTACGCTTCTCGCGTCACGACGATGAGCCGTGGTGGAAGAAGCCGGCCGGCAAACTGTCCTTTTTGGGCAACGCGCTTGCAAGGTCATGGACCCACTCCTGCGATGACCCGTCGGGACCAGGCCCGCAGACGGTCTGCTCCAGCGCCCCAGAAGGAGACTTCGGTGGTGGACGGGCAAATCGCTGCGGGCCCTGTATTTGCCGGTGGCCAGTTCCTGTGAATCCTGGTCTTTCGGGCACAAAAAATCGGCCCCGCGTTCGCGAGGCCGTCTTTCATGTGATCGAGGTTTGGTTGCGGGGGTAGGATTTGAACCTACGACCTTCAGGTTATGAGCCTGACGAGCTACCGGACTGCTCCACCCCGCGGATTCAGGTGACAGATGACAGGGATCGGATGACAGAACAC
>JAOUCL010000500.1 GCA_029859805.1 Rhodospirillales bacterium | reverse complement strand
CGGCTGATCGGCGGCCTACAGCTCTTGGTCACCGCTGTCTATCTGGGGGCGCTGACCGTGGCTTGGCCGGCGCTCTGGGCCGATCCCCTCGGCCCATTGCTCAAGACCCTGCCGCTTGTCGTCGCCACCTTGGTCATGATTGCGATCGAGGAGGAACGGTGAGCGCTTACGCCCTGGTCAAGACCCTGCACATTCTCTCGGCGACGCTGCTGTTCGGCACGGGTCTGGGCAGCGCGTTCTACCTGTGGCGCGCCGACCAGTCGCGCGACCTTGCCGCCATCGCCTTCGCGGCGCGCAACGTGGTGATCGCCGACTGGCTCTTCACCCTGCCGGCGATCGTCTTCCAGCCGATCTCGGGCTTGTGGCTGGCTTGGTACCTGGATATCTCACTGGCCGAGCCCTGGCTGCTCTGGACCTACGGCCTTTACGTTCTGGCCGGGATCTGCTGGCTGCCGGTCGTGTGGCTGCAGATCCGCCTACGCGACATGGCCGCGACAGCTCTGGCTCAGGGGGAGGCGCTGGACCCACGGTACCGACGTTATATGTCCATCTGGTTCACGCTCGGCTGGCCGGCCTTCACCGCCCTGCTGGTCGTCTTCTACCTGATGGTCGCGAAGTCCTAGCAGGCGGCGAAGGTCGCCTTCAGGGCCGCCGCCCGCTCCGCCAGGGCCTCGGTGCCATAGGGCTTGCGTGGCAGCGCGCCCCAGACCGGTCCCGGCCAAGCCGGGTCGCCGGCGAAACGGGCGACCACGTGGACGTGGAACTGCGGTACTTGGTTGCCGAGCGCCGCAACGTTGATCTTGTCCGGTCTGAACAACCCTTGCAGCGCGCGCGAAGCGCGGGCGATCTCGTCGCTCATGGCCATGAGGTCCCCCGGCGCCAGATCGTGAAAATCATGCAAGCCCGGACGCTCGGGAACCAGGATCAGCCAGGGGTAATTGGCGTCGTCCATCAAGAGCACGCTGGACAAGGCCCAGCGAGTCAACCTGTGTCCGTCGCCGGCCAGGCGGTCGTCGAGATGGAATACGCCCTGGGTCACCGGAGAAGTCGTTGCCCTCAAGATTTCACCTAGTTCATGGGAGTCAAAACGTCACGATTGTTTTTAATTGTCTTAATACAACTATAGAGAGAGAATGCATAAGGCCAGTAAAAGTCCCCTCCAACCAAGTTGTAACCAAAAGTATAGACAGTCTTGACTCTACCTTCAACCGCCGCCTGGAACCCTGGCGAATCGCCCTCCACGGATGCGATTTTACCCCGCGACCCGGAAGGTCCATTCGGTGTTCAGACACGAGGCGACGGCGGCATGCCCTGTGGAAAGCGGGGATAAGGCTCCGAACTCGAGCGTGCGCCCAGGCTCGCCCTGTGGATTGATTGGTGGATCGAATTGGAAACCCGTGCATAAGAACTCGTCGCCTATCGCATTGTATCGAAACGATATTTCTGCTAGTGGATGACGCCGTGCGCCGGTAGGGCCGGTTTGGCGGTACGGCTGACCTTGGCCAAGGCGAAAATCGTAGTTCGGCCGGATCTCCGCCCAGCCGCTTCCAGGGTCGAGGAGCCATGAGCGAACAGCCCCACGCGCTGTTTTCCACCACGCGGGAGGGCCCGGCCGGGCCGCGGCACGACACGGGCATTCTGCCGTCCCAGACGATCCGCGAGCTGGTGCGCAGCCGCGAGATCCAGGCCCCGTCTGGAATCGCGGAGGAGCAGGTCCAGCCGTCCAGCCTAGATCTGCGTCTCGGCGCGACCGCCTATCGGGTCAACGCCAGCTTCCTTCCCGGCCCGCGCGCGACGGTGCGCGACAAGATCGACGCCTTCGGTATGCATGAAATCGACCTGCGCGACGGTGCGGTGCTCGAGAGAGGCTGCGTCTATATCGTGCCGCTGCAGGAGCACCTCGCCTTGAGCAGCCGGATCTACGGGCTCGCCAATCCGAAGAGCTCGATCGGCCGGCTCGACGTCTTCACGCGGCTCATCATCGACCGGACGGCGGAATTCGACCGGGTGCGGGGCGGCTACGAGGGACCGCTCTATGTCGAGGTCAGCCCGCGCGCGTTCAGCGTGGTCGTGCGCGAGGGCTCGCGGCTCAACCAACTACGCCTGCGCCGGGGCAGCCATTCCTACAGCGATACGGCGCTGCGTCGCTTGCACGAGCAGGCCGGCCTGATCGACAAGGAGCTGGCGGGCGAGGATCTGTCCAGCGGTATTCCACTGACCATCGACCTGCCGAGCGAGCCGCCGGGCGCACCGATCGGCTTCAAGGCGCGGCCGCACACCGGTCTGATCGACCTCGATCGGATAGCGCACTACGACGTCGAGGACTACTGGGAGCCGATCCATGCGCGGCCGAAGCAGGGTCTGATCCTCAACCCGGGTGACTTCTACATCCTGGCCTCCAAGGAGGCGGTCACCGTACCGCCGGACCATGCCGCCGAGATGGTCGCCTACGACACGCTC
>JAOUCL010000217.1 GCA_029859805.1 Rhodospirillales bacterium | reverse complement strand
TTTCGCAACGCGCGCCACGGCCGCGCGCATCCCATGCTGCGCGCGCTTGCCAAGGACCGGCGCGTGCGGGAGGCGGTGGCTCGGTTGGACGCATGGGACCACGCGACGCCCACCGGTATTCTCGAGGGCTACGACGCGAGCGACAACGACGGCGAACTGACGCCGCCGAGCGCCGAGGAGATCGACAGCAGCGTCGCCGCCACCATCTACGCGCTCTGGCGGGGTAAGATCGTCGGAAACACGGTCGACATGGTCCTCGACACCTACGGCCTGCCGAAGCCGGGCCGCCGGGGCTCGATGACGGCAGTGCGTCACCTGTTCGACAGCTTCGAGGAGAATCATGGCATCGGCGCCTCCGGCCTCGACTTCTTCGATGTGCCGGGCATCGAGGATCCGGCGACGCGCCGTGACATTAAGATCCTGCAGAGCCTGGCCGAGGCGCTGGACCTGCTGGCCGGCGACGCCTTCGCCGACGCCTTCGGCCACTCGGCGAACCAGGACGATTATCGCTGGGGTCTGCTGCACCGCATCGTTCTGGCTCATCCCCTGGGCGGGCCGTTCAGCATTCCGCCGGCCGGCGGCGCCGTTCCGCCGCCCCTGGGCGAGCTTCCCGGCTTCCCGGTCGACGGCGGCTTCGAGGTGCCTGACGCCTCGCGCCACAACCTGCGCGCGGCCGACAGCCACAGCTTCATGTTCGATGCCGGTCCATCGCGCCGCTATGTCGGCGAGGTCCGCCGGGCGCCGGACGGCATACGGGGCGAATCCAACCTTCCCGGCGGCGCGAGCGGCGTGCTCGGCAGCCCGTTCTACGCCAACCTGCTGGGCCGCTGGCTGACCAACGACACCTATCCGCTGCGCCAGGACCAGAGGCGCATCGCCAAGGGCGCGGTGGAGACGCTCGTCTTCGCGCCGCCGGCCGGAGGCTAATAGCGCCCGAGCAGCCGGGCCCGGGCCAGGCGCCAGACGTTCCCGGGCGCCGGGCCCTGCAAGACGGAGTCGAAGGGATCGAAGCCGGACTTCGCCAGGAGTCCGAGGTAGTGCCCGGCCAGGGTCGCGGGCAGGAGACCCGCCAGCGCCGCCTTCGCCACCTGTGGCCGCAGGGCGCGCGCCTCGGCCAGATGTTCGCCGACGCGCGCGGCGACCTGGCGCACCACCTCGGCCAGCGCGGGCGAGGTGCGCAGCGCGAAGAGCGCGCCGAGGTCGAGGCCGGCCGCCTCGCTCAGCTCGCGCGGCAGGTAGAGCCGCTTGAGCCGCGCGTGGAACGGCACCGCGCGCAGCAGGCCGGCGAGCGCCCAGGCGATGCCGACATGGCGGCCGGCGCGCCCGCTGGCCTCGTCGTCCGCCCCCAGGACCTCGAGCGCCAGCAGGACCAGGCCGGCCGAGGTGGCCTCGGCGTAGTCCTCTAGCCGGGCGAGGGTGTCCGGCGCCTCCTTCTCCAGGTCGAGCTCCCGGGCGTCGATCAGGCGCGCGAAGTGCTCGCGCGTGAGGCCGTGAGCCTGGACGGCCCTGGCCAGCGGCTCGATCACCTCGTGACGCCGCGGCCGGCCGGCGTGGATCTCCTCCAGGGCGTCGCGCCACCACTGCAGGCGGATACGCCCCAGCATGGCCTCGCTGACCACCTCGGCGGTCCTGGCGACCTCGAGGTTGAAGGCGTAGAGCGCGAAGAGGCCCTCGCGGCGGCCCGCCGGCGCGAAGAGACAGGTCAGATAGCGGTCGCGGTCGTGGCGCCGCACCTGGCGGGCGCAATATGAAAGCGAGGAGGACTCGGCCATACCCCTAGATCGCAAGTGACACGCGATCCGGCAAGCGTATCCTGCTTGGCAAGCGGTGTGCCGCATTCCATAATCGTCGTTGCGACTCGATCTCGACACGAATGACCGCCCCGGCAGCGGGCGCGGCGCGTGTGTCTCTTGAGGACGGAAATCAATCGAAGAGGGCGAAACATGTCTGGCATCCTGACAAACCTGAGGTACACCGTCGTCTGGGGCTTGGTGCTCTCGGCGTTGCTGTTCTTCCTCTATTACGCACAAGGTTACGACGGCTGGACCTTCGGGGCGTTCTTCCTGCGCTGGCTGCACGTGCTCTCCGGCGTCATGTGGATCGGCCTGCTCTGGTACTTCAACTTCGTGCAGATCCCCAACATGGCGAAGATCCCGGACGAGCAGAAGCCGGCCATCGGCAAGGTGATCGCGCCGGCCGCGCTGTGGTGGTTCCGCTGGGGCGCCATGGCGACCATCGTCACCGGCGTGATCCTGGCGTTGATCAACGGCTACTTCTGGGGCGCGGTCACCCTCGACACCTTCTTCACCGGCGGAGTTCCCAAGAACTGGGCGATCGGCATCGGCATGTGGCTGGGCACGATCATGTGGGCCAACGTCTGGTTCGTGATCTGGCCGAACCAGCAGAGGGCGCTCGGCATCGTAGAAGCCGACGCCGACACCAAGGCCAAGTCGGCGCGCACCGCGATGCTGTTCTCGCGCACCAACACCCTGCTGTCGTTTCCCATGCTGTTCTCCATGGTCTCGGCGCAGAACCTGTACTGAGCCGGACGACGAGCCGGACTCGAGAGGGGGCCCATGCGGCCCCCTCTTCCTTTCCCCCGGGTCACTCGACCGCGATCAGGGCGGCGGCGACACGGCGCCCCTCGGCCAGGAGGACGTGGTAGGTGCGGCAGGCCGCCCCAGTGTCCATGGGCTCGAGCACGGGCCCGGCGGCGCGCACTTGCTGGCGCAGGTCGGGCGCTATGAAAGCCAGGCGGGGGCCACACCCGAGCAGTAGCAATTCGATCGCGCTGCCCTCGGCCAGGATCGGCTCCAGACTCTCCAGCGTCAGCTCCCCGATGTCGGCGACCGGCCAGCCCAGCGTGCGCTCGGGCAATACCAGGATCGAGCCCCGATAGGCCATACCGCTGACCTTGAAGCCGCCGTCGCCGTAAGCTTCGACGAGCTGACGGTCGGCGGGAATCTCAGGCGTGACGTCGGTCATTTGCCGACTCCGGCTCAGGCGCCCTCTTCTTCGACCGCGAGAGCCTGCGGGCGCAGCTGGAACCTGGACAGCAGCGGCACGGCGAGCCCGATCGACGAGTAGGTGCCGATCACCACGCCCCAGATCAGGCCCATGGTGAAGCCGCGGATCACTTGGCCGCCGAACACGAACAGCGCGATCAGGGCCAGCAGCGTGGTCAGGCTGGTCAGCATCGTGCGTGTCAGGGTGCGGTTGATCGCCATGTCGAGCACGTCGTGCATGGTGCGCTTCTTGTACTTGCGCAGGGTCTCGCGCACCCGGTCGAACAGCACCACGGTGTCGTTGATCGAATAGCCGGCGATGGTCAGCACTGCCGCCAGGGTCGCCAGGTTGAACTCGACCTGGGTCAGCGCGTAGAAGCCGATCGTCGTGACCACGTCGTGCGCCAGGGCGATCAGGGCCGCCAGGGAGAACTGCCACTCGAAGCGGAACCAGATGTAGAACGCGATGCCGAGCAGCGACAGGACCGTGGCGAGCAGCCCGGCCTGCTTCAACTCGCCGCCGACCTTGGGGCCGACGAACTCGGTCCGCCGATAGTCCGCGACCTGCGCGCCGAGGGCCTCCTTGACCGCCGTGATGGCCGCCGCTTGGGCCGCCTCGTCGCCCTCCTGGCGTTCGATGTTGATCAGCACGTCGTCGGGCTCGCCGAAGGTCTGCAGGGTGACCTCGCCCAGGCCCAGGCCACCCAGCCGTCCGCGCAGGTCCGACAGGTCGGCCGGCCCCTCGGTGCGAACCTCGATCAGGATGCCGCCGCGGAAGTCCACGCCGAAGTTGAGCCCGCGCCCGAAGAACAGCGCGATCGAGGCGGCGACGAGGACGATCGAGAAGATCATGAAGAGCTTTCGCCGCGCCATGAACTCGAAGCGCGGTTCGATCGGAAGGAGTCGGATCAAGGCCATGGCCGCCCCCTCAGATCGGCAAAGTCTGCGGCCGGCGGCGGCGCAGCCAAGCCACGATGATCAGGCGGGTCACCATGATCGCCGTGAACAGCGAGGTAATGATGCCGAACATCAGCGTCACGGCGAAGCCCTTGACCGGGCCGGTCCCGAAGAAGAACAGCAGGACTGCGGCGATCAGGGTGGTCAGGTTCGAGTCGACGATCGTGGTCATGGCCCGCCGGTAGCCGACGTCGATGGCCGTGACCGGGCCGCGTCCCAGGCGCATCTCCTCGCGGATACGCTCGAAGATCAGCACGTTGGCGTCCACCGCCATGCCGATCGTGAGCACGATGCCGGCGATGCCCGGGAGCGTCAGCGTCGCCTGCAGGCCGGACAGCGCGGCGGCGATCAGCACCAGGTTGGCGATCAGCGCGATGTCCGCGATCACCCCGAACAGACCATAGGTGAGCGCCATGAAGATCACGACGAAGATCAGACCGAGCACGCTGGCGATCTCGCCCGCGCGGATCGAGTCCGCGCCCAGGCCGGGACCGACGGTCCGTTCCTCGAGGATGACCAGCGGAGCCGGCAGCGCGCCGGCGCGCAGCAGCAAGGCCAGGTCCTGGACCTCCTGGACGGTGAACTGGCCGGTGATGATCCCGCTGCCGCCCAGAATCGGCTCGCGGATCACCGGCGCGCTGATCACCTTGCCGTCGAGCACGATGGCGAAGAGCCGTCCGACGTTCTCTTGGGTCGCCCGCGCGAAGCGCCGGGCGCCGACCGAATCGAAGCGGAAGCTGACCACCGGCGCGCCGTCCTGGAAGGTCGCCTGGGCGTCGACGAGGCTCTCGCCGCTGACCATCACCCGCTTGCGCACCACATAGGCGCCGGTCGGATTGCCCTCGGCGTCCGTCTCGTTCGACGGCACCACCTCGGCGCCGCGCGGCGTCGGGTCGATGCCGGGGGTCACGTTCTCCGAGACGAAGCGGAAGGTCAGCTTGGCCGTCTTGCCGAGGATCTCCTTCATGCGCTCGGGATCGTCCACGCCGGGCAGCTGGATCAGGATACGCTCCTGGCCCTGGCGCTGGATGGTCGGCTCGCGCACGCCGGTCTCGTCGATCCGGATCCCGAGGATCTCCCGGGTCTGGTCCATCACGTTGTTGCGGAGCTGGGCGCTGGCCAGCTCGGTGAACTCGAGCTCGACCGCCCCGTCGCCGGATACGGAGACCAGGAACTCGTTGGTCAGGTCGCCGATGATCTCACGTGCCCGGGCCGCCGTTGCCGGATCGCGCAGCTTGAAGGACACCCCCTTGGGTCCGGTTCGAAGGTCGGAGTTCCCGATCTTCGCCTTGCGCAGTTCCCGGCGCAGGCTGTCGACCAGGTTGTCGAAATGCTCCTGCTCCACGGACTCGAGCTGGGCCTCGAGCAGCAGATAGGACCCGCCGCGCAGATCCAGGCCGAGGCTGATCTGCTTGTGCGGCAGCCAGTCCGGGAGGCCTTCCGCGGTTTGGCGGTCGATCAGGTTCGGGGCCGCAAAAACTAGGCCGCTGAGCAGCAGCACCAGGACAAGAACGACCTGCCACCTTGGGATTTGGACCATCGGGATCGGCGCCGGTAGCTATGACGGGGGGGTGGAGAAATCGTACACTAGAGAACTCAGCTCTTCCTGCCGCCGCCCAACAGCCTGCCCAGGCCACCGGCCAGGCCGCCGCCCTTGCCACTGTCGTTGGCCGGCTCGGCGGTCTTGGTCTGGCCTTTTTCGCCCTTGTCCTTACCCGGCTCCGTCTTGGCCAGAACCTCGCTGATGGTCGCGCGCACGACCCGGACCTTGACCCCTTCGGCGACTTCGACCTGAAGCTCGGTGTCGCTGACCACTTTGGTCACGGTCCCGACCAAGCCGCCACCGGTCACCACCCGATCGCCGCGCCTGAGCGCCGCCACCATGTCCCTGTGCTGCTTCATCTTCTTCTGCTGCGGACGGATCAGCAGCAGGTAGAAGACGACGAAGATCAGGACCAGCGGCAGAAGCGAGGTCATGGTCGAGGCGCCGTCGCCCCCAAGGGCCTGCGCGTAGGCCGGCGAAATGAACATCTAGGACCCCTTCCCTTCTCGGCGGCTCGGACCGGCGGACTATACCCGCCCGCCCGCGAATTGCAACGTCGTCCGAGGCCCGCGGCGAAGTCGGCCGTAACGGCCCTGTTGCGCCTCTCAACCCCCTTGCCTCGCCGGCCCGCAAAGGCGTGCCGGGACCAGCTGGGCGGCCCAGACGCACAAGGGAGCGAGGCCAATGGAGACGAGGGTGTCGATCAGGTAGTGGTAGCGCAGATAGATCGTTCCCAGCCAAAGTACGGCGCCCCAGAAGAGAAAATAGGGGAGCACATCGCGCCGCCACTTGGCGGCGAGAATGACCACGATCGAAGCCACCAGGATATGACCGCTCGGAAAGGCGCTGAACTTGTGCGGCTCCAGCGTGTCGACCGCGTAATGGAGGTGGTCGTAGAACCACAAGCCGGCCAGTTGGGTTTCGGCTTCGACGTAACGGAACGGCGACAGCGCCGGAAAGATCGCGTTGCCCAGGAAAGAGACGTAGAAGCCGGTGATAACGGCCAGGTTCGCCCGTTCGATCCACTCGAACGATCTTGCCCGGTACAATACGACGAAGAACGCGATCGGTATGAAATAGAAACTGAAATAACCGATGGCAAACAGATCCGTAAGAATCCGGTTATGCAGGAAATCAATAGAGCTGTTCGGATCGAAACCCAGCAACTCCTTGTCGATCCGCAGCAGCTCAGCGTCGTAGGTGAGTGGGTGCAGGTTGGGGACAATCACCGACATTTGGGCAAAAAGGGTCGCAATCAGAACGATCGAGACGACCATTCGGACCGTCGCCGCCGTCGCCGGACCGCACCTGGAAAGCGGGCCCGCCACGAGGCCGGCCAGGACCACCATCAGCAGAAGATCGACCATCAGAAACCAGCGGGCCTGGGCCGCGAGGTTCCAAACCACCACGCTTCCGGCGCCCATCAACGCGAGGGCGGCGAAATGGACTACATCAAGAGGTCGCGCACTGTTGAGCATGATCCGATCCCAGCGCATCACCGCAGATCTCCCGGCCGGGTCAGGGACGCCGTCCCCCGGTCCGGAGACGCGGATATCACAAAGGCTCGCCGATTGCTCCGGTCTTTACAAGATGCCAGTCCAGATTGACGCCGTGGTGGGCGCTGGCTAGGCTCGGCGCCCGTCCGCGGCCCTCCGGGTCGCGCAGGAGCGACCGGGACCGCCATGACCAAACGTTCGACCAACGACCTGCCGCGGCTTCTCGAGCGCATCGCCGACGCGCTGGAAAGACTGGCGCCGGCGGCGCCGGCCTCCGCCCCACTGGAGAGTGCCGAGGCCTTCATCTGGCAGGCCGACAGGGACGTGCTGGAACCGGTCGAGAAGGTCAACCGGGTCGACCTCATCCTGCTCCAGGGCGTCGAACGCCAGCGCGAGATCCTGCTCGACAACACCTTGCGCTTCGCGCGCGGCCTGCCGGCCAACAATGCGCTGCTCTGGGGCGCGCGCGGCATGGGCAAGTCCTCGCTGGTCAAGGCCGTGCACGCCCAGGTCAACGACGACGCCGCGGCAAATGGGCACCCGAGCCTCGCCCTGGTCGAGATCCACCGCGAGGACATCCCGTCGCTGCCCCGCCTGCTGCAGGGCCTGCGCGGCGAGGCGCGCGGCTGCATCCTGTTTTGCGACGACCTCAGCTTCGATACCTCGGACACCAGCTACAAGTCGCTCAAGGCCGTGCTTGAAGGGGGCATCGAGGGCCGGCCCTCGAACGTGATCTTCTACGCCACCTCGAACCGGCGCCACCTGATGCCGCGCGACATGATCGAGAATGAGCGCTCGACCGCGATCCACACCTCCGAAGCGGTCGAGGAGAAGGTCAGTCTGTCGGACCGCTTTGGCCTGTGGCTCGGCTTCCACAACTGCGACCAGGACACCTATTTCGCCATCGTCGAGGGCTATGCCGGATACTACGGTCTCGAACTGCCGCCCGAGGCACTGCGCGCCGAGGCCAAGGAGTGGTCGATCACCCGTGGCGGCCGTTCTGGCCGCGTCGCCTGGCAGTACATCCAGGACCTGGCCGGACGCCTGGGCAAGCGGATCGACTGACAACCGGTTTCGACGACGGCGGACCTTTAACGAAGGACCTCAGCCGTCGCTTTCGGCGAGCGGCGGGAGCACTTTTCTGGACTCCTTTCTCCCAACTGATCGGGTGTCCACGAAAACGGGTCAAGTCCACTCATATAAGGGTGAGCAACTGTCTTTGTCATTGGGCTGCCTGAAGGTCTTGGTTGACGAGGTTGAGGCTGGCGAGATGGTTGCGCATGCGGGCATTGAGGATTGTGAGGAGCTTTCGCATGGCGGCGATGAC
>JAOUCL010000499.1 GCA_029859805.1 Rhodospirillales bacterium | reverse complement strand
GGCCCGGCCTTGCGTAGTGCAGGTTGACGGAGGACAGCGGATCGGCATAGGCGTGCAGCTGGTCCTCGCCCAGCACGGCGCAGAGGAAGCCGCGGAACGCCTCGGCATCGTAGAGCGTGCGCAGGGCGGAGTCCGGCGCGACCTGATCGTCGGTGATGCAGCCTTTCGAAGAAACGACCTCGCGGTTGCGCAGATGGTCGGGCGGATAGTCCGGGTCAGGCGCCGTCAGATAGACGTTGTGGCTCTGCGTGCAGAAGTACGCCAGGTCCTGCTTGGCCTCGCCTTCGCGGCGAAGGCTTTCGGTCGCCTCCGGCAGGAGGAATTCCGGCATGACGAGGGTGCCGGTCTCCGCGAGGGTTTCGCGGCAGGCGGCCTGGAACGCGGTGTCGGTCAGCGGATAGCGCTCGGTATCGACAATGGCGGCGAGAGCGGGCATGGGCGGCACCGTCCGGAGTTTCGATGCTACTACCAGGAATCAGGCCTGAATGATACACCCCCCACCCTGGCCCTTCCCCCGCAAGGGGGGAGGGAACTCCGTGGCGGGCCAATGACTTGCTCCCTCCCCCTTGACGGGGGAGGGTTGGGGTGGGGGTGACTCACGCACTTCCGACATCGGGTATTAGGAACGGTATGGGCACAGCCCAGTCCAGGCAATGGAATTCGCGCCCGGGACCCGCCCGGTCTGCTATAGTGCCCACTTGTCGATGTCCGCCGGACGCCGGAGCGATCGTTCCGCGAGCGGACGTTTCGCGGCGGCCCTCTTCGGCGCACCGGCGGTATATCCGATTGTCGGGAAGGAGGAGGACCATGCCTACATACGTCATGCTGGCCAACTGGACCGACCAGGGCGCGCGGAACGTCACGGAGTCGCCCCGCCGTCTCGACGCGGCGAAGAAAGCGCTTCGGGACATGGACGGCGAGTTCACGGCCTTTTTCATGACCATGGGCGACCATGACATCGTCGCCGTCTACACGGCGCCGGACGATGCCGTGGCGGCGCGCTTCACCCTGCAGGTCGGCATGCTCGGGAACATCCGGACGCGCACGCTGAAGGCGTTCCCCGAAGCCGCCTACCGGGAGATCATCGCGTCCTTGGGCTAGAGAAAAAAGGGGACATTCAACTTTTCGGGAAAAGTAGAATGTCCCCTTTCTCGGGCCCTCCGGAGCAAGGGGGGAGCTCATGGAGGGCGGGCCGGCTGCCGAAGTGGGAGGTCGGCGGGCCGGCGGGCACTACATCTGCTTGTTCTGATCCTTGGCCTTGGCCTTCTCGCGTTCCTTCAGCTCGCGCAGGTCGGTCAGGTCCGCGACCCGCTCGGGCGGATAGCCGAGGGTCTCGAAGTTCATGATGCCCTTGGCGTCGTGGCAATCCTTGCACTCGCGGCCCTTCCCGGTGACGCCGTGGTTGATCATGAGCGTGCCCATCTGGCGCATCCAGTGGGCCTCGACGTTGCGCAGCTCGCCGTCCGGGCCGATCGGGTATTCGAGCGCCCACTCGTCGACCCCGAAGTAGCTCATGAACTCGTCCATCATGTAGACCTTGAAGGGGGTCTCGTACATGCGCTTGACGATCGGATTGGCGATCGCCGTCTGCATCGACTGCCGGGTGTCGCCGGTCTGGTAGTAGGTCGGATAGTCGAAGGGCAGGATCATGGCGCCGAAGGGTCCCTGGTTGGCCATGTCCTCCCACATGAGCGCGTTGAAGACCTTGAACGGGTAGATGCGGCTCTTGTCCTTGGTCATGACCCGACGCAGGTTCCGCTCGATCATCTCAGCGCGCTTGGCCCGCATCTCGGGGGTCAGCGGCGCGAGCGTGTCGGTGGCCGCCTTGACGTAGGCGTCCACGTCGAGGTCCGGATAGTGCTCCTTGATCCTGATCGCGTTGCGCCTGATCTCGGCGACGGCCTCGGGATTGTCGATCCTGACCAGCTGGTTCATCAGCGGGTTGTAGTCCGTGCCGCCCAGGGGATTGTCGCCCAGGGCGTTGGCCAGGAAGGTGCCGTTGCCGTTGAACCAGAGGAAGGTGAAGCCCTCGCCCGCCTTGCCGGAATGCAGCACGTCGGTGAAGAGGTAGATGCCTTCTTCCTCGTCCCAGATCGGATGGATCCAGTCGCGCAGGACCACGTTGTCCTCGCGCAGGTGGGTGATGTGGCAGGTCTCGCAGGCCAGGCGCGCGATGTGGCCGTTCAGGATGACCCGGTCGTCGGCCTTCAGGTGCGGCGCCGAGGTATGGCAGTTCTCGCACTCGACCACCTTGCCCGGCAGGTCGTTGGCGACCAGGTCGACGCCCTTGACGCCGCGCGGTACCCGATGGCCCTCCGGCACGTGGCAATCGGTGCAGCCGATGCCCGCCTTGGCGTGGACGTCGGTCTCCGGAGTGAAGGAGCTGGCGCGCTTGGCGCCCGGATGCAGCAGGCGCTTGGCCTGGTAACCGCGGTTCTTGTTGGCGGCGTTGGCCTGGGGCA
>JAOUCL010000498.1 GCA_029859805.1 Rhodospirillales bacterium | reverse complement strand
GATGGCAAGGAGCCAGATTGCGAAGAGAAGGAGCGCGTAACGGTTCTCGGTGATGCCGTAGTCGCTGATCCGCACGCCCACGGCCACGACCAGCAGCAGAATCGGTGCGTAGAGAGCGTGATGGAAATGCCGGTGGAAGACGCGCACCAGGCGGCTGCCCGAGTCACGCAGGGGATAGGCCAGGAGGTGCGTGGCCACGCCGAAGGTGCCGTAGCCGCTCACCATGAAGCCGACCTGGCCTTTGGGCAGCTCCCACTGGACCAGGATCTTGGCCATGTAGACGTAGAGAATGAGGAGGTAGAGGAGGACCAGCGGCACGAGCAGATAGCCAATCAGGAACGCGAGCCACCGGGGACAGAAATCGCCCTCGGGGCGCTGGAAGCCGCGCGGTATGCCGGACAGCGCCTGCCACGGCCAGATCACGCTCATGCAGAAAATCCAGGTGTCGGGATAGACGTGGTTGGGCAACTTGACGAAGAGTTCCTCGACCGCGCCGAATGCGAGCGATAGACCGATGCCCACTATGGTCGCGACCAGCAGTCCGAAGGCGGCGCTCACCCATCCGGCACGGTTGAAGTCCCACAGGGCCGCGTCGTCGCTCTTGGCGGACAGAAACGGCGCCACTATTATCAAGAGCACCATGCCCGGGCCGAGCAGCAGCACGGTCGGGTTGGAGAACGGGTCCCAGGTCTGCGGGCCGGTAAAGACGCGCAGGACAAGGAGCGCCAGACCGGCGGCCGCGAGCGGCAGATGCCAGAGGGCCGGCCAGCCGCGCCGCTCGGCGAACAGCTTGGCGGCGAGCGTCCAGAAGAACCCCAGGACGAACAGCACCTGGAATTGTTCCGCGAACTTCGTCTCGCCCCGGTCCACGCCGTGCTCGAGGCCGATCGCGATCGCCGCCCAGGCCAGCGCGCAGCCCAGCGGCAGGGTAAAGCGGGCAGCCGTTTTGACCAGCCCGGAGAGCACGGCGCCCAAGGACGAAAGCCCGACGAGGCGTGACGTTTTTGCACCTCTGGATTGCGTCATGTCGAGTCCATTCGCACCGTGGTTTATCCTCGCGAGTGCTTTAGCCTCCTTTCATGGAGATAGGCTTAACACTATGGCGGTCTCGCGGCGCGCCTTTGGCCGGGTCGCGGCGGCGGGCCTTTTCCTGTGGAAAACTTGGGCCGGGACCGGTAAAACCCTGTCTCCCCCAAGCGTTGGGCGAACAAAAAGGGATCGAGGTCCGATATGACCGCCAAGTGGACGCCGGACAGCTGGCGCGGCAAGCCGATCGAACAGGTCCCGGACTATCCGGACCAAAAGGCGCTCGACCGGGTCGAGGCGAGCCTCGCCGAGTTCCCGCCGCTGGTCTTTGCCGGCGAGGCCCGGCGCCTCGAGCAGCAGCTGGCCACGGTGGCCGAGGGCCAGGCCTTCCTGCTGCAGGGCGGCGATTGCGCCGAGAGCTTCGCGGAATTCCACGCGAACAACATCCGCGACACCTTCCGGGTGCTGCTGCAGATGGCCGTGGTGCTGACCTTCGGCGCGGCCTGCCCGGTGGTCAAGGTCGGCCGCATGGCTGGCCAGTTCGCCAAGCCGCGCTCGGCGCCCACCGAGGTTCAGGACGGGGTCGAGCTGCCGAGCTATCGCGGCGACATCGTCAACGGCATCGAGTTCGACGCCGCGGCCCGCGTGCCGGACCCCGAGCGCCTGCTGCGCGCCTACAATCAGGCGGCGGCCACGCTCAACCTGCTGCGCGCCTTCGCCCAGGGCGGCTTCGCGGATTTGCACAAGGTGCACCGCTGGAACCTGGAGTTCGTCGCCGGCAGCCCCCAGGGCGCCCGCTACGAGGAACTGGCCGCGCGCATCGAGGAGGCCCTCGACTTCATGGCCGCCTGCGGGGTCAGCCCCGACAAGGTGTCCCAGCTGCGCGAGACCGACTTCTTCACCGCCCACGAGGCGCTGCTGCCCAACTACGAGCAGGCGCTGACCCGCGTCGACAGCCTGACCGGCCAATGGTACGACTGCTCGGCCCACTTCCTGTGGATCGGCGACCGCACGCGCCAGATCGACGATGCCCACGTCGAGTTCCTGCGTGGCGTCAACAACCCGATCGGCATGAAGTGCGGGCCGACGCTCGAGCCCGACGACCTGCTGCGCCTGATCGACGTGCTGAACCCGGAGAACAGGCCCGGGCGCCTTACGCTGATCGCCCGCATGGGCGCGGAGCGGGTCGAGGCCAAGCTGCCGCCGCTGGTGCGCGCGGTCCAGCGCGCCGGGCGCAAGGTGGTATGGGCCTGCGATCCCATGCACGGCAACACGATCAAGTCGTCGAACGGCTTCAAGACCCGGCCCTTCGACCGAATCCTGGCCGAGGTCAAGGGCTTCTTCGCCGTGCATCTGGCCGAGGGCAGCTACGGCGGCGGCGTGCACTTCGAGATGACCGGCCAGGACGTCACCGAGTGCATCGGCGGCGCCCGGCGATCGGCGAG
>JAOUCL010000497.1 GCA_029859805.1 Rhodospirillales bacterium | reverse complement strand
CAACCGGCGATTCCGAGGATGGCCGGAACTCCAAGGAGGACAAACAGCCGCTCAAGGGAAATGGCTACATGGCCATTCAGAGTCTTCGTGACTTTTTCCACGACCGCCTGTACCTGATGGTTCACACGAGGAGTTTCGGCCATGATGGTTAAACTCTCGTTACCAATCTATTCCACCAAGATATTGATGTTGCCGCCGTCAAATGTGTCGGTGCCGTTGCGGGTGATGCGGATCTGGGTGAGCACGTCGGAAAGGGACTTGGACCCCGCAATGCTGTTGACTGCACCGCTTGTGGTGTCGTCTCGTGCGACGGTGCCTTGAGCAATCCAGGTAAAGGTCGAGGCGTCCATCAGGGTTAGAATCATTGACCCATGATACCCGGCAGCGGCCACGCCCTGCGCGACAACCTGGAAGGAGGTCGAGAAATTCACCGCCACAGCAGCATTGCTGACCGAACCCTGATAGCCCGTTTGTTCAAAGCCGCCAGCATCGCCAAGTTCGACAATAATCTCGTCCGTGATGCTCAAGGATACGTCTTCGAACAGGATGGTGATGCGACGAGCGTCGGAGCGGATTCCGGTAAAGTCTATCGTGGTCAGGTCGTTCGCGCCGCCGTTGGTCGCGTCTACCTTGGTTTGTAATCCATCCTGAAGGGCATGAATCTGGTTGCCGTCATCGTAGACCGCAGTGGCGTTTATCGTTCCAGCGGCTTGGTCGCCTCCCGTCGCCCCGGCCATCCATAGACCATCGCCCACACTAGCCCTGACACCGGCTGTGCCGGCAACGAATGTACGGATCTCAAGCGCGGCGGATTCGGTGAGATTCGTCGGATCTGTGATCCTGAAATCTAGCCGGCCATATGTTACGGCCGCAGCAACTGAGTCTCGGCCGATAAAATCAATAGCACCAAGAATATCGTTTGCGAGGGGGCTTGCGCTTTCTCGGTCGAGTTGGAAAATCGGTGCGGCGTTGGCTCCAGCATCCGTACTCTTCACCTGCTGAGTCGCAGTAAAAACATTGGCCACATCAACGGAGGCGGCCTCGTTCCCCAAAGGGGAAACCATCTGCCAGTTGGTCCCGTCATGGATCACGACAACCTTTTGCCCCACCTTGATGTCGTTCGCGGCAAGATCGGTATCGCCGTGCTTCTTGATCGTGTCGGCCGAGACCGCATCCACGTTCAGGGTAGCAGCGCCGGTGTTGGCGAAATTGGCGTCGAAGGCGATCTCCAGGCCGTCGTAGTAAGCCGAGAGGGTCTGGTTGGCCGCGACGACATAGGCATCCGCCGAGCCGGTCGAGGCCACCGACCCATTGGTGTCCTTGTGCCAGCGGGCCAGCAGCCCCTCGTCCGCGCGACCGGCGTCGTTAACCCCTGATGGGGCCATGCCCTCCGGCCACCTTGCTGTGTTTGAGGCATCTACGATGCTAAGGTCATTGATTTCTGCCATTCATTCTTCTCCAAGCAAGGCGTCCATTGTCGCTTCGGCGCCCTCCCCAACACGGGTTGATTGCTGTGCGGCACTCAGAAGAAGCGCGCGCCCGATTTCACTGCGCACGGTCTGTGGGAGGTCTTTCCAGACGGCCGTCTTCATGAGGACATCGAGAACCCTTTGATTGGCAGCAGGGTCGCGGCTGAACAGGATCTTGGCCACCTCAAGGTCATGAGCTTTGGTCTTGCCCATGAGCGCAGTACCGACCCTCCGGCCCATACCAGCCGTCATTATGGTGTGTCCGCCCAAAATCCTTCCGACTTGAGTACCTGCAACAACACCCCCAACCCCACCGGCCAAAGTCAAGGCGTCCTCGCTCTCCGCCCGCCTTGGCTCCGTCATGGAGCCGGTATCGACCTTGGCTCTGGTCTGGGCAAAGCGTTTCTCGGCAATGAGTGCCTGTTGCAATTCTCGATAGCTCTTGTTATCGGGGAAGACGGCCCTGATCTGCGCACGCTTCTGAGCGTTCCCGGCTAAACGGGTTGCCGCGCTGGCCTTGTCCGCCGTCTTGGCGATGATGTCCTTCATGGCCCGCGCCGCGCCAGATCGATAAGCCTCTTTTCCTGCCTCGGAAAGCTTGCCCATGGCTATGGTGATCTGCTCCGGGTCTCTGCTGAATATCTTGCGGCCATCCCTAAGCGCGCCAAGCGCCTCGGCTTCGCCTGCGTATATCTTTCTCGCTTGCGCATAAAGACCGCCAGGCCCGCCGGTTGCCTCATCCAATTGGGACAGTATCTCCGACTTCAGTTTCAGGACGCCCCTGCCCGCCTTCGTGTACCCTCCGGTCTTCGCGTTCTGGTATAGCGGTTTCTCCACCAAGGCGTCGAAGCCGCGCTTGATATCGTCCCATGCCTCCAAGGGAATCTCGCCGCTCTTAACGGCCTTTTCCAGGTCAATGACCTGCGCTCCGCGCTCCAGGTCCATCTTGTTGAGCCTGATGGCCTCGGTAACGGCGCGCTTTCCTGTTTGACCATTCAGAATTTTCACG
>JAOUCL010000216.1 GCA_029859805.1 Rhodospirillales bacterium | reverse complement strand
GCGGTCGGGCGGGGCGGGCGGGGCTCGCCGAAGAGGAAGCCCTGGCCGTATTCGATCTTGTGGTCGAGCAGCTCGACCAGCGTCCCCTCGTCTTCGACCTTCTCGACGATCAGGTCGACGCCGTCGCGCGCGAGGCCGGCCCTCAGCCTGTCCGGCGCGGCCTCGTCCTCGGCCGCCGCGGTCAGCAGCATCCCGGCCTCGACCCGGACGAAGCGCACCCGGCGCCGCGCTAGGTCGCCCGGATCCAGATCCAGGTTCCGCACCTGGTCGACCGAAAAGCGGCAGCCGAGCATCGCCAGACGGTCGAGCTGCCGGCTCTCGACCCGCTCGCGGCCGACCAGGTCGCCCTGGGCGAACTCGAAGATCAGGTTGGGCGCCAGCTCCTCGTTGCGCTCCAGGAAGTCGACGAAGTCGCCGAAGAAGTCCTCGTCCCGGAAGGTGTGTGGCGAGACGTTGCAGAAGAAGCCGATCCGGCTCTTCTTCTTCTGGATCTTGCGCACCAGCTGAATGCAGCGCAGCAGCAGCATGTTGTCGATCGCCGTGATGTAACCCTCGCGCTCGGCGATCCGGATGTACTGCTCGGGCAGCAGCGTCGTGCCGTCCTCGCTCCTGAGGCGCGAGAAGCATTCGTAGAAGCAGGTCTTGCGCTGCGGCAGGCTGACCACGGGCTGCAGCGCCAGGTCGATCCGGTCGTCGCGCAGGGCGCTGCGCACCGCGTCGAGCAGCGCCGCCTCGTCCATCTCGCCCGCCAGCGGCACCAGCATCAGCGGCGCGCCGCGCGGCCGCCCGGCCGGCCCGGCGGCGATGGCGCTCAGGACCCGGCCGCCCCCCGCCACGGCGACGGCGCCCTGCGGCTCCCCCTCCCGGACCAGCCGGCCGGCACCGTCCGAGACTCGTTCGACCAGCGATTTCAGGGCCTTGACCTCGGCCATCACTTCTTCGACGGCGCGCCCGTCCCGCCCCCCGCGGCCCGAACGGGCGACCGCTTGCAGGGCCTCGCCCAGGCCCCTGGCCTCGCGGCGCGACCAGCCCAGCTCCTCCTGCAGGCGGAACAAGGCCCGGCGCAGCTCGACCATCTGGTCGGCCAAGCGGACATCACGCGCCAGCCGGGCGCGGACCTCGTGCGCCAGGGCGCCCGCCAGCAGGACGGTCACGCCGGCGCCGATCGCCACGCCACGATCGATCGCGGGCAGCCAGTGCGGCAGGTACAGGCCCAGCGCCGCGGCGGGAAGGGCATAACACAGGAGCAGGACGACGTGGCGCAAGCCGGACACCGCTTCTAGGGGAGTTCGAAACGGTTCCTACTGTTATAGTCTAGTCTTATAATACGGTTAATAGGCCCTTATAGAGCCGGATTTTCATAGCTATTTCATATCATATCCGGCGCCGACCGCCGCGCCGACGCTGTCGAAGCCGTCGCGGCGCAGCAGTGCGGCGAGCTCCGCCTTGATCCGCGGGAGGAGCGCCGGGCCCTCGTAGATCAGGCCGGTATAGAGCTGCACCAGCGACGCGCCGGCGCGGATCTTGGCGTAGGCCTCGGCGCCGCCGGCCACGCCGCCGACGCCGATCAAGGGGATGCGCCCGCCGGTCAGCCGGTAGGCCTCGGCCAGCACGCGCGTCGCCGCGGCAAAGAGCGGCCGGCCGGACAGGCCCCCCGCCTCGGCCCTGTGGCGGCCCACGAGCTCCGCCGGCCGGGCGACCGTGGTGTTGGTCGCGATCAGGCCGTCGACCCCGCGCTCCAGGGCCACGGCGGCGATGTCGGCGAGGTCGGCCGGCTCCAGGTCCGGGGCGATCTTGATCAGCAGCGGCGGCGCACTCTCGGACGGGCCCTCGGCCAGGGCGTGGCGGACCGCGTCGACCAGGCGCTCGAGCTCGGTGCGGCCCTGCAGCGCGCGCAGGCCCGGCGTATTGGGCGAGGACACGTTGATCACCAGGTAGTCGGCATAGCGGCCGAGCGCCCGGGCGCAGGCGGCATAGTCCGCCGCCGCGTCCTCGCTCGCCCGGTTCTTGCCCAGGTTGACGCCCAGGATGCCGCGCGAAACCCGGCGGGCCCGCCAGCGCGCGAGCCTCCGGGCCGCCGCCTCGACGCCGGCGCCGGCGAAGCCGAGCCGGTTGATCACGGCCCGGTCCTCGGGCAGCCGGAAGACGCGCGGCCGGGGGTTGCCGGCCTGGGGGCGCGGCGTAATCGTGCCGACCTCGACGAAGCCGAAGCCGAGCTCGAAGAGTGGCCCGATGACGGCTGCGTCCTTGTCGAAACCGGCGGCCAGGCCGATCGGGTTCGCGAAGTCGCGGCCCCAGACGCGGGTCGCCAGGATCGGATCGTCCGGCCCAGGGCTGCGCGGGCCGAAGCCCCGCTCCAACGCGCGCAGCGTAAGGCCGTGCGCCACCTCGGGGTCGAGCCTCCTGAGCAGGGGTCCGACGAAACGAAACGCCTGCATCATGCGACCGCTCCGGGCCGGCGGCTGGTGCCTCGGCCAGCCGGCAATCCCAAAAGAGGCGCCGCGGCCAAACTCGCGGGCCGCAAGGTGTGATGCATGAGCGCCCGGCCCATATCTAACGGCTCCTTCCCGACGGCAAGGAATATCCGCCCGCGGCGCCGTTTTCCACCACGAAGGCACCAAGACACGAAGGATTCCGATAGGTTCTTCGTGTCTTCGTGCCTTTGTGGTGATCCCGACCCTTTGCGCATCGGGCTTTCGAATACCAGACTCGCAACACTGAAACGAGCCTAGTCGAGCGGCGGGCCCTTGGACAGACGGACGGCCCGCGTCGGCAACGACGCCCCTCGCGCGAAATATCGCTTGACTGATTATGTTCCTGATGCAATTTTCCGGAAACTATAAGACCATGTTCCCATGCTCAGGCACTCCGATATCTGGCGAGCGATCGATCGGCTGGCGGCGAAGTACGACATGTCGGCTTCGGGCCTCGCGCGCCACGCGGGACTCGACCCGACCACCTTCAACAAGAGCAAACGGATCACCAAGGACGGCAAGCACCGCTGGCCGAGCACGGAGTCGGTGTCCAAGGTCCTGAACGCGACGGGGGCCTCCGTGGCGGAGTTCGTCGCCTTGATCAGCGAAGAAAACGCGAGCGCCCTGGCGCAGCGCGTCCCGGTTATCGGCTACGCCCAGGCCGGCCAAGCGGGTTTCTTCGACGATGCCGGGTATCCGGCCGGCAGCGGTTGGGACGAAGTCCTGTTTCCGCAGATCGGCGATACCAATGCCTACGCCCTGGAAATCAGCGGCCAGAGCATGGAGCCGGTCTACCGCGACGGCGACGTCATCATCGTGTCGCCGGCCGCCGGGGTGCGACGCGGCGACCGGGTCGTGGTCAAGACCCGGGAGGGCGAGGTCATGGCCAAGCAGCTGATCCGGCAAACCGCCCTGAAGGTGGAACTGGTATCGGTCAATCGCGACCACCCGGACCGGACCCTGGACATGCGGCAGATCGCCTGGATGTCGAGAATCATCTGGGCCAGCCAATAGAACCAGAGGCCCGGTGGACCCGCGTCCGGGCGCGCGCCGGTCTAGGAGCATTTTCCCGGCATCGCCTGGAACGCCACACAATCTGCACTTGAACACGAGAGCCCCGGGGGGCCGCCTGGCATTTTCGACGTGTTCGGTGAGCCATTGCCTAGCGAAACGGAACAGCTATGCTACCCTGTCTGCGATCGGCGGCCAATTCCGGCTTGCCGGAGCGAACGAGGCGAGCCGATGACCGCGATTCACTACATCGACGGCAAGTGGATCGAAGGGAATCCTTTGATCCTCGGGGCCATGAGCCACGCCACCTGGATGGCCTCGGTGGTGTTCGACGGCGCGCGGGCCTTCGAAGGCGTCACGCCGGACCTGGACCGCCACTGCGAGCGGCTGGTCCATTCGGCCAACGCCTTCGGACTGAAGCCGGTTCTTTCGGCCGGCGAGGTGCAGGAGATCGCGGAGGAGGGCTGCACCCGCTTCGCGAAGGATGCGGCGCTCTATATCCGGCCGATGTGCTGGGCGGAAAACGGCGGCGGCAAGTTCTTCGTCATGCCCGATCCGGAGAGCACGCGTTTCTGCTGCTCCGTGTTCGAGGTGCCGATGATCGAGCCGACCGGCTTCTCGATCTGCCTGTCGAGCTACCGCCGGCCGCTACCCAACATGGCGCCGACCGACGCCAAGGCCGCCTGCCTCTACCCGAATTCCGGCCGCGCGCTCAAGGAAGCGGACGACAAGGGCTTCGACAACGCCGTCGTGCTGGACGGCATCGGCAACGTGGCGGAACTGGCGACCGCCAACATCTGGATGGCCAAGGACGGCGCGGCCCATACCCCAGTGACCAACGGCACCTTCCTGAACGGCGTCACGCGCCAGCGCGTGATCGCGCTGCTGCGCCGGGCGGGCATCCCGGTCCACGAGCGGACCATCACCTACGAGGAGCTGCTGGACGCCGACGAGATCTTCTCGACCGGCAACCTGGTCAAGGTCGTGCCGATCACCCGGATCGAGGGCCGCGACCTGCAGCCCGGCCCGATCTTCGCCAAGGCCCGCGAACTCTATTGGGAGTGGGCCCACGGCGGGTGAAGCGGGCTGGGGGTGCTTGCTTTGCCAAGCCTGCCGTCAAGCGCCCCGACTTTCCTCAATACCGCGCCCCGCGCGGTACGGACTTGACCAGCGTGCAGGGTACGGACGTGGTCAGCTGCCACTGCGGCGCGCCGAGGCCCGGCGGCCACTCTGGATCGCCTGCCCAGGGCTCTCCGCCCGGCAACTGCGTGTAACCCTTGAGCGCGAACTCGTGCGGGCCGGGCACGCGCGTAAAATGGTAGATGTCTGCGCCCCGGCTCAGGTACTGCTGCCCCGGACGCGCGTCGAAACCGAGGACCCGTTCCATCTGCTCCGGCGTGCGACCTCTAATGAATTTTTCCTGGCTTATGTAGCCTGCGGAATCGTTCCGCTGCGGCTGACCGCGCGGCACCACCTTGACGGGGCGGTCGAGCCCGCCCTGGCGCCACTTGGCGATCACGATCTCCTTGAGCTTGTCCTCGTCGAAGCGCCCGATGGCCATACTTTCCCCCAATTGATCCGCCGATTTGCCAAACGTCGCGCGGTGGAAGGGCCCTGCGCCAGGCACACGGTCCAGACGAGCTTCCCCGAGCGGCGGCGAATTTCCGTGCCATGATGTGCGAACATGCCCCCGCCGCGCAACCCGGGAAAACGGTGCTGCCGGGGCCAATTACCTGTCGTACAGCAACGACGGCATCCACAGCGTGATCTCCGGCAAAAAGATCATCACGATGATGGCGAAAACCAGCACCATCACATAGGGCAGCGCCGATTTGGACAGGCTCTCGATGGAGCACCCGGTCAATCGCATGGCGACGAAGAGGTTGACGCCGAGCGGCGGCGTCAGGAAGCCGATTTCGCAACAAAGCACGAAAAGGATGCCGAAGTGGACCGGGTCCACGCCCATGGTCTTGACCACCGGCAGCAAGACCGGCGTCAACAGGATGATCTGAGCGATCGTGTCCATCCACATGCCGATGAAGATCAGAAGCACGCAGACGATCAGCAGAATGACATGCTTGTCGTCGGACAGGCTGGCGATCCACTTGGCCATGTCCTGGGGGATGTTCTGAAGCGTCAGGATCTGCCCGAACACGGTGGCCGTGGCGATGATGACCAGGACCGAGCCGCTGATCGTCGCGCTGAAGATGAAGGTCTCCTTCAGCTTTGCGAAGGTCATCTCACGGTAGACGAGCAGCGAAACGAGCAAGCCGTAGACGACCGCCACGACCGCCGATTCGGTCGGCGTGAAGACGGAGGTGTAGATGCCGCCCAGGATGATGATGGGGGCGAGCAGCGCCCAGATGCCGCGGCGCAGCGCGCGCAGGAAGGCGATGACGTCGACGGCCGCGTCGGCCGAGCGATAGCCGGCGCGCCGTGCCAGCAGATAGGCGGTCACAGTCAACATCAGCCCGACCGCCACGCCGGGCACGATGCCCGCCGCGAACAGCCGCGGGATCGATGTCTCGGAGCTGACGCCATAGATGATCATCGGCACAGAGGGCGGGATGAGAATGCCCAGCGTCCCGCCGGATGCCGTGACCCCGCCGGAGAAGGACGCGGTATATCCCTGGCGCAGCATGGAGGGGATCATGATCGAGCCGATCGCCGCAACCGTCGGCGGGCCGGATCCGGAGATCGCCGCGAAGAACATGCACGCCAGAATCGTGACGATCGCGAGTCCGCCGTAGCTTCGTCCGATGAGCGGCATGAAGATATCGACGATCCGCTGGGACAGCCCTCCCCGCTCCATGATCGCGCCGGCCAGAATGAACAGCGGGATCGCGATCAGGGGAAAGGAGTTGAGCGCCTCGAACATGACCTGGACCAGGAAGGTGATCGGCAGGCCGGCGATGAGGATCGCGACCACCGCCGCAATCCCCATGGCGGTGGCGATCGGCACCCCGAGCAGCAGACAGATCACAAAGGCGATCGCGATCGCCGCGCCGACGCTCATGACTGCCGTCCGCCGGGTGAGCCGATCTCGACTTCCTCGGCCGCTTCACGCTCGGCCTCGCTCATGGTCATCTCGAAATAGCGGGGATCGAAGAGGTTGAACGCCACGCGCAGCGTGAAGACAAGGAAGATCAGCGGGATCGGCATGAAGATCCAGAACATGTTGATCTCGGTGATCATCGCCCGATAGGGGTATTGCAGGATCGAGTCCAGGTACAGGATGCCGCCGTAGAGGACGACCAGGTTGAAGGCGATCCACAGAACGTCGCCCGCGCGCAGCAGCCACAGCGCCACGACGCGCGGCATGATCCGGAACTGGGCGGTGATGCGGATGTGGTGATAGCTGCAGGTGGCGAAACTGCAGCCCAGCCAGCAGAACCAGATGAACAGGAACCGCGCCATCTCCTCCGACCATTCGATCGGAAGCTTGAACACGAAGCGCGAGGCGACCTGCAGGAAGACGACCGCCACCAGCGCCGCCAGCAACAGCAACAGGATGTGATAGTCGAAGCGATCGAGCCAGGTCATCAACCGCTTCATCGCCGCTCGCCCCTATGAGCCCCTATGAATGGTCACCGATGACGACGTGGCCGGACCCCGCGCGGGACATCGTCGGCCGCTCCGCGCATCCGCCGTCCTGCGCGAGCATAGCACACGGCTGCCGCCGTCCCAGCGCTCGCGCAACGGCCTGCGGCGAGAAGATCCCGGGTCCGAAGCGCGACACTTCGGACCCCGGTCTTCCCCGCGGCGGGAGACGACCGCGCGGTTGCTATTTCGACGACGAGACCAGCCTGTCGATCAGGTCGCGCCCACCGACCCGCTTCTCGAACTCCGGCCAGACCGAGCGGGCCAACTTGAAGAAGGGGCCGCGCTGGTCGGGCTGAAGCTCGACCACGTCCATTCCAACTGCCTTGGCCTTGGCCAGACCGTCCAGATCGCACTTTTCGGTCAGACCCCAGGAGTACTCGCCCGCCTCCCGGCCGGCGGCCAGAATCGCCTTTTGCTCGGTGTCGGACAGGCTCTGGAACTTGCGATCGTTCATTACCACCATGCCGAAGCCCGTGAAGAGGTTCGACGTGGTCAGGTGCTTCTGCACCTCGTAATACTTGAGCGACAACACGTCACAGGGCGACATGTCGGCACCGTCGACGGTCTTCTGCTGCAAGGCCGTGAACAGCTCGGCGAAGGCGACCGGGGTCGGGTTGGCGCCCATTGCCTTGTAGGTCGCGTTCATGACCGGGCTGCCCGGAGAGCGGATCAGCATTCCCTTGAGGTCCGAGGGCGCATTGACCGAGCCCCGGTTGTTGATCAGCGAACGGCTGCCCCAGGCCGTCGTGTAGACGACCCGCAGGCCGGTGGCCTGACGGAAGTTCTCGAATATCTCGTCGCCGACTTTGCCGAAAACCGCCTTCTTTGCCGAGGGAATGTCCTCGAACAGGGCGGGCAGGCTGAAGATGTCGATACGAGGATCGAACTGCGCCAGATTGTTGCTCGAGACGATCGCCAGGTCCTGAGCGCCCAGCTGGACCGTCTTGGCCTGGGCGACATCGTTGCCGAGCTGTGCGCAGCACAGCGCATCGACCGTCACCGAACCGCCGGTCATCTCCTTGACCCGCTCGGCGAAGCGCAACGCGCCCTTGTGGTAGACGTTGTCCGCGCTCGACACGTGCCCGAGCTTGAGCACCGTCTCGGCGGCCGCGGGCTGTAACACGGCGGTGGCCAGAAATGCACCGATTACGATAGAAAATAACCTTGTCATCCGATTGATCCTCCTCTGTTTCTTTCCAGTCTTATTTCGACTGCCTACATGCCGGGTGGCCTAGACAGCAGGACATCCTGGTAGGCGAACAGCGCCGCCGAGCCGCCGGTATGCAGGAAGACGATGTTCTCGTCCTTGGCAAAGACCCCGTC
>JAOUCL010000496.1 GCA_029859805.1 Rhodospirillales bacterium | reverse complement strand
CGCGCGTTCGTCGGCCGGCGTGGCGTCCCAGCCGGGCGCGGCGCGCCGGGCGCGGGCGAGCGCCTGCTCGACCTGCTCGGGGCCGGCCTCGACCACTTCGCCGACGCGCCGGCGCCGGTCGGCCGGATCGGAAATGTCGCGCGCCCTGCCCTCCTGCGCGACCCCGCCGATCAGCGGCGCGGCCCGCCAGCCGCCCGCCGCCGCCCGCTCCATGGCTTCGTCCAGGGCCGTCACGGTCGCGGGGTCGAAGAGGTCGAGGCCTTGCGAGTTGCGCCGCTCCTCGCCATAGAGCCCGGCCGGCAGGGGAATGCGCGGATGGGGGATCGGCTCAACCTGGCCCAGCTTGGCGACCGGGTCGGCGACGATCTCGGCGATCGGCAGGTTCTCGTCGTGGATGCGATTGACGAAGGAGGAGTTCGCGCCGTTCTCCAGCAAGCGGCGCACCAGATAGGCCAGCAGGTCCTCGTGGATGCCGACCGGCGCGTAGACCCGGCAGGGAATGCCCTTGGGCAGGCCGAGCCTGCCGTCGCCGACCACGGTCGTAGATCGCCTCGCCCATGCCGTGCAGGCGCTGGAACTCGAAGTCCGTGCTGCCGCCCGCGGCCTCGAGCACCGCGGCGACGCTGTGCGCGTTGTGCGTCGCGAACTGCGGATAGAAGGCCTGCGCGTCGGCGAAGAGCCGCTTGACGCAGGCCAGATAGCAGACGTCGGTCGAGACCTTGCGGGTGAAGACCGGATAGCCGTCGAGCCCGCGCTCCTGGCTCAGCTTGACCTCGGCGTCCCAGTAGGCGCCCTTGACCAGGCGCACCATGAGGCGCCGCTCGTGCCGCCGGGCCATGTCGGCGAGCCAGTCGAGCGTCGCGGGGCCGCGCTTCAGATAGGCCTGCACGGCGAGCCCGAAGCCGTTCCAGCCGGCCAGCGCCGGGTCGCCGGAGACCGCCTCGATCACGTCGAGCGAGAGGTCCAGGCGGTCGGATTCCTCGGCGTCGATCGCGAAGCCGATGTTCATCTGCTTGGCCGCCCCGGCCAGCGTCTTGAGCCGCGGCACCACCTCGCTCATGATCCGCGTCCTTTGCGCGTATTCGTAGCGCGGGTGGAGCGCCGAGAGCTTGATCGAGATGCCCGGCGCCTCGATGACGCTGCGCTCGCCGGCGGCCTTGCCGATCGCGGCGATGGCCTCCCGGTAGGCGGCGAAGTAGCGGTCCGCGTCGGCCATGGTGCGCGCCGCCTCGCCCAGCATGTCGTAGGAATGGCGGTAGCCGGCCTTCTCGGCCGGCCGGGCGCGCTCCAGCGCCGCCTCGATGGTCCGGCCCATGACGAACTGGCGGCCCAGAATGCGCATGGCCTGGGTCACCGCGCCGCGGATCAAGGGCTCGCCGCTCTTGTGCACCATGCGGCGCAGCACGCCGGCGAGGTCCCGCGTGTCGGCCTCGTCCAGCTGCACGACACGGCCGGTCAGCATGAGCGCCCAGGTCGAGGCGTTGACGAAGAGCGAATCGCTGTGGCCCAGGTGGCCCTGCCAGTCGGCCTCGGCGATCTTGTCCTTGATCAGCTTGTCGACGGTCTCGGCGTCGGGCACGCGCAGCAGCGCCTCGGCCAGGCACATCAGCACCACGCCTTCCCGGCTCGACAGCTCGAACTCGTTCATGAAGGCGTCGATGCCGCCCTGGGCGCGGCGCTTTTCGCGCACCTCGACGACCAGCTCGCGGGCCCGCTCGGCGATGCGGTCGAGCGCCGCGGGCGCGAAGCGCGCCTCCTCGGCCAGGCGCCGGACCAGCTCGGTCTCGTCGGCGCGGATCGCCGCGCGCAGGGCGGCGCGCAACGGCGTCGGCGCGGGCAAAGCTTCGCTGAACAGCATGGCGGTCCCCCGGCAGGACGTGAGACGGGATCTCACCCGGACTTTATACGCGAAGTCCCGTGTTGCCTATACGGCCCCTTGGCTTTGCCGGCGGTTACCCCGGGTTATGCTCGCCGCGGCACGGTCAAGAGTGGGCAAAGCGTTGCGAATACCTCCCCCTCCCAAGCCGCGCGGCTCGGCCGGCTTACGCGGCGCCACGGTCCTCGCTTCCCACATGGGGAAAGCCGCCCGCTTAAGGTGTGGAGAACTTTTGCTATCCGATGCAGTCCCCACGTTTTCAAGGACTGGCCAGTTAGGCGATTTACGGCCAGGTCCGGTCATTCGAAATTTCGATCACAAGCCTAAAATCGCTCAAGGCAAGCATCGAACTTGTCGCTCAATTCTTGGTCATCGATCCCGGCGCCGATGGCGACAATCTGGCTCCGCGGCGTACGTCCGCCCCACGCGTCCAGTTCGGAGATCTCCGTCCGGCGCCCCACTGCCTGCAAGGCAAGGCGCTTTTCGGAGGAGTCCGCGGCGAAGATGATGCCTTTACAGCGGTAAACTGAAGCAGGAAGGTCCCTGCGCACCATCTCGCGCAGTTTATCGAGGGAAAACGGCCGGTCGGACTCGTAGCTCCAGGTCTGG
>JAOUCL010000215.1 GCA_029859805.1 Rhodospirillales bacterium | reverse complement strand
CAATCCCTGCGCAGCGGCCAAGTGCAATCCCTGCAATCCCTGCGCAGCGGCCAAGTGCAATCCCTGCAATCCCTGCGCGGCGGCCAATCCCTGCAACCCGTGCAATCCCTGCGCAGCCGGCGGGGGCGCCGAGTTGACCGACGCCGAGGCCGTCAAGGCCTACGACTGCCTGCTGCCGCAGATGACGGCCTCCTACGCCAAGTCCGACAACAAGGTCGCGGTGAGCTACCCGTCCTGGCGGCGCTACAGCACCCAGGCCTATCAGTCGGCGACCCACGGCAACCGCTATGTGCAGAACTACGCCAACAAGAAGGCCAAGGCCTACGGCCTTTTCGAGAAGGCCGGGACCATGCCGGCGGGCGCCCAGCTGGCCAAGGATAGCTTCTCGGTCCGGGGCGACGGCGCGCTGGTCGTCGGGCCGCTGTTCGTCATGGAGAAGATGAGCAAGGGCTTCCACGCGGCCAGCGACGATTGGCGCTACACCATGGTCATGCCCGACGGCTCGATGTTCGGAACGACCAAGGGCAAGGGCTCGGCCAAGGTTGAGTTCTGCATCGGTTGCCACATGTCCGTGGCGCCCGAGGCCGACTCGATGATGTTTCTGCCGGTGGACTACCGCGCGGGACGCTAGGCGCCCCGCATGACCGGCTTCGGCGGCAGGGCCGCTGCGCACGCCCTTGCGCTCGCGGCCCTGCTGCTCGCGGCCGGGGCACCGCCATCCCGCGCGGACTTTGCAGAGGGCTTGGCGGCCCTCGACGCCGGCGATTTCGAAAGTGCCCTCGAGGCCTGGCGGCCCTTGGCCGAGGCGGGGGACGCCGAGGCCCAGATCGCCCTGGCCGGGCTCTACCGGGATGGCCTCGGCCCGCGCGCCGACCTCGCGCAAGCGGTCCGCTGGTACCGCCGGGCAGCCGAACAGGGCGAGCCCGTCGGCCAGCTCAACCTGGGCGACCTCTACAGCCGGGGCGAGGGCGTCCCACGCGACCTCGTCCAGGCCCACCTCTGGCTGTCGCTCGCCGCCGCCCAGGGCCGGCGCTGGGCGTCGAAGCGGCGCCAGGAAATCGCAGTCGCCATGACCGCCGCCGAGCTGGCCGAGGCCGAGCGCCTTGCTGAGGCCTGGCGCCCAGCCGAGTGAGCGCTGGCTGATGGGCGTTGAGCCCAGGGACCGGGGAATTCAGGGCAGCGAGTCCGGAAACGGCGGTGAGGTTGGCGTGCAAGCCGTTTCCAGAGGCCGCGCACCTGGGCGCCGAATTTCCGGTGGAACCGTGCACCGCGCCCATCCTTCGGGCGTCACCCGCGGTGGCGGTTGGCGACGTGGTTGCGATAGGCCTCGTAGTCGCGCTGGGCCTCGACGTGTTTGACCTCGAGCTGGGGGATCGAGCGTTCGATCTCGATTTTTTCCTCGGCGAGCTGCTTGAGCTCGACGGCGATGAGCGCCCGTTCGGGCCCCGGGAGGGTCGGCGAGAGCATCAGCGTCGTCTTTTCGACCACGAGATACTCGATCTCGCTGGCCCGCCGTTTGCTGTAACTGAGCTGCCTGCCGATACGGTTGATCGCGGCCCGTCGCTCGTAGAGGCCGTAGCCGTCGGCGTGGGCGACCAGGAATGGACCTTCGAGGTGGGCCGGGCAGATGCCGGTATAGCGCTGGCCGCGGGTGCCGAGCTGATAGCCGTTCTGCGGCCGGCAGAAGCGGGCCAGGCCCTCGGCATGGCCGCTCTGGTAGGCATCGAACTTGGCGGTGACGCCATGCTCGGCGCAGGCCTTGCGGCGCCCGCCGAAGGACTCGGGGCTGTAGCCCTGAGCGCCGTCCTCGTAGCCGATCGCCCGCCAGTCCGCCGTCTGGCATTCCGCTTCGCCCATGCCCGAACTCGAGCATCCGGCGAGCGCGAGCAGCAGTGCCGTGGCCAAGATCCGTCGCATGGGGCAGTCCTCCGCAGGATCGGACCTTGTACCCCGGCAAGCTTAAGGGAGGCTTAAGAGGGAGCGATATCGGGGGTGGGGAAGGGGCGGACGCCCTTCAGCGGAGGCCTTTGTCTGCGCCATATTACAAAGATCGCCGAGGCGCTTGATCCACAGCGCGGCCCGGTCCCAGGGTGTCGCTGGCTTAATTATCTGGGAAACTCGGAATGCCAATTTGGGAACATTCGAAAGAAGCGATCAAAAAACGTTCAAAATTGACCGGAGGATTTGTGGGCCTATTAGTAGGATTGCCACAAGGCATGGGAATGGCAAACGACAAACTGATTTCCATGAAGGGGTTGGGATTGATTCAAAGCATGCCCATCGACAACGGCGGATTACCTTCCACGAACTATCAGGGCTTGTTTGTCTTCCTTGTCGCCTTTGGGCTGTTCGCTCCACTCTTCATTGCCGTCATGAACACCGCGTTCCCGAACTCTTGGGGTTCAGATCTGCTGAGAAAGATCAATCGATACGTGAATATCTATTTCATGATGGTCATTTTTGGTTTGTCGCTTGGTATATCGGGTTGGATTACGCTCCACCTCGCAGATCTATACGATGGCAGAATCGCAGTCTGCGCATTCTTTGTGGCTGGTGGCATTGGTCTTTCCTTTGGCTACTTTATTGACACGAAATTGGGCCGAAAGTCCGAGACCAATTCGTAAGCGCAGCGTGAAGCACAAACCTACGCTCCCAGCCGCTCGACCAGCTCCATAGCGAAGAGGGCGAGGGTGTCGTCGCGGGCGCCCATGACGACGATGCGGTCGCCCGGGCGGGCGAGCTCGAGCAGCTTGTCGCCGCAGGCCGGGCGCTCGGCGAAGGCGAAGGCCGGGCGGCCGCGCGCCTGGACGCCGTCCACGATGTCCTGGCTGGTGACGCTGCGCTCGACCGTGCCGCCGAAATAGATCGGGTCCGGCATGATCAGGACGTCGCCGTCGTGGAGCTGCTCGGCGAAGCAGTCGATGAACGCGTTTTTCATCAGCCGCAGGGGGCCGAAGCCGTGGGGCTGGAACAGGACCAGCAGGCGCCCCGGGAAGGCATGCAGGGTGGCCAGCGACGCGTCGATCTTGTCCGGATTGTGGGCGAAGTCGTCGATCACCGTCACGCCCTTGGCTTTGCCGACGAACTCCAGCCGCCGCCGCAGGCCGTCGAAGCCGTCGAGCGCCGAGGCCGCATCGTCCAGCGCCACGCCGCAGGCGCGCGCGGCACCCAGGGCGGCCAGCGCATTGGCGACGTTGTGGCGCCCCGGCACGCGGAGGCGCACCCGTGCGCGGGCGGCTGTCGCGCGCTCCGTCACCTCGAACGCGATGCCGTCGGGCGCCGGGGCGAGGTCGCCGGCCAGGAGATCCGCCGCGGGGTCGCTCAGGCTGAAGCCGATCGTCTTGTCCGGCGCAATCCCGGCGGCCAGCGCGGCGCTCTCCGGATCGTCCAGGTTCAGGACGACGGTTTCGGCCTTGGCGGTAAAGTCGCGGAACAGCGTCCGCAGCTCGTCCAGCGACTTGTGGTCCAGGGTGATGTTGTTCAGGACCGCGACCCGCGGGCTGTAGAGGGCGATCGAGCCGTCGCTCTCGTCCACTTCGCTGACGAAGACCTCGCCGTCGCCGACCACGGCGCTGGCGAAGGGGGTGTCGGGCGTGATGAAGTTCTTCATCACGGCGCCGTTCATGATCGTCGGGTGACGCCCGACCGCGTGCAGGATCCAGCCGAGCATGCCGGTCGTGGTCGACTTGCCGCTGGTGCCGCCCAGGGCGATGCTGTGCGGCGCGGCGTTGAACACCTCGGCCAGCAGCTCCGCGCGGGTCATCACGCGCGCGCCGAGGCGCCGGGCCGTCTGCACGTCGGGCACGCTGTCCTCGATCGCGGCCGAGGTGACCAGTATCTGGTCGGGGCGGGTGAGGCCGCTGCCGTCCTGGGCGTGCAGCGGGATGCCGCGGGCGCGCAGAAAATCGAACTTCTGCGCTGTCCGCCCTTGGTCTAGCATACGGTCGGAGCCTGCCACGACGCAGCCCCGGGACTGCAGGATCAAGGCCAGCGGCAGCATGCCGCTGCCGCCGATGCCGCAGAAGAAGTACTCTCGGGCTTGGGTCATCCGCCGATGACTACCGCGGCACGGCGGGCCTGACAAGAACGCCGACCACGAGGAGCGATCGCGTGCCTGGACAGCAAACCAAGATCGGCGTGATGGCGCCCGGCTCGCGTATCGACGCCGCCGTCGCCGAGCGGGTCGCGGAGGTTGCCGCCGGTCTCTATCCCGATCGTGCCGTCGAGCTCGTTTTCCATCCGCAATGCTTCCTGTCCTCCGGGCATTTTGCCGGCGGCGATGCGGTCCGCGCACAGGCCTTCCTCGAGATCGCCAACGACGAAAGCTACGACGCCCTGTGGTTCGCACGCGGCGGCTACGGCTCCTGCCGCCTGGCCGAGGACGTGATCCCGAAGCTGACGGAGGCCGCCGGGCGCAAGCTCTATCTGGGCTACAGCGATGTCGGCACTCTGCTCGCCGGGCTGTACAAGGAGGGCTTTCAGGACCTGGTCCACGGGCCCATGCCCGGCGACATCAACCGCGCAGGCGGCGACGCCGCCGTCGGGCGGGCACTCGCCTATCTGGTCGAGCGCGCGCCCGACACGCTGGAGGCCGGCGTTTCGGCGGAATCGAAATCGGCGGCCTTCAACATCACAGTGCTCAGCAAGTTGCTCGGCACGCCATTTCAGCCGGACCTCGCCGGCCACGTACTCCTGCTCGAGGACGTCTCCGAGTACATGTACGCGATCGACCGCTCACTGTTTCACATCACCAGCAACCCCAGCATCAGGAAGGCCGCGGGCATCCGGCTCGGCCGCTGCAGCGACATTCCGCTCAACGACCCGGATTTCGGCCAGAGCGAGGAGGAGGTGGCCCGCCACTGGTGCGAGAAATCGGGCATCCCCTATCTCGGCCGCGCCGACATCGGCCACGACATCGACAACAAGGTCGTGCCCTTCGGGCAACTGCGAGTCGCTTGAGCGGGGCGCGCGCCGAGGGGGCGCGTCCGGCAGGGCAGGGACCCACGCGCCCTCTTCAGTCGAGGGCCTGGCGCAGGGCCTTGGCGAGTTGTCCCTTCTCGAAGGGCTTGTTCAGCAGGATGCTTTCAGGAGTGCATAGTCCGGGGTGCTTCGCGACCTCCGCCGGATAGCCCGACATGAAGACGACCTTCGTGCCGGGATGGCGCCGTCCCGCTTCCTCGGCGAATTCCGGGCCGCTCATGCCGCCGGGCAGCACGACGTCGGACAGGACGACCTCCACCTGCTCGGCGTCCAGGGCCTCGAGGGCTTGGTCCGCCTCCGGAACGGCGATCACGCGATAGTCCAGTCTCTCCAGCATCGTCACGACGAGGGACCGCACGCCGTCATCGTCCTCGACCACCAGAACGACTTCGCCGCGGCCGTTCGGTATGTCTTCGCGCGCCGCGGTCCTCGCCGCCGCCGTCGGGAGCTCCGCGGCCCGCGGCAGGTAGATCTCGACCGTCGTGCCGTTGCCTTCCTCGCTGTCGATGATGACATGCCCGCCGGACTGCTTGGCGAAGCCGTAGACCATCGAAAGCCCCAGCCCGCTGCCCTGGCCCACTTCCTTGGTCGTGAAGAAGGGCTCGAAAGCGTGCGCCTGAACCTCCGCTGACATGCCCGTTCCCGTGTCGCTCACCGCCAGCAGCACGTAGTCCCCCGCCGCCGCCTCCGGGGTCCGCGCCACGAAGGCCTCGTCCAGGCAGGCGTTCCGGCACTCGATGGTCAGCTTCCCGCCGTCCGGCATGGCGTCGCGCGCGTTGAGCGCCAGGTTCAAGAGCGCGCTCTCCACTTGGCCGGGATCCGCCAGGGCGTTCCAGAGCTTGGCGTCCGGCCTGGTCTCGACATCTATGGTCTCGCCCAAGGTTCTCGCGAGCAATTCCGACATGCCCTCGACGAGCGCCGCGAGACCGAGCGCCTGCGGCCGTAACGGTTGCTGGCGCGAATAGGCGAGCAGCCGCTGCGTCAACTCGGCCCCGCGCGTGGCTGCCCGAAGGATCGCTTGATAGCGCCTGTCCTCGCTTCCCAGCCGGCTCTCGAGCAACTCCGTATTGCCCATGATGACCGCGAGCAGGTTGTTGAAGTCGTGGGCGACACCGCCGGTGAGCTGGCCGATCGCCTCCATCTTCTGCGCCTGACGAAGCTGCTCCTCCATGGACTTGCGCTCGGTGATGTCGGTATTCATGCCGCCGATTGCCGTGATTCTTCCCTCCGGGTCGAAAATCGGGAACTTCTGCAGAAGGGTGATACGGCGCGTGCCGTCCGCGAAGGGGGTCTCCAATTCCATCTCGACCGGCGTTCCTGTTCTAACGACCTCGCGATCGGTTCGCGTGATTTCGCGCGCGTGCTCATCGTCGTAGAAATCGAAGACCGTTTTTCCGGAAATCTCGCTGCCCCCGGGATTGAACCAGCCGTGCCAGCGCCTGTTGGCGACGAGATAGCGGCCATCGACGTCCTTGATCAGGATCGCCGAAGGCGAGTTCTCGATGAACGCCCTGAAGCGCTCCTCGCTTTGCTTCAGTGTCTCTTCGATCCGTTTGCGCTCGGTGATGTCGAAATGCCAGACCATGGTACAGTCCTGGCCTTCGAAGCGAATCGGGCGCGCGTTCAACGAAACCCACCACTCGGTCCCGTCCATGCGCCGCCGCCGGGCCTCGAAATCGACGAGTTCGCGGCGGCTCCTGAGGACCTCCTCGATCGCCTTCAACTGCTCGAGGTCGATCCAGCTGTCCTGGATCTCGGATTTTGTGAAGCTTTCGCGGGAGGTCCCGCCGAACATTTGAACCAGCGCGCTGTTGACGAACAATCGGTCGCCGGTCATTCGGGTACCATCTGCGTCGTGAGAAACGATCGCGATACCGAGCGGACTGTTCTCGAGGATCTCGCGGAGCTTCTGCTCGCTTTCCTTTAAGGCGCCCTCTGCCTTCTTTCGCTCGGTGATGTCCTGGCCGACGCTGGTCATCCCTGCGATGTTGTCTCGCGTGTCGAACTTGGGCGTGAAGCTGATGAGGAGTTGGATGGAACCTCCGCTCCTGGTGGAAATGGACAACTCGAGGCTCGAGGTGTCGTGCCCGTCGAGGACAGCCTCGACGGCCTCCCGGAACGCGGCCTTCTGCTCTTCGCTCGGCAAAAGCTCCGCCAGGCTCCGGTCCTTCAGCTCCCCCTCCGACCAGCCGGTCGCCTTCTCCAGGCTGCTGTTCCAGAGGGTCACCTTGCCGTTCCGGTCGACGCCGAAAACCGGTGCGTTGGCGCTCTCTATGAAGCGCTCGGTGCGGCCGTGGAGGCTCGCCGCCAAACGTCGGTTCAGCCTGCTCACCAGGAGGGCGATCGCCGGAAGCGTTATGATATTCACGACGACCTTTGCCCGGTTGGTCGCCGTGTACTGGAAGAGGTCGTCCGGCGAGGAAAAGAAATAGAAGGCATAGGCGATGCCGATGGCCGCTCCGGCCAGACCGCCGGCATAGCCGCCCCGATAGGCCGCATAGGTGATCGCAAGCGCCGTGAAAAGCTGTGGATTCGGCGCCGAGAGGCCCAACCGGCGGGATAGCTCCAGCAGGACGACGGTTCCCAGCACCACGAAGGGGCCGTGGAAGCGATCGAACCAATTGCCGTCCGAGTATCGTAAATTCGAGCCGACCGTCATGCCTGTGCGGACTATCCCCGGGAGGTCCTATCGCCCTTTTGGACTAGTAGATCATAACTTGAAACTAAGAGCGTTTCGAGAAAAGGGCAAATCGACCCTGCCTCGCGCCGCGAACTTGTGACGCTACCTGGAGGCCTTGGGCGATCCAACCGCTGAAGGGTAGGGCAAACTCCTAGTTGCCGGCTGGGAGATCGGGGTTAGTATGGGAGGCAAATGGCCGGCGCTCGAAATGCCGGACCGTGGTCGCCGATAGAATCGGCTGGGAAGAAACCAGGAACGGAGTGAAGGATGAGAAGCATAACCATGATACTGACGGCGCTGGCCGTCGCCATGATCGGCGCTGCGGCGGGGCCTGCCGGGGCCGCCAACGTGAAGGTCACCCCCTTGGGCAGCCACGATGGCGAGTTCTGCCGGCTCGACCGGGCACTGATCTTCGAGGACCCGGACGGCACGCGCATCCTCTACGATGCCGGGCGCACGGTGAGCGGCCCGGACGACCCGCGGCTCGGCAAGGTCGACGCCGTGCTGCTGAGCCACGTGCACGGCGATCACCTGGGCGACCGCCATATCGCGGGCGTCAACGCGGGGGCCTGCGGCGCGCCCGAATTCGCGGTCGCGGCGGCGCCCAATTCGAACAGCGTGAATATCGTCATGGCCAAGCAGGCGAAGTTCCTGGTCGGCGGCGAGATGGCGAGCTTCTTCTCCCAGAAGATCAAGTCGCTCGGCGGCGATCCCAAGCTGGTCCAGCTGGTGCGCTTCGGCGCCATGCGCAAGGTCGGCGGCGTCAGCGTCGCCAGCGTCCCGGCG
>JAOUCL010000495.1 GCA_029859805.1 Rhodospirillales bacterium | reverse complement strand
CCGGCCTCAGCTCGCACCGACGGTTTCGCTCCTGACATAATGGCCCCTTATACGCACTATCCGCAGCAGCAGCTTTTTGATGGAATTCGCACTCGACTCGAGCGGTGCCATACGAGCAAGGACCTTCGACAGCGATAACACGAATCACAGGCCCGCGACGCTATCCCACCTCCCCGCATGCGGCCACCGGGTTCGAGCTCGAGATGGAGCCGCATCCCCCGAGGACGAATACACGATTGTCCCCACGCCCCGGCATCTACCCCTGGTCCGCACCGTCAGCAGCTCTCTGGTCGACTGCATTCCCGAATCGACCGTCACAGACTTTCGACGGGATCAGGGTGCGCTGGGGTGGCCCCACGATCCCGCGGCGGGCCGGTCCACTCGTCGAGGAACGTGTCGCCGCGGCGACAACCTCGTGACGGGTGATACGTTACGCTCGAACAAGCCCTTCCCGTCGCCGCCGGGAGGCGAGAATCCTGCGAGGCGTGAGGCGAATCCGCGTCCGGTGCGTGCAGCGGGCGTCTGGCGCCACGCACAGGGTCGAGTAGACACGGCCGGTCACGGCCAGGAGGAGAGAATTCTTGGAAGCGTGGCGGAGGGCAAACGAGCGCCGAAGATCGACGACACGCCGCAGACTGACGCCGTGCTCGGCTTGCGTGCTGCGCGCTCGATGGCCCGAGCGGGGTCCAGACAAAGACGGTCCGTGCCGCGTAACCCGTCGGCGGTCAGAGCCCGCGACCGGTCACGCCCGGCGGCAACGGCCCGCCGGTATTACAGTCGCGGTAATCACGCAGCGGCCGTTAGCCATCCTGTGGCTGCTAGCGTCTTTCTTAGCCGTCGCGCCCACCGGCCCGGTCGACGCGGCTGATGGGGGCTCGGGTGTGTATCTGCTCGGCAAGCGTGGTCCGCTAGCCGCCTTCCTGCCGAAGCCGGGTTGGTACGTAACCGACGACGTCTATTACTACAACGCGTCCAGCTCGGACTTTCTTCCGCTGGGTGATCGACTCGTACAAGACGCCGACGTCGACGCGCTGATCAACATCGCACAGTTCACCTGGATCACCGATCTCGGCTTGGCCGGCGGCCGGCTCGCCGTCTCCGCCGTACTCCCTTACGGGCGCGTCGAGGTCAATGCCCGCGGGGCCGTCGAGCTACCGGACGGCACGGTCATCGACCGCGGGACCAACGACTCGGTGACTGGGTTCGGCGATCCCGCTGTCGGGGCGTCGCTGGGCTGGAAGCGTCGTGATGAAGACCGTTTCCGCGCCTGGAGCGGGTATGGCTCGGTGTTCATACCCGTTGGAGACTATGAAACCGGCCGCATCGCCAACGTTGGCAAGAACCGCTGGGCGCTGGACATCGGCGGTGCGTTCACCATGGCGAACTTCAGCCGGGGCCGGGAGCTCTCCGCCGTCGCGGGCGTCACTTTCAACGGCGAGAATCGCGATACCGATTACGAGACCGGCACGGAATTTCATTTCGAGGGTGCCTTCGTTCAGCATCTGCCGAGACGCTGGTCCCTCGGTCTCGTCGGCTACTACTACGAGCAGCTGACCGGTGACGGCGGAGACAGCGCCCGCTTCGGCAGCTTCAAGGGCCGGGTCTGGGCGGTCGGCCCCCAGGTGTCCTATCAGTTTCCCTGGGAGGGACACCCGCTCGGGCTCAACCTGCGCTGGTATCACGAATTCGATGCCAGGAACCGCATGGAGGGGGACGCCGTCTTTCTGACGTTCTCGGTGCCGCTGAGGCTGCGGCCTCCCGCGACGGCCAACGAGAAGCAATGGGATGCCCCGACAGAAGGCCTGCGGCAGGATTGACAACCAACGACGCGGCGCGGCCGGGACGGTCGGCCCGCGTGGGCGCATCAGAATGCCTTCGTAAGGCGCCCGGAGGAGGAGTGAGACCGTGAGGCCCAAGCAACGCTGGATCATCATCCCGTTTCTCGCCGCCGTCGTCGGCGCGCCGTTCCCGGTGACAGCCGCGGACGACCCGGTCCCACCCCCGGGCAGGATCGTCGACGATCCTTACGATCATCGCCCCCTCGAGGACATCACGCCCGCCGAACGGGCCCGGGCACGGGGATACAGCCCGTACGCCGGACGCGACTTCCCGACGATGGTGCTGTTCGGCGACACGCATCACCACACGATGAACTCGGGTGACGGATTCATGGGCGGCAACCGGCTGTCTCCGGAGGACGCTTACCGGCTTGCGCGCGGCGAGGAAGTCATCTCGTCGAGCGGCATCCCGGCAAAGCTCTCCAGGCCGCTGGACTTCCTGGTGATCTCCGATCATGCGGAGGGGCTTGGCGTGATCACCGAAGTCTATAACGGCAATCCTTCGTTCCTGTCGGATCGGACGCTGGCACGATGGAACGAGATGATGCATGCGGGCGGCTCCGAATCCGCCCAGGCTGCGAACGAGCTGGTCGCGGCCCAGGCGCAGGGAACCCTGCCCGCGCCCATCCAGGACCCCAGCATCGTCGGGCCGGTCATGC
>JAOUCL010000494.1 GCA_029859805.1 Rhodospirillales bacterium | reverse complement strand
TCTGGATCTCGTTGCCGATCAGGCCGCCGACCAACGCGCCGCCGATTACCCCGACCGCATTGCCCCGTGTGAGCAACGCGCCGACACCAAGGCCGACGGAGCCGCCGATCAGTGCTCCTTCCTGGGCCTGGGCAGGCTTGGGGGCGGCCATGGCCGCCGCTACGATCAAGGCGCACGCCAGAGCCAAGAGGCCACGCCGATAGACTTCTGAAACCGTCATGGCTATTTCCCTTCGCTCTTCTTCGTTTCGAACACGGTGACTTCGTCGACGTTCAAAGCGCCATCCTTGTTGGTATCGGCTGCTTCGAAGTCCGCGAGCTTCTCTGAAATGATCTCTTGCAGCGAAAGGTTCCCGCTTTTGTCGGAATCGCCATCGCCGAACTCGGCGTCCTTGGCAAGATCGCCCAGCTCGTCCGCATCGAGCACGTTATTGCCGTTCGCATCGAGCTTGGCGAAGGCCTCCAGCGGGACGAGGAGATATTCGGTCTTGCTCAGGAGCAGGTCCCCATCCTTGTCGGCGAGGATGAAATTGACCTCCACCACGGTGTAGTCAGCCCTCGCGTGCCCTCCGGACAGCGCGACCAGGCAAACGGCGAGCATCGCCAAAGCGTGACAGGCCCCCGGCGAATCGTGCGCCGCCCGCATTGAGTTCGCGCGCGTGACCCGCTACAAGCGCGGGCAAATTCCCTGAAACACAGACCTTTCGCACGGAAGCCCTCAACGGAGTCCCAAAGACAGATAGCCATGGCCAACCCGCAATACGTTTACGTCATGACGAAGCTCAACAAGACCTATCCCGGCGGGAAGCAGGTCTTGAAGGATGTGACGCTCGCCTTTCTGCCCGGCGCCAAGATCGGCGTGGTCGGCGTGAACGGCGCCGGTAAGTCCACGCTCCTGCGCATCATGGCGGGCGATGAGAAGGAGTTCACCGGCGAGGCCTGGGCCGCGGAGGGCGTGCGCGTCGGCTATTTGCCGCAAGAGCCGGGGCTCGATGCGGACAAGGACGTGATGGGCAATGTCATGGAGGGCGTGGCCGAGAAGAAGGCCAAGCTCGACCGCTACAACGAGTTGGCGGTGAACTATTCCGACGAGGGCGCCGACGAGATGGCGCAGCTCCAGGACGAGATCGACGCCCAGGATCTGTGGGACCTCGATACCCAAGTCGAGCAGGCCATGGACGCGTTGCGCTGCCCGGGGGGCGATGCGGATGTCTCAAAGCTTTCGGGCGGCGAGCAGCGGCGCGTGGCCCTGTGCCGGCTGCTCCTAGCCAAGCCCGACATACTGCTGCTCGACGAGCCGACGAACCATCTCGATGCCGAAAGCGTCGCCTGGCTCGAACATCATTTGCGGGACTATCCCGGTACGATCGTGATGGTCACCCACGACCGCTACTTCCTCGACAACATCACCGACTGGACGCTGGAGCTCGATCGCGGGCAGGGCGTGCCTTACCAGGGCAACTATTCGTCCTGGCTCGAACAGAAGCAGAAGCGGCTTCAAGTGGAGGGCAAACAGGAAGAGGACAAGCAGCGCACACTGGCCCGCGAACTCGATTGGATCCGGGCGAGCCCCAAAGCCCGCCAGGCCAAATCCAAGGCCCGTATCAAGGCCTATGACGAACTGCTGGCCGAGGCCGGCAACGAGAAGAACGCGAAAGCGCAGATCACCATTCCGCCAGGCCCGCGGCTCGGCGATGTGGTTATCGAGGCCGATGGTCTCGAGAAGGCGTTCGGCGACCGCCTCCTTGTGGACGGGCTCTCGTTCAAGCTGCCGCCCGGCGGCATTGTGGGCGTTATCGGGCCGAACGGCGCGGGCAAGACCACGCTGTTCCGGATGATCGTGGGCCAGGAGACCCCGGACAATGGGGCCATTCGTGTCGGCGACACGGTCAAGCTCGGCTATGTGGATCAGTCCCGCGATGCGCTCGACCCGAAGAAGTCGGTCTACGAGGAGATTTCCGAAGGCGCCGAGGTGGTGACGCTGGGAAAACGCGAAGTGCCGTCGCGCGCCTATGTGGGCTGGTTCAACTTCAAGGGCGGCGATCAGCAGAAGAAGGTCGGCCAGCTTTCCGGTGGTGAGCGCAATCGCGTCCATCTCGCCAAAATGCTGAAATCCGGCGCGAACCTGATCCTGCTCGACGAACCGACCAACGATCTCGACGTGGAGACGCTATCGTCGCTGGAAGCGGCGCTGGAAGACTTCGCGGGCTGCGCTGTCATCATCAGCCATGATCGCTTCTTCCTGGACCGCATCGCCACCCACATCCTCGCCTTCGAGGGCGATAGCCACGTCGAGTGGTTCGAAGGCAATTTCGAGGATTACGAGGAAGATAAGAAGCGCCGTCTGGGCGAAGACTCGATCGTGCCGAAGCGCATCAAATACAAGAAATTCGCGCGGGCCTGATCGCTGGCGCTAGCGCGTGCACCAAGCCACAGCAATCGGGCTTGCAACGCTTGGCAAGAAGACATAAACATATCTTTATGTCAGATGCGCTTCAGGA
>JAOUCL010000214.1 GCA_029859805.1 Rhodospirillales bacterium | reverse complement strand
CGCACGGCTTTCTCGACCTCGGTGCGCGAGGCCGGCGACCTCTCGGCCGGGGTCTTCGACCTCGATGGGCGCATGCTGGCCCAGGCGGTCACCGGCACGCCGGGCCACGTCAACGCCATGGCCGCCTCGGTCGGCTTCTTCCTCGAGCGCTTTCCGGCTGCGACGATGGCCGAGGGCGACCACTACATCACCAACGACCCCTGGCTTGGCACCGGGCACCTGCACGACTTCACCGTGGTAAGTCCGACCTTCCGGGACGGCCGGCCGGTCGCGCTCTTCGCCTCGACCAGCCACGTGGTCGACGTTGGCGGCCGGGGCTTCGGCCCGGATGCCCGCCAGGTCTACGAGGAGGGACTCAGGATCCCGATCATGCCGCTCGCCCGGCGCGGCGAGATGAACGACGCGCTTTTGGAGATCGTCAGGGCCAACGTGCGCGAGCCGGTCCAGGTCGAGGGCGATCTCTACTCGCTCGCCGCCTGCAACGAGACCGGCGGCCGGCGCCTGCTCGCCATGATGGCGGAGTTCGGCCTGGAGAGCCTCGACGCGTTGGCCGAACACGTCATCGGGCACTCCCGGGCAGCCATGCTGGAGGAGATCGGCCGGCTCGAATTCGGCACCTACCGGAACGCCATGCGGGTCGACGGCTACGAACACGAGGTCGACCTGGTCGCGGCGATGACGATCGGACCGGGCGGTATCGACGTGGACTTCACGGGGACCTCGCCGGTCTCCGGCTACGGCATCAACGTGCCGATCACCTACACCCAGGCCTACGCCTCCTTCGGCGTGCGCTGCGTGGTCGGCGGCGCGATCCCGAACAACGCCGGCTCGCTCGCGCCGGTGCGGGTCGCGGCGCCCGTGGGCTCGATCCTCAACGCGCCGCCGCCCTGCGCGGTGGCGACCCGCCACGTGATCGGCCAGATGCTGCCCGACGTCATGCTGGGCTGCCTCGCCCAGGCGACCGAGGGCCGGGTGCCGGCCGAGGGCACGTCCTGCCTGTGGATCCCGACGCTCTTGGGCGGCCACGGCCTGGCCGAGGGGGAGGCCGCCGAACAGGCACAAGCCTTTGCGATCTCCATGTTCCACGCCGGCGGCACCGGCGGCCGGCCCGGCAAGGACGGGCTTTCGGCCACGGCCTTTCCTTCCGGGGTCCGGAACACGCCGGTCGAGATCAACGAGACGATCGCGCCGGTCGTCATCTGGAAGAAGGAATACCGGCAGGACTCGGGCGGCGCGGGCCGGCACCGCGGTGGCGCCGGGCAGGTCATGGAGATCGCCCACGCCGAAGGCGCGCCCTTCGCGGTCTCGACCATGTTCGACCGGGTCGTGAACCCGGCGCGCGGCCGCGAGGGCGGCGGCAACGGCGCGACCGGTCGAGTCAGTCTGGCCTCGGGCGCCGAGCTGCGGCCCAAGGGCCGGCAGGGCGTGCCGGCCGGCGCGCGCCTGGTGCTCGAGATGCCGGGCGGCGGCGGCTACGGCGATCCGCTCGAGCGCGCACCCGCGCGCGTCGCCGAGGACGTCAGGAACGGGTTCGTGTCGCGCGAGACGGCGCTCCGCGACTACGGGGTCGAGGTCGGCGCGGACGGTACGGCCGTGCGGGCCGATTGACCGGGTGCTCCGGGCCTATGCTGCCTCCGCCGTTCCCGGCCCGCCGGACGACAAACGTCCAGGCCGGGGCAGGGCGGTCGCGTTCACCTGCGGCCTGTGCCAACAGACATCTCTCAGGCCACACGCGCCGCAAGGCGGTGCGGCGTGGCCGTGTGCTTCGCTGATCTGCCGGCAGGCGACAGAAAGGTCGCGCCGCTCGCTGAGCAGGTAGGGGCTGCAAGGATTCTCCAGATTCTGGGCCATGCGAACTCTCCATTCAGTACGCGGCACCACGATCCCCTGCACGTTTACGTTTACTATATTTTGGTTAAAATTCCGTTAACCATGCGCGGTCGTCCGGGCGGCTGCGTTAGGTGGGGCGCCGTTTTCTCAACTCGCGGCGCATGATCTTTCCGGTCGCGGTCATGGGCAGCGCGTCGAGGAATTCGACCTCGCGCGGGTACTCGTGGGCCGCCAGGCGGGTCTTGACGTGGTCCTGGATTTGGGCCGCCAGGGCCGCAGAGCCTTCTACGCCCTCCTGCAGCACCACGAAGGCCTTGACCCGCTCGCCGCGCTGGGCGTCCGGCACGCCGACCGCGGCGGCCAGCGCGACGGCGGGATGCCTCAGGAGGCAGTCCTCGATCTCCCCCGGACCGATCCGGTAGCCGCCCGAGGTGATCACGTCGTCGTCGCGGCCGAGGAAGTGGAAGTAGCCGTCGGCGTCCCGCCGCGCCATGTCCCCGGTCAGGAGCCAGTCGCCGGCGAACTTCGCGGCCGTGGCTTCGTGGTTGTTCCAGTATTCCAGGAACATGACCGGGTCGGGGCTTCTGACCGCGACGGTGCCGGGCGTGCCGGGCGAGACGGGATCGCCTGCCGGGTCGACCACCGCGACCTTGTGGCCGGGCACGGCGCGGCCCATGGACCCGGGCCGGACCGGCATCAGCCCGGCGCAGTTCGAGATGATCAGGTTGCATTCGGTCTGGCCGTAGAACTCGTTGACCGTGAGCCCGAAGGTCTCGCGCCCCCACTCGATCAGTTCGTCGCCCAGGGTCTCGCCGCCGCTGCCGATCGAGCGCAGGGCATAGTCCCAGCGCGCGCGCGGCCGCTCGACCCGGCGCATCATCTTGAGCGCGGTCGGCGGCATGAAGGCGTTGCGGACGCCGAACTCGGCCATGAGCGCGAAGGCCTCCTCGGGGTCGAACTTGGGGAAGCGGCAGGCGAGCACCGGCACGCCGTGGTGCCACGACGGCAGCAGCACGTCGATCAGCCCGCCGATCCAGGCCCAGTCGGCCGGCGTCCAGAACAGGTCGCCGGGCTGCGGAAAGAACTCCTGCGGCAGCTCGACCCCCGGCAGGTGGCCCAGGAGCACGCGGTGGCCATGCAGCGCCCCTTTCGGCGGCCCAGTGGTGCCCGAGGTGTAGATGATCAGCGCCGGGTCGTCGGCCGCCGTGTCGACCGGCGCGAAGGCGTCGGAGGCCCGGTCCAGCTCGCCGTGGAAGTCGAGCGCGCCCTCGCCCGCCCCGTCGATCGAGAGCACGATGGAGAGCGCCGGCAGGCGGTCGCGGACCTCGGCCACCTTGGCCAGCCCCTCCCGGTTCGTGACCAGGGCCTTGGCGCCGCTGTCCTCGAGGCGGTACTCCAGCGCCTCCGGCCCGAACAGGGTGAAGAGCGGCACCGCAATGCAGCCCAGCTTGTAGGCCGCGATGTGCGAGAGCGCGGTCTCCGGCGCCTGGGGCAACAGGATGCCGATGCGCTCGCCCCGCGCCAGCCCATGGGCCGCCAGCACGTTGGCGAGCCGGTTGGAGAGGCGCATGAACCGGGCGAAGGTGAAGCGCTCGACGCCGCCGTCGGCCCGCTTGTGGATCAACGCCAGGCGGTCCCCGTCGCCCGCCCACTTGTCGCAGACGTCGACCCCGATGTTGTAGCGCCCGGGCACCCGCCAGCGAAAACCCCGGGTCAGCGCCTCGTAGCTCTCGGCTCTCTCGAGCATGGCTCCTCCCCTCGGTCGCCGGTCCCTCGACCAGATTAGCCATTGCCGCGGCGAAGCGGTATACCTGCGCGCGGAACGGCGACATTTGGGGAGGACGGGATGTTCCAGGACGATCTCCTGAAGGACAAGAAGGTGCTGATCACCGGCGGCGGCACGGGGCTCGGCAAGTCCATGGGCCGGCGCTATCTGGAGCTCGGCGCCGAGCTGGTGATCTGCGGGCGGCGCGAGGAGGTGCTGGCCGAGACCGCGGCCGAGTTCGATGCCGCCTATCCCGGCAGGACCGGACGCTACGCCTGCGACGTGCGCGACCCCGCGGCGATCGAGGCCATGATGGACGAGATCTGGCGCGAGCGGCCGCTCGACATCCTGGTCAACAACGCCGCCGGCAACTTCATCGCCAAGAGCGAGACCCTGTCGCCGCGCGCGGTCGACGCGGTCCTGGGCATCGTGCTGCACGGCACCGCCTACGCGACGCTTTCCTGCGGCCGGCGCTGGATCGAGGACGGCCGTCACGGCAACGTGCTCTCGATCGTCACGACCTATGCCTGGACCGGCTCGCCCTACGTCGTGCCCTCGGCCATGGCCAAGGCGGGCGTGCTCGCCATGACCCGCTCGCTGGCCGCCGAGTGGGGCGGCAAGGGGATCCGCCTGAACGCCATCGCCCCCGGGCCCTTCCCGACCAAGGGCGCCTGGGAGCGCCTGGTGCCCGGCGGCGGTTTCGAGAAGGCCTGGCTCAATCGCATCCCGCTCGGCCGGGTCGGCGAGCACCAGGAGCTGGCCGACCTGGCCGCCTTCCTGGCCGCCGACCAGTCCGGCTACATCAACGGCGAGGTGGTCACCATAGACGGCGGCGAGTGGGTCAAGGGCGCCGCCCAGTTCGCCCTCTTGGAGCACCTGAGCGACGAGGACTGGGCGGCCATGCGGCCCAAGAAGAAGGGCGGTTGAGCGCGGCGGGCCGAAAAATCGGAACGAGCCCATGCAAAGAGAGCGGGTCTCGGCGCCCGTCGCCCTTGCCCAACGCAACGCCAAGAGTCGTCGGCGATGACTTCTGGCCCTACTGCTTCTTCGCCTTGCCGGCCTTCTTCTTGAGCTCCTCGCCACCGGCAGCGGCTTTCTTGTCCTTGGCGACGGCCTTCTTCGTCGCGCCTTCCTTGGCCTTTTCCGTTCCGATCATGGATTTGCCATCGGCCTGCTTGCGATTCTCGTAGTTCGATTTGGCGTTCCTGACGCAGTCATCCTTCTGGCCCGGCTCGGCGATCTTCTTGCACTCTTTCAGCTCGGCCTTGTATTCCTTCTCGGCCTTCTCTTGGCCGGCCCAGGCGGAACTCGGGCCAAGGGCCATGGCCGCCGTTCCGATCACCAGTCCGGCGGCGGCAATGATCAGCGATATCTTCATATCCAAGGTCTCCTTGCGTTGGCTGTCTTCGACCGGGCGGTTCCGGGACAACGGTCTCGACCGCCCCTCGGCTGCTTCTAGCGGCGATCGACACGAAAAAGATGTGACGACGGTCACAGATGCTCCGGGGCGGCCAACCTGCCAGATGGCCCTGTTGACAGGCAGCTTAAGCTCCCGCCCGCGCGGCGGCTGCCGCCTCGCGGTGCGTGATGTAGAGGCCGGAGAGCATGATGATGGCGGCGCCGGTCCAGACGAGCGGCTCGGGCTGCTCGCGCCACAAGATCCAACCCAAGATCGCCCCCCAGACCAGGGCCGTATACTCGAAGGGTGCCACGAGGGCCGCCGGCGCGTGGCGGTAGGCCGCGATGACGAAATAGGCGGCCGTGCCGCCGACCATGCCGATCAGCAGGAAGAGCCAGATGTCGCCGCCGGCCGGCGGCCGCCACACGAAGGGCATGAGCGGAAGGCCGGCGAGCCCGGCGCCCAGCGTGGTGTAGGCCAGCATGGCGATGTTGGTCTCGCTGCGCGTCATGCGCCGGGTGAGCAGCATGGCGAGCGCAAAGCTGAGCGCCGCCGCAAGGATCCAAAGGGCCTCGACACGAAATCCGGCGGCGCCGGGCCGGACCATGACCAGCGCGCCCATGAACCCGATCAGGACCGCGACCCAGCGGCGCGCGCCGACCGGCTCGGCGAGAAGCGGGGCCGAAAGCGCGGTGATGAAGAGCGGCGCGGTGAAGGCGATGGCGATCGCCTCGGCCAGCGGCATCCTGCGCAGGCCCGAGAAGAAAGTGAACAGCGCGACGAAGACGAGAAGCGCGCGCAGGGCGTGGAGGCCGGGCCTGCGGGTCCTGAGCGCGCTCAGCCCGCCACCCCGCCACACGAAGGCCGCGACGGGTAGAAGCCCGAAGGCGTAGCGCAGAAAGACGATCTGCGCGGGCTCGTAGTCCCGGCCCAGCCACTTCGCCGTGGCGTCGACGATGGCGAAGAACAGGACGGCCAGCAGGATGCTCGCAATCCCGACGCCGAGTCGATCCTTGCCCGGGGCGATGCTGGACGGCTCGTGCGTCATCCCTGTTCCTCCGACCCCTCGCCGCGGCGGCGCCTTGTGCGGCCGACACGGATCGGCGACGCGAAGCGGAGCGCAGACAATATGCGACGCCCGCGAGAGCCGGCAAGTCTGGACCCTCGACCGACCCGAGAGCCGAGCGACGGCGCCCTCCGATCGCTGCAAGAACTGCGCTCCATGACCGATATCAATTTCCTGCGGGACAATACATATGAAAAACCGTATATTTCATCCGGACATTACGGGAAAGAGATCGAACAACCGCGCGAAGACCCGCCATGGAGCATCGAATCGACCACAGCCTGGCCCGGACGGCCCGAGCGGCCCTGACCAGGGGGCAGGGGACGTTGGGCCTGGGTTGGCGGCGATTCAACGCCTCGCCCTACAGAACTCTGCTCGTCTATCTTCTGGCCAAGAAATGGCTGTTCTTCGCTGTGCTGGTCGGCATCGCGATGCTCGACCTGCCGTTGCCGGAGGGACTGACCGAGGCGGGGCGGATCGTCCTCACCATGTCGGTCGTCGCCACCATCCTGTTCGTCACCGAGCCGATCCCGCTGCCCGCCGTGGCGCTCTTGATCGTGGTCGGCCAGGTGCTGCTGCTGGGGCTCGATTCCTCCGAGGTGGCGCGCAGCCTGATGAGCGATTCGGTGCTGTTCATCATGGGCTCGCTGATGATTGCCGTCGCCGTGGTCAAGCAGAAGCTCGACAAGCGCCTGGCGTTCCTGATCGTCCGCTTCACCGGCACCAAGACGTCGAACGTCTGCATGGGCATCGCGCTGGTCTCCGGCGTGCTGGCGTCGTTCATCGGCGAGCACACCGTGGCGGCGATGATGCTGCCGGTCGGGGTCACCCTGATCTCGCTGACCTCGGACGACCCGGCCCGGGTCCGCCGGCTCGCCATCGTGGTTCTGCTCTCGATCAGCTACGGTGCGTCGATCGCGGGTATCGGCACGCCCTCGGGCGGCGCGCGCAACGCCATCATGATCGGCTATTGGCGCGAGTTCTTTTTCGATCCGGGTAACCCGGAAACCTTCCGCTATGCGGTCGATTACTTGAAGTGGATGGCCTTCGCCTATCCGGTCTTCCTGATCCAGATTCCCTTCGTCACCTCGATCCTGTTCTGGACCTTCCGCCCCAAACAGAAGAGCATCGCCCGTGCGGTCGTGCGCCTGCGCGCGCAGCTTGCCGACCAGGGGCCGATGAAGCCGGCGGACTGGGCGACGATCGGCCTGTTCATCCTGATCCTGCTCGGCTGGATCCTGCTGTCCGACGGCATCGGGCTCGGCACCGTGGCGGTGCTGGGCGCCGCGGCCTTTCTGGTGATCGGGCTGGTCCGCTGGGAGGAGCTGAACAACGGCGTCAACTGGGGCGTGGTCCTGCTCTACGCGGCGGTCATCTCGCTCGGCGTCGAGATGAAGGTAACCGGCGCGGCGCTCTGGGTCGCCCAGAGCTTCCTGTCGCTGCTCCAGCCCCTCGGCGTGGACTCCGGGTTCGGCCTATGGGCCGCCGTGTCGGTGCTCACCTCGGCGGTCACCAACACCATGTCGAACGGCGCCGCGGTCGCGGTGCTCGGCCCGATCACGTTGAACCTGGCCGTCGTGGCCGGCGAAGAACCCCTGGTGATCGGCTTCATCACGGCGATTTCCTCGGCTTTCGCCTATCTCACCGTGGTCGGCACGCCGGCCTGCACCATCGTCTACGCGTCGGGCTATCTGCGCACGACGGATTTTCTCAAAGCCGGCTGGAAAATGATGGTGGTTTCGACCATCATCACCTTGCTGGCGGCCTGGCTCTACTGGCCGCTGCTGTTGTGAGCGAGGAGGGGCGGGGCATCCATGGAAGTTTCGGGGGATAAGCGCTTTCGCATCCTGAGCTGCATCGACGGCTCGGATGAGTCCTACCGAGGTCTGCACTACGCGGCCCGGCTCGGCAGCGGGGTCGATGCCGACATCATCCTGCTTTACGTCCGGGCCGTCGATCAGGACATGCGCTCCGGCGGCCTGCAGCCCCGGGTGTTCCGGGAGAACCTGCTGGATTGGGGACTCGACCTGCCGGGCATCAATTACCTCAAGAAGGGACGGGAAGCCCTCGCCGAGCTCGGCATCATGAGCGACCACTGGACCGAGCGCGCCGTCCACGTCGACCGCCAAGGCGATCCGCTGGGCGACAATTCGATCGAGTACACCAATCGTGCGGGCAAGAAGATCGTGCTCAAGCTGATCGTGGCGCCGGACATCGTCGAGGGCATCCTGGAAGAGTGCGAGACGAACGAATACGACCTCCTGATCCTGGGGGCCTCGGAACGTTGGCGGCCAGGCCGGCGCAAATCCTTCTGGGACCCCGCGGTGGCGGAGAAGGTGGTGGCCCGTGCGCCCTGTTCCGTGATCGTCGCCCGCGAGCTGAAAGAGAACTACGGCCATTTGATCTGCACCAACGGCTCGGAGCATGC
>JAOUCL010000493.1 GCA_029859805.1 Rhodospirillales bacterium | reverse complement strand
AAAGTAGGCCACCTGCGATTTGAGCACGACAAAGCACGAAAGCCCCTTCGCGAAGGGGCTTTCGTGCTTTTGCGCCTCGTTTGAGCGGGCTCAGCCGATTCGCTTTCCCTTGCGGGCCTTGGACTGTTTGAGGCGGTAGCTATCGGCGTTCATTTCGAGGATATGGACATGATGGGTGAGCCGATCGAGGAGAGCACCCGTCAGGCGTTCTGATCCGAAGACACTGGTCCACTCCTCGAACGGCAGGTTGGAGGTGACGATGGTCGAACCACGCTCGTAGCGCTGCGAGATGACCTCGAACAGCATCTCAGCACCGATCTGTGACAACGGTACGTAGCCCAGTTCATCGATGATCAGGAGCTCGAGCTTGGCCAGTGACGTCTGGAGCCGCAGGAGACGCTTCTCATCTCGTGCCTCACTTAACTGATTGACGAGACCGGCGGCCGTCACGAAGCCGACACGCATGCCCTTCTGGCAGGCGGCCAGCCCGAGGCCGGTCGCCACGTGGGTCTTGCCGGTCCCCGATGGCCCGAGCGCAATGATGTTCTCTCGTCTGGCGACGAACGCACACCGCGCCAGTTCCAAAACGAGCAGCTTGTTGAGCGTAGGGATTGCCTTGAAGTCGAAGCTATCGAGGCTCTTGGGCGCGGGGAACTTGGCCGCCCGGATCCGCCGCTCGACCATCTTCCTCTCTCGCTCGATGAGTTCCAGCTCCGCCAGCCGCAGCAGATAACGCGGATGATCAATGCCCTGCTCGGCGCACAAGCGGGCCTGCTTGTCGTATTCGGCCAGGATCGTCGGTAACTTGAGCTTTTTGAGGTGGTGCGCGAGCAAGACCTTAGGGTCGGCCACTTCGGTTGTTGTTTCCGTTTCGCTCATGCCGCCAGCCCTTCTGTCAGGGCCGCATAGGCGGCAGCCCGGGTGCTGCCGACGTTGGCCTGCGGCAGATGCGGATAGGCCGTCAGGTCGAGTTGTGCCGGACGGCGTTCAAGGCGGGCAATGATGAGCTGCTTGACCGCATCGAAGCCGATGGCACCCATCTGGATGGCTTGGGCGACAGCGAGGGCGACCAGATCCTGCTCGAAGATCTCCATCAGGCGCAGGACTTGAATGAACTCACGCTTGCCCTTGTTGCCCATCCGCGCTTCCAGAAGCCGGCGCAGATGATCAAACTGTTCCGGCAACTCCCAGCCCTGGAGGGGAGCGGCCTGGTCGAATGCGCCCGGCTTCTGCTCCAGCAGAGCCAGATAATGCAGTGGGTCGAACACGAAGGCGCCGCGGTCATAGGTGCGCGGATGGCGTGCGGCCTCCTCCGCGCCCGACACGATCACGACCTCATCCACGAAGCCCTTGACGATGACCTGACGGTGACCGTGCGTCGTCGGCACCGAGTAGTCATTGCCGCGATAGCGCACCAGCGACGTCGAGGTGACGCGCGCCGCTATCGTCTCGCAGGCTTCGAAGAGCCCAGATGGCAGCGATCGGAAAGCTTCCCGATCATCGAGCAGGCGTTCGCCGATGGTCGCGTCGTGACGCCCGGCGCGGCGGTCCTGTTCGGCAAGGCAATCAGCTTCCAGTTTGGCATTCAGGTCATCGAAGCTCGCTGCCTCTGGCACTGGCGTCAGAAATCGGCGACGGCCATTCTTGACCAGGTTCTCGACCTTGCCCTTGTCGTTCCCCTTTCCCGGGCGTCCGAAGCGATCGCGGAACAGATAGTGGCTCAAAAGCTTGGTGAACGCTTGCGTGCGCTTGCGCCGGCCATCACCGCAGATCTTCGCAACCGCCAGCTTGGTGTTGTCATAGAGGATCGACTGCGGCACGCCACCGAAGAACGCAAACGCGCTGACGTGACCATCCAGGAATGCTTCCGTCGTCTCCGCCGGATAAACCTTCATGAACGGCATGTCCGAATAGGGCAGGTCCATGTAGAAGACGTGGAGCTTGCAGCGCACGCCGCCGATCACGCCGACGGCTTCGCCGAAATCCACCTGCGCATGCCCGGGAGGATGATGCAGCGGTACGAACTTCTCCGCCCGCCGCTGTCGAGCCTCGCGCACATAGTCGGTGACAATCGTGATGCCACCCGTAAACCCGTGCTCGTCCCGCAGACGCTCGAAAATCCGCTTCGCCGTGTGGCGCTGCTTCCTCGGTGCCTCCCTATCCGCTTCCAGGATCGCGTCGATAATCGGGATAAACGGATCGAGCTTCGGTTTCTTCGGCGGAACACTGCGCCGATACCCGGGCGGCTCCGAAAAACCGCACATCTTCGCGACAGTGTCACGGTGCAGGCCAAAAACAAGAGCGGCTTCGCGTCGGCTGTGGCCCTCAATCAACACGAAACGCCGTACTGCCGCGTATCGCTCCACGGCATACATCTCCCGGCTCTCCCTTCCGAATCGGAAAAGGAAAGCCTAGCCAGTGACCGGATATTACTCCGGCGCAGCAGCACAATGCCGCCGCTTCACTGGCCCAGTATTGCGCCGGTGGTTACAGGTTGCCTCGCC
>JAOUCL010000033.1 GCA_029859805.1 Rhodospirillales bacterium | reverse complement strand
GCGGAATGCACATCAGGCCCTCGACGGGCAGGGCGAGCTCGTCGCGGGCGAGCGCGATCAGGGCGTCGGCCTCGGCGGGGGCCACGCCCGCCTTCTGGGGTTCCTCGCCGGTATTCACCTGGATGAAGCAGGCCGGACGGCGGCCCTGCGCGGCCATCTCCTTGGCGAGCGCCCGGGCCAGTTTCGGCCGGTCGAGGGTCTCTATGACGTCGAACAGGGCGACCGCGACACGCGCCTTGTTGGTCTGCAGCGGGCCGATCAGATGGAGCACCAGACCCGGCCAGCCCTGTTTCAAATCCGGAAACTTCGCCTCGGCCTCCTGGACCCGGTTCTCGCCGAAGACCCGCTGGCCGGCGGCGAGCGCCGCCTCGATCCGCGCGGCCGGGTGGAGCTTGCCGACCGCCACCAGGGTGACCTCGGCCGGGTCGCGTCCGGCCGCCCGCGCGGCCGCGGCAATCCTTCCTCGGACTCGGGCGAGGTTATCTGCGACGGATACCGGTTCGACCGTGGTCATGATCCGGCTCTTTTCCCTCTTCCTTGGCCGCTGGGTGTCCACCAGAAGCGAACCTAGCGGGCCTGACAGCCAACCGCAACGAAAGCCACGCCGCCTGGACCCAGATCTGCCGCCGGTCACGTTCGCGCCGATAACGGTATACAGGCCTGGACAGGGTAGGGTTATGAAGCCTAATTGCCTTGCGTCGGATAGCGGGGGCCGTCTAGGGCTGCGGGAGCGCCCGCCCAAAGCGGGTTTGGCCGAGACGCGAACCGGGGCGGCTATTCTGCACATGTGGGGAGTGGTCCGGCTGGCCTCCTATCCCAAGTCGGGCAACGCTTGGCTGCGCGCCTTCCTCCATCTGCCGCCGGAGCCCGAGTGGCTGAGCTGCGCGATCCGGTCCAGCTCCTTCGACGAGTTCTCCGCGCAAGAAGCGGCCGGTTCGTTCGAGGAGCAGCCGCCCAGCGCAACTTCGGCCTGCTGCCGCCAGAGCTGGTCGGGGGATCTGGCGCGATGCCCCGAGCAAGGACCAAATCAAGCGCATCGTCCAAGCCAAAGGTGAGGTTGTGCGGCGTTTCGGTAATCTCGAGCCGGACGGCACGCCGCGCGACAGCTGAAAGGTCGCGGTTGACTGACAAGGGCCGGGGGAGAGGATTTCGATAGCCAAGGCGGTGCCGGCTCGGCTATCCATCAGGCCTTGCGATAGATAGACGACCGCAAACCGGGATACCGCCATGAGCTCCAAATCGCGCCGACACCGAAACTCCTTCGGCCAAGCAGCCCTAAGAGCCGGAGGCGCGCAGCCTCGACAGACGGCCGGACTCGCGGCGGGGATCCGCTGTCACAAGGCTGGCGACCTTCAAGGGGCCGAAAGGCTGTATCGGTCGGTCTTGAGCCAGGACCCAAGCGACAGCGAGGCTCTCAACCTGCTAGGCGTGGTCGCCATGCAGTCCGGACGACCCGCGGAGGCGGTTGGCATGATCGGCCACGCGATCCACGTGGACAGCACGAAGCCGGAGTTCCATTACAATCTGGGGATGGCGCACGCCGTCCTACGCAGCCGCGACAAAGCGATCAAGTGTTTTCGCCAGGCAATATCGCTGCGTCCCGATTACGCCGACGCCCTGATCAACCTGGGGACGCTGCTCCTCGGCGAGGGCGAGCTGGACGAGGCGGAAGCGTGCTATCGGAAGGCTGCGAAGTTGGTTCCCACGAGTGCAATGATACAAAACAATCTTGGAACCGTGTTGATGACCAAGGTGTCTGCGGAGGAGGCGGAGCCCTACTTCCGGCAGGCGCTGAAGCTCAAGTCCGATTTCGCCGAGGCGCACAACGGCCTTGGTTCGGCCCTCTACACGAGGGGCCGGTTCGACGAGGCGCTCGATAGCTTTCAGGCGGCGCTTCGCTGCAATCCCGATTACGCTCAGGCTTGCCACAACTTGGGTAGAGTCTACTTCGAGAAGGATCGGCTCGAGGACGCCGAGACATATCTGCGCAAAACAATCGATCTCAAGCCGGACTACGCCCAAGCGCGGCTCTACCTGGCGCGCGTTTTCACTCAGCTAAACAATTTCGAACCCGCCCTCGAGATCTACGAGGGTTTTCTGGCGAGCAACCCGAAGTTAGACAAGGCCTGGGTCGGAAAGGTGGACGTCCTGGACCGAATGGGGCGGACCCAGGATGCCTACGGCATCGTCCGCGACTTCGCCGTGGAGGGGCCGCCGCCCCGGGGCATGGTTCATCTCTATGCAAACATGGCAAGCAAGGAGCACCGCCAGGCCGAGGTGGCAGCCGAGATCGAGGACATGCTGGCCCAGTCCGGCCAGTCGGACGAGGAGGAGCGCCGTTTGCGCTTCACCCTCGGCAAGCTCTATGACGAGCTTGGCAGGTTCGACGAGGCCTTCATACATTACGAGGCCGGGAACCGGCTCCGCCCGGCGCCATTCGATCTGGCGGAGACGCGGGGTCGCATCGATCGGATCATCGAGTTCTTCTCGGCCGAGCGCCTGGCGGAACTCCCGCGCGCCGACAACCGCTCCGAGCTGCCCGTCTTTATCGTCGGCCTGCCGCGGTCGGGAACAAGCCTGGTCGAGCAGATCCTGTCCTGTCATCGGGATGTCCATGCGGCCGGAGAGCTGAGGGATATCGGAAGGTTGGCTAGTAGCTTTGGGCTCACGTTTCAAAAAGAAGACGACGGCGCGGACAGTCCGCCAGGCCTGGACAGGGAGTCCCTGACTGCCGCGGCGAGCCGGCATCTCGAGAAGCTTCGCAAACAAGGCGGAAACGCAACGCGGTTAACCGACAAGATGCCGTATAACTACCGGAATCTCGGATTGATCGCGCTGCTCTTTCCGCGGGCGCGTGTCATTCACTGCCTACGCGATCCGATCGACACCTGCCTGTCCTGCTATTTTCAAAACTTCTCCACCGGGAGTTTCTTCTCCTTCGATCTGGGTCACGCGGGCCTCTATTACCGCCAGTACGAGCGGCTTGTCGCGCACTGGCGAAAGGTGCTTGACCGGCCGATGCTGGAGGTTCGCTACGAGGAGCATGTCGCCGAACCCGAGAGGATCTGTCGCGAAATGCTAAACTTCCTGGGGCTGGAGTGGGACCCGGCTTGCCTGCGTTTCCACGAGTCGCGCCGCTTCACCAATACGGCGAGCAGGGAACAGGTGCGAAAGCCGATCTATACCTCGTCATCCGGCCGCTGGCAAAACTATGAACGGCATCTGGAGCCCCTGAAGGAAGCCCTTTCCGGGCTGGATCGGCGCGGCTAGATCGGCGAATCAAGGTCCGGGGGCCGCATCCCCGCTTGCCGAACCTTTCTGTTCTTGAGAGCCGCCGAACCTTGCGACTAACGACTTCGGCGGGCCTCATCGGACCGTTTGTCAGGCTTTGGCAGAGGCACATCGCGTCTCGGCGCTGCGCGGTCGTGCCGAGAACCCGGGGGGCGGAAACTGCCCCTCGCGAAGGTCCAACGGATTTTTCAATCCAGTCAAAAGCTGATGGTCAAACCGACCACCGCCACGCCGCCGTCTGCATCGTCGGCATCGGTGCCGTAGTCGGCCCACAGCAAACTGGCCTCGGCCTCTTGGACCCGGTTCTCGCCGAGGACTCGGTGGCCGGCGGCCAGCGCCGCCTCGACCCATGTGACCGGGTGCGTCTTGCCGCCGGTCACCAAGGTGACCTCGGCCGGATCGCGCCCGGCCGCGCGCGCCGCGGCCGCGATTCGCGCGCGGACTTCTGCGAGGCTGGCCGCGGTCGGGATTTGCTCCGAGTGGTTCATGGGTCTCGGGGGGTCCCATCGCGACGACTGGCTTCTCGGCAGGCAACCGAAGATCGGCAATCCGCATCAGCGACTTTCGTCAATAGCCCTCAGGAATGTAGCCGAACCGGCTCATCTGCTCCCGGTGCCGGTCGATGATCGCCCGGACCTGTTCGGGCGTCAGCTTGTCCTTCCACTGGTTCTTCTTGCCGGCACGGAAGAATCGGCGCGATTTATCGCTCCGCTCCTTGAAGCCGGCCGCGTCTTCCTGGCTTCGCAAGGTCTTGAAGGAAGAGAAGCGGATCGCCTTGGCCAGCCGCGCGCGGGGCGGCTCGAGACCGAGAAACTTGGCCGTCCGACCGAAGGCCTTGAACGGTGTGTCGAGCATGTCCTCGTAGCGGAGCACCAGCAACTGGGAATTGGGTCGTTGGGTCCAGCTCTTGACGTGCATCGACCACGAACCGATGAACTCGCTGACATTCCTCTCCGTCGGCGCGGCCACCCCGTTGTCGCGCGCCATCGCCTCCATGGCCTTGTCGATGCTCAGGCCGAAGTGGTCGGCAAAGGACAGGACGACGTCCAGCGGGTTGCGCACGACGTAGATCGCGCCGGCCGTGCAGTCCATGGTGATCAGAGGGACGCCGCTGTTCTCGCCGAGGTAGGAGTGGGTCTTGACGAAGACCGAATCGGGATGCGCCTTCATCATCGCCCGGTGCGCCTTCGGGCGAAGCTCGGCCAACTCCTCGGGACTCAGCTGGTCGGGCGCCCTGTCGGTGAGGGCGCGATACCAGGCCGCCTGGGAATCGCCCAGGGTGAAGCTGTCGATCTCGTTGATGTTCATGGGCCTGGCCGGTGCGCGCAGCAGGTTGTGCAGAAAGGCGCGCAGCCAGGTGTTGCCCGACTTCGGGTAGGAGGCCAGCCAGACGAGAGCGCCCATTGCCGTTTCCGGTGCTGCCTTTGACGAGGGCCGGGGCGCTTCCCGGCCGCGCCGAAGGTATCGAAGGCCCGGACATCTGGCAATGCGCGGGAGGACCGCTGCGGAAAAAGAAGAGGGCGGGTCGATGCCCGCCCTCCAGGTTCGCAGATACTGCGAGGTTCGTTTCGTCTTCGGCCTAGAACGAAAGCATCGAGCCGACCGCGAAGCCTACGCCGTCGGTATCTGCCGTGGAATCGTTATCCTCGTTGAAATACTGGCCGGAGACGACCAGCTTGATGCCGGGACCCATGGCGTAGGAGAGCCCGAGTTCGACGAGATCCTGCTCGTCCGAATCCCAAGAGCTAAACGCTTGGGTCTCGGAGTGGAGGTACGCGAGGCCGACGCCCCACGGGCCGGTCTCGTAGGTGACACCCACGTCGTACGCGTTGGTGGCCAACTTACCGTCGTCCACAAAGTTGTTCGAGTGGTAGAAGGATCCACCGACCGTGAACCCGGAGAAGCCGACGTTCAAGCCGAAGCCGTACTCTTGGAGGCTCTCCAACGGTAGACCTGTGCCGTTTTCGCTGCCGGACTCGTCTTCCCAGGTCCCCGTGACGTAGCCGAGGGAGACCGCGACGTCGATGTTGTCGAAGGTCTGGACGTAGTTCGCGCCGAGGCTGATAAAGTCGGATACGGCTTCTTCTGTGGCGGTAACATTATTACCGAGCTCGTCGTTGTCGGGGGTGAGCCCGGCGGTCTGCCGGTCGCCGCCCCGCACATCGGTGTTCGCCGTATAGCTGACGCCCAGCTGGAAGCCCGAGAAGCGCGGCGAGAAGTAGGTGAGCTTGTTGGCGTCGCTCGTTTTGACGTCGATCACGGTGGCGGTGCCGGCGCCGCCCAAAGTCTCGAACAGGAAGAAGTTCGGGGAGTTGACGCCAAGGGCCACGGTCGGTGCGGTGTAGCCCATGAGATAGGGCGCCGAGTTCTCCGCGCCGATGTTCGCGCGGCCGAAGCTGCCCTCGACATATAGGAAGTGCTCGTCGATCTGATCGCTCTGGGTGATCGCCTCGAGCTGGATCTGGACGCCGAAGGTGATGCCGTTGTCCAGTGTCGTCGAGCCGGTGAAGTGGACCTCGCCCTCTTGACGAAGGTTGTTCTTATGCCAGCCCCTGACGTTGTTGGGCTCGTCCTGGTCGACAAAGGAAAACACACTCTGGTAGTAGCCGCCCACGCCGAGCTTGATCTTCTCCGCGGCGGATGCCGGGGAGGCCATCAAAGCGCCGGCCGCGAACAGGGCCGTCGTGCCGTACAGTGCCTTTTTCATAGCTCCTAAGCCTCTCTAGGTTATGACTGAACCAAGGTTTCCGCGACCCGCCCTCGACCGGTACTTCTCCCAACAAGCCCTTGGGACGATCCGACCGGCAGGTGCCCGCAAACCGCCCCCCGCAAGGAGACAGAAAGCCAGGGAATAAGGCCCGAAAAGCAGGCCGCGGGTCAAGCAAACCGGGGCCCTGTGAGTGACATTTGATCATCACTGTGGCTGATTTATCACACCGCTCTCCCGCACAGGTTCGGGCCGGCTCGACGGCCGCGGCGCAGCAGTCAGCGGGTCGGTCTGCCGCTCGGGGTGAGATAGCCCATCTCGACCATCACCTCGCGGTGTTTCGCGATCAGGATTTCGGCCTGCGCCTCGGTCAGGACGTTGCGCCAGGCGCCGGTCCGTCCGGCTCGGAAGAAGGACGATTCGCCGTCGGGCCGCGATTCGACGAACCTGGTCGTCCGCTCCTGGCCGGAGAGCTCGCGGAACGAGCTGAAACCGATCGCCCGCCTCAGGCGCGCCGGATCCTTCGGCAAGCCGAGAAACCCGATCAGGCGCCCGAAGGCCTTGTGCGGCGCGCCGAGCATATCCTCGTAGCGCAGCAGATGCGGCGTCAGACCGGGCGCCTCGGTCCAGCTTCGGACATGATGCGACCAGGAGCTCAAATACTGCCGGTGCAAACCGGAGGAAGACGGCAGGACGTAGTCGTCACTGCAGAGGGAGTCCACGGCGCGGGCATAGGTCACCTGGTAATGGTGCGCGAAGGAGACCGCGACATCCAGGGGATTTCGCACGACATAGACCGCCCCCGCCGTGGCCGAGGGCGTGATCAAGGGCATGTCGTCGACCTTCGAAACCACGCTGTGGGTCTTGACGAAGACCTCCTGCGGCCGCGAGCGGGCCAACCACTCATGTACCCTCGGCCGCAGCCATTTGAAATCCTCGTCGGCGAGGTCGCGCGCCGATTTTCCCGTGAACTGCTCGTAGTGCAGGATCAGGTTGTCGCCCAGAACATGCTTGGGCAGGTCGTTGATCGCAACCGGCGTTGCGGCATTCGTGATATAGTTCGCCAGGAACGCCCTGAGCCAGGTGTTGCCGGACTTCGGGTAGGAGGCCAACCAGATAATGCCGGGCACGCGGCTGCTCCACGGTGCAGCGGGACGGGACGGTCACGGAGCCGGGGCCGTTTGTAGGCGAAGCGACGTCGCCGTGCAACGGGGGCAGTTTGCCGGCGAGGCCGGGATCCTTCGTCTGCGCGGGGCGGCAACCCGAGGCATGGCACGAGCTGTTGGCGCCGATCCGGCGGAAAGATCCCGTAAGGAGGTACCGCGCGGGCTTACCGAGCGGTTCGGCCGGCAAACCTAGACATATGGCTCGCCAAGCGGCACCCTCGCCGCGGCTCTTGGCACTGGAAGTCCGGCCGCGTAAGGTCTATCTTCCAAGGTGTCCCGCGACGGGCACCCTGCCTCGGCGGCGAGAGAGGCGCCGGCCGGGCCGTTCGCAATGCACGGAGATCGAGATCACATGCCGAGCTGCGCTTCCACCCGCCGCCGATTCGGGGTTCTGGCGGCCGTGCTTATGGCCGGGCTGCTCGCCGCCTGCAGCGGCGACGATACCGTGTATCCGAGGGACACTGGGCAGAAGACGGGCGGCCAGAGGAACTACGACACGAGCGACAACTCGGTCTTCGGCCCCAGCGGTCTGACCATCGGCGGCGACGACAAGAAACCCGAAGGCGGTGCCGGCGGCGGCGGCGGCGGCGGCATCGGCGTCAACTCGTTCCTGTGGCGCGCCTCGCTCGATACCATCTCGTTCATGCCGCTGAGCTCGGCCGATCCCTTCGGCGGCGTGATCATAACCGACTGGTACACGCCGCCCGAGGTCCTGCGGGAGCGGTTCAAGGTCAACGTATATATCCTGGGCCGCGACCTGCGGGCCGATGGCCTGCGCGCGACCGTCTTCCGCCAGCGCCAGGACCTGTTCGGAAACTGGGTCGATGCGGAGGTCGACAAGCAAACCCCGATAGACCTCGAAGACGCCATCCTGACCCGCGCCCGGCAGCTGCGTATCGCCGCGGTCCAGTAACCGGTTTCCCCGACCCCGATGATGTGGCAAGACCCTCGGCGGCACGCGGAAACGCCCGAGATCCGCGTGCAACCTGGCGCGACCGACCCGATCGAACGCTAAGTCCCGGTATGGACGGATCCCGATGAGCCGCTACAACGTCAAGGAAACCGAGGCCAAGTGGCAGAAGGCCTGGGAGGAGGGGGCCTGCTTCGCCGTCTCCGAGGACTCGGCCCGGCCCAAGTATTATGTTCTCGAGATGTTCCCGTACCCCTCGGGGCGCATCCACATGGGCCACGTGCGCAACTACACGATCGGCGACGTGATCGCCCGCTACAAGCGCGCCAGGGGCTTCAACGTCCTGCATCCGATGGGCTGGGACGCCTTCGGCCTGCCGGCTGAGAACGCCGCCATGGAGCGTAAGGTCCACCCCGCCGAATGGACCTATTCCAACATCGCCGCCATGCGGGGACAGCTGAAGTCCATGGGGCTGTCGATCGACTGGACACGCGAGTTGGCCACCTGCCACGTGGGGTACTACAAGTATCAGCAGGAGATGTTTCTCGACTTCCTCGAAGCCGGGCTGGCCTACCGGAAGGAGTCCTGGGTCAACTGGGATCCGGTCGATCAGACGGTGTTGGCCAACGAGCAAGTGATCGACGGTCGTGGCTGGCGTTCGGGCGCAGCGATCGAGCGGCGCAAGCTGAACCAGTGGTTCCTGCGCACCACGGCCTTTTCCGACGAGCTTCTGAACGGGCTGGAGACGCTGGAGCGCTGGCCTGAGCGGGTGCGGCTCATGCAGCAGAACTGGATCGGCCGCTCCAGGGGCGCGCGGATCGACTTTAAGCTGCACGGCCGGGACGCGCCGCTCGAGATCTTCACGACGCGGCCGGACACCCTGTTCGGCGCGTCCTTCATGGCGATCTCGCCGCACCACCCCCTGGCTGCTGAGCTGGCGGGAGACAATACGGAGCTGGCCGCCTTCATCGCCGAATGCAACCGCCTCGGCACCAGTGAAGAGGCGATCGAGACCGCGGAGAAGAAGGGTTTCGACACCGCGCTCAAGGCGCTGCACCCCTTCGTCGAGGGGCAGGAGTTGCCGGTTTACGTCGCCAACTTCGTGCTCATGGAATACGGCACCGGCGCGATCTTCGGCTGTCCGGCGCACGACCAGCGCGACCTGGACTTCGCCCGCAAATACGGCCTGCCGGTACCACCTGTGGTCTTGCCGCCGGACGCCGATCCAGCGAGCTTCGAGATCGGCGACGAGGCCTATGTCGGCGACGGTAGCCTGTTCAATTCCGACTTCATGGACGGCCTTTCAGTGCCGGATGCCATAGCCGCCGCAATCGAACGGTTGGAGCAGCAGGGTGACGGCAGGGGCGAGGTGCAGTACCGTTTGCGCGACTGGGGCATATCTCGCCAGCGCTATTGGGGCTGCCCCATCCCGATCGTCCACTGCCAGTCCTGCGGCGCCGTGCCGGCGTCCAAGCAGGACCTCCCGGTCGAGCTGCCGGAGGACGTGACCTTCGACGCGCCCGGCAACCCGCTGGACCATCATCCGTCCTGGAAGCAGGCGCTCTGTCCGAATTGCGGCGAGGAGGCCACGCGCGAAACCGATACCATGGACACCTTCGTCGATTCCTCCTGGTACTTCGCCCGCTTCTGCTCGCCGCGCGCCGAACAACCGGTGGCCCGGAAGGCGGTCGATTACTGGCTGCCGGTCGACCAGTACATTGGCGGCATCGAGCACGCGATCCTGCATCTGCTCTATTCCCGGTTCTTTGTCCGCGCGATGGGCCAGACCGGCCATCTGCACATCGACGAGCCTTTCGCCGGGCTCTTCACCCAGGGCATGATTTGCCACGAGACCTACAAGGGGACGGACAACGGCTGGCTGTCGCCCGAGCAGGTGACGCGACGTGACGACGGCAGCGTCGTGGCCGCCGACGGCCGGCCGGTCACGGTCGGGCGCTCCGAAAAGATGAGCAAGGCGAAGAAGAACACGGTCGACCCGGAAATCATCATCGGGACCTACGGCGCCGATACGGCACGCTGGTTCATGCTCTCCGACAGCCCCCCGGACCGCGACATGGAATGGACCGACGCGGGGATCGAGGGCGCTTATCGCTTCGTGCAACGGCTGTGGCGCCAAGTCGCCGAGGGCCTCGGTCAACTGCCGGCCGTGGACGCGGCGGCACCGGATGCCTTCGGCGATGCCGCGTTGGCGCTACGGCGCAACGTTCACAAGACGGTCAAGGCGGTCACCGAACATGTCGAGCAGTTTCGCTTCAACGGGGCCGTGGCCCGGCTCTACGAGCTGTCCGGTCACTTGAGCAATTTCAAGCCGGCCGACGACGGCTGCCACTGGGCACTGCGCGAGGCCTTCGAGATGCTGACGCGCCTCATCGGACCGATGATGCCGCACCTGGCGGAGGAGCTCTGGCAGCGGCTGGGCCACGACAATCTCCTGGTCGACGAACCTTGGCCGGTCGCGGACCCGGCCTTTACGCGGGACGACAGCGTGACCGTCGCGGTCCAGGTCAACGGCAAGCTGCGCGCCACCATCACCGTGCCGCGCGATTCCGAGGACGACTTCGTCCGGGATGCGGCCCTCGCGGAGCCGGGTGTCCGGCGGGCCATGGGGGACAAATCGGCGCGCAAGGTGATCGTTGTCAGGAACCGGATCGTCAATGTGGTGGTTTAAGAAGACCCGGCGTCCGATGAGTCGCTTCCTTCAGGCGACTACGGTCGCCTCGTTGCTCCTGGTGCTGGCCAGCTGCGGCTTCCAGCCGCTCCACGCCCCAACGGAGCCCACCCAGGCGACGCCGGCCGATCGCTTGGCCTCGATCCGCATCACGCCACTCGAGGGCCGGGTCGGCCAGCAACTTCACAATCTGCTGCGCGACCGTTTGAATGCCTCCGGACAGCCGCGGGACCCCTCGTACCTGCTCGAGATCGCGCTGCGCGTGACCACCAGGGAGCTGGGCATCCGCAAGGACGAGACGGCGACCCGCGCAAACCTGGCGATGTCGGCAACGTTCAAGTTGCGGGACCTTGAGTCCAAGGCCGTCCTGCTCGTCGGCAAATCGGTTTCCGTCAACAGCTACAACATTTTCGACGCCTTCTATGCCACCAAGGTCGCCGAGGACGACGCGGCGCGGCGCGGACTACGCGATCTGGCGGACGACATCGGCCTTCGTCTGGCCGTCTATTTCGCGGGTCCGCAAGCAGCCAAGACGCCATGATCACTGCCCACAGCGCCGATCCGGGCCCACTGAAGGCGTTGCGGCCGTCGCCCACGCGGGGCAGACCGCGCCGATGAAGGTTTCAGCCAGCCAGGCCGAGCGTTTCGTTCGAACCCCGGATCCGAAGATCCGGGGCATTCTGGTTTACGGTCCGGACGCCGGTCTCGTGCGCGAACGGGCCGAGGCCCTGGCGCGCTCGGTCGTGGAGGATCCGAGGGACCCCTTCCGGGTCGCCGACCTGACAGCCCGGCAGCTGGAGGCCGATCCGGCCCGGCTCGCGGACGAGGCGGCGGCCCTGGCCTTGACCGGCGGGCGGCGGGTGGTGCGGGTCGGCGAGGCGGGCGATGCCGTTTCCGGCCTCATGAAGAGCTTCCTGGCCAACCCGGCCGGGGATGCCCTGGTGGTGGTTCAGGCCGGCGAGCTGCCGGCCCGGTCCAGCCTGCGCAAGGTTTTCGAGTCTGCGGAGCTGGGCGCGGCCGTGGCGTGCTATCGCGACGACCAGCGCAGCCTTTCGGCGGTCATCACCGCGATGCTGGCGGATCAGGGCCTGACGACGACCCCCGAGGCCATGGCCTACCTGAGCGCAAATCTGGGCGGCGACCGGCAGCTCACCCGGCGCGAGATGGAAAAGTTGATCCTCTATAAAGGCGGATCGGGCGGAGCGGTCGACCTGGACGAGGCCGTTGCCTGCGTCGGGGACAGCGCGGCCTTGACGCTGGACGATCTCGCTCTCGCCGTGGCCGGCGGTGACCTGGCGGGCCTCGAGCGGACGCTGCTGCGCAGCCTCGAAGCGGGCAGCAGCCCGGTCGCCGTACTCCGCGCCGTGGCGCGCCATTTTCAGCGGCTTCATATCGCGGCCGGAAGCATCGCCACGGGGTTGTCTCCGGGCGATGCGGTACGGCGGCTTCGTCCGCCCGTCTTCTGGAAGATGGCGGACCGGTTCACGGCCCAATGTACCGCGTGGTCGCCCCGGCCCTTGGCCCGGGCCCTGGACCGTCTGCTCCAGGCGGAGGCGACCTGCAAGGAAACCGGTGCCCCGGCGGAGGTCATCACCGCCCGCGCGTTGCTGGAAATCGCGGCGAACGCGCCCGTTCGGGGCAAACGGCGGACGTGATCTTAGGAGGACCGTGTCGGGTGGTCGAGGCGGTGGAGCAGGTCGTCAAGCTGTTCCAGGGTCTCATAGTGGAACGATAGACAGCCGCCCTTTCCGTGAAAATCGATCGTGACCTTTAGCCCGAGTCGGGCCGACAAGTCGCTTTCCAGGGCGACGGTATCGGGGTCCTTGCCGACGCGCGGCACTCCGGCAGGTGCCGTTTCGGACGGTGCCTTGGGCTTGGCCTGGGTCTCTTCCTGCTTCTGGGCCCGGGCGAGACCTTCGGTCTGCCGCACGTTGAGGCCCTGCGCCACCACCTTGCGGGCCACCGCCTCCGGGTCGCGGGCTCCCAGAACCGCGCGTGCGTGACCGGCGCTTATTCGCTGGTCGGCCAGCATGTCCTTGACCGGGTCCGGCAGCGTGAGAAGCCGGAGCGTGTTGGCGACGTGGCTGCGACTTTTCCCGACCGCGCGGGCGACGTCATCCTGGCTGTTGCCGAACTCTTCGATCAAGCGTTGATAGGCCTGCGCTTCCTCCAGCGGTCCCAGGTCCTGGCGCTGGACGTTCTCGACCAGCGCCAGCTCGAGGGACTGGGCGTCGCTCAGGTCGCGGATGACGACGGGCACCTCGTGCAGCTGGGCGAGCTGCGCCGCGCGCCAGCGGCGCTCGCCGGCGACGATCTCGAACTCGCTGGCCAGCTCCGGGTGGCGCCGGACCAGGATCGGCTGCAGGACGCCCTGCGCCTTCACGGACTCGGCGAGCTCCCGGGCCGCCGCTTCGTCGAAGCTCCGGCGGGGTTGCCTCGGATTGGGGTGGAGGTGCCCGATCGGCACGTCCTTGGTGGCGCGCAGCTTGTCGAGCGTTGCGTAGTCTTCGCTCTCCTCGCCGAAAAGCGCCGCCAGGCCGCGCCCGAGGTTGGTCCGTTGCTGGCTATCCGACATGGTAAACCCTCCGGTCTCCGCCGATTACGAAACCAGGACCGGGCGCATCGGGGTCTTGCGTTCGCGCCGCAACATCTCGCCGGCCAAGTGGATATAAGCCTGGGCACCGGCGCAACGCATGTCGTAGAGCAGGACCGGCTTGCCATGCGACGGAGCCTCGGAGACACGGACGTTACGCGGGATCACGGTCTCGAACACCTTGTTGCCGAGATGCGCTCGAACGTCCTTGGCCACCATTTCCGACAGGTTGTTCCGGCGGTCGACCATGGTGAGAACAATTCCCTGGATTTCGAGCGCGGGATTGAAGGCCCGTTTCACCCGCTCCACGGTTCGCAGCAGGTGGGACAACCCCTCGAGGGCGTAAAACTCGGTTTGGAGGGGCACCAGGACCGCGTGTGCCGCAACCAAGGCATTGAGCGTCAGCAGGCCGAGCGCGGGGGGGCAATCAATCAGGATGTAGTCGTACTCGTCCACGACGCCCTGCACGGCGTCGCTCAAGCGATACTCCCGCCGCGCGCCCGAGACCAGCTCGACCTCCGCGCCGACCAGCTCGACCGACGACGGCACCAGAGCCATGCCGCGAACCAGGGTCTCCATCACCATCTCGGCCAGCGGGGCGCCTTCGATGATCACCTGATAGATGCCCTTGCCCCTCTGCCGGCCGATCAACCCGAGGCCAGTGGTCGCATTTCCCTGGGGGTCCAGATCGACAATCAGCACACGCTTGCCGCACGCGGCAAGCGCCGTGGCGAGGTTGACCGCTGTCGTCGTCTTGCCGACCCCGCCTTTCTGATTGGCGATCGCCAGGATCCTCGCCTCTTGGTCGGTCAAGGCGACGCTGTCATCATAATATTGTGATTTCACGGTCCAGTAGCCCAATTCTCAGGATCGTGCCGCTGGGATCTGAACGGCTTGGAAAGGTGTCCAACCGCATTGTCCATTGTTTCCTGGCCTCGGTCAATTCTTCATCGACCCGTTTCCCCTTGAGGAACAGGCAACAGGGGTGCATTCCGGGTGCCGGCCCCGGGATTTCGTGGGCGTATTTCAGCAACTTGCGCAGGGGCGCACAGGCCCGTGCCGTCACCACATCCGCCGCGATGGGGGGCATGTCCTCGATGCGCTGATCATGGATTCGCGCGTCGCTCCTTGTTTCCCGCGCGACTTCGCGCAGGAACACCGCCTTGCGCCGGTCCGACTCGACCAGATGCACTTCCCCGGCGCCCAGGACGGCGAGCACCATGCCGGGGAATCCGGCTCCACTGCCCAGATCCACGATGACCCGCCGACGGGCCGCGGGACCCGTCGGCAGCAACGGCAGCAGCTGGGCCGAATCCAGCATATGGCGCCGCCAGAGATCGCTTAGAGAGGCCTGGCTGACCAGATTTATCGCCCGAGTCCACCTGTCCAGTAGGGCCGCGTAGGTTTCCAGCCGCAACATTGTTTCACGTGAAACAGCGGTCTCGCGCTGAAAGTCATCCGGGCCGAAGGGTGGCGCCAAGGTCAAGCTGGTCTCCCGAGGTTCGACGTGGCCACGTCACCCACCGGCAGTCTACGCGGCGTCCTCGCCAGTGCTGGACAGGGCACGCGTGTCCGCGGCGGCCCGTCCCGGCGGCCCTTGCCGCTTGACGTGCCCCAGGAGGGCCACCAGCGATGCCGGCGTGACGCCGGATAGCCGGGCTGCGGCGCCGAGGGTTTCCGGCCGCACCCGCTTCAAGGTCTCGCGCACCTCCTGCGAAAGGCCGGCAATGGCGTCGTAGTCCAGGGATCCGGAAAGCACCAGCGCCTCGTCGCGGCGGAAGGCGCGAATATCGGCCTCCTGGCGCTCCAGGTAACCGGCGTAGCGGGCGTCGGTTTCGAGCTGGGCCACGACGTCAGGTCTGAGCCGGCCGATTTCCGGCCAGAGCCGCCGCAGCACGGTCATATCGACGTCGGGATAGCGCAGGAGGTCGAAGCCGCTGCGTCGAACGCCGTCGCGCTTGACCGTGACACCCTGCCGGGCGAGCGCATCGGGGGTCGCGGACAGTCGGTCAAGCAGCGCGCGGCCAGTCTCCAATGCCAAGGCCTTTTCCCGGAACACCTCAGCCCGTGCGCGCGACACGCACCCCAGGTGCGCGCCCTTGGCGGTCAGCCGTTGATCCGCGTTATCGGCACGGAGCCGCAGGCGGTATTCCGCCCGGCTGGTGAACATGCGGTAGGGCTCGCTGACGCCGCGGGTGACGAGATCGTCGATCATTACGCCGATGTAGGCCTCGGAGCGGTCCACCCGGAAATCCGCCGGGCCGCCGCCGGCCAGAAGGGCGGCGTTCAGCCCCGCCATCACGCCTTGGGCCGCGGCTTCCTCGTAGCCCGTCGTGCCGTTGATCTGCCCGGCCAGGAAAAGCCCTGGGACACGCCGGGTCTGGAGTCCCGGATCGAGCTCCCGGGGATCCACGTAGTCGTACTCGATCGCATAGCCGGGCTGCAAAATCACCGCCCGCTCAAGCCCAGGAATGGTCCTCAACAGCGCGCCCTGGACATCAGCCGGCAGGGATGTCGAGATGCCGTTCGGATAGACCGTGTCGTCGTCCAGACCCTCGGGCTCCAGGAAGATCTGGTGGCGCTCCCGCCCGGCGAACCGCACGACCTTGTCCTCGATCGAGGGGCAATAGCGCGGACCGGTCCCTTCGATCTGACCCGAATAGATCGGCGCCCGGTGCAAATTCGCCCGAATCAGCGCGTGCCCCTTCGGGCCGGTGAAGGTTATGTGGCAATCGACCTGGGGTCGCGTGATCCGCTCGGTCAGATAGGAGAAGGGTTCGGGCGTCTCGTCTCCGGGCTGGCGTTCCAGGCCGGCGTAGTCGATCGTCCGGCCGTCCAGCCGTGGCGGCGTCCCGGTCTTCAGCCGGCCGAGTGAAAAGCCCAAACGATCTAGGGTTCCGGCGAGCGCCACCGCCGGGCGTTCACCGACGCGGCCAGCCGCGAAGGTCTCTTCACCCATGTGAACCACGCCGCGCAGAAACGTCCCAGTGGTCAGCACCACCGTGCCGGCCCGGAGCTGCTCCCCGGACCCGGTCACGACGCCGAGACAGCGGCCCCGATCGTCTAGCAGGATGTCGTCCACCGATGCTGCACGGATTTTCAGGCCCGGCTGCGCGGCGAGCAAGCCCTGGACCGCCTGACGGTAGAGCTTGCGGTCGGCCTGGGCCCGCGGGCCGCGCACCGCCGGCCCCTTGCTGCGATTGAGCACCCTGAACTGGATGCCGGCCAGATCGATGGCGCGGCCCATGATGCCGTCCAAGGCATCGACCTCGCGCACGAGGTGGCCCTTGCCCAGGCCGCCGATCGCCGGATTGCACGACATCACGCCGATGGTGTCGGGCTGATGGGTGACCAGCACGGTCCTCGCGCCGAGGCGCGCGGCCGCAGCCGCAGCCTCACACCCGGCGTGACCGCCGCCCACCACGATGACGTCATACTGAGACATGGCCGAAGAGATAGGGAGCGCCGCGATCGAAGTCAAAAAAATCCGCCCCGGCCGCCCAACGTTCGACCGTCTTCAGACTCGGCCCTAAGGCACTGTTTCACGTGAAACATCGGATGAAAGATGTCCGGGACAACTTTTTCCGGACCGCGCCTCCGCAAGGTTTCGGCGGCCAACCGTTGGCCCCCGCCCCCTTATTTGCCAATGCAAAAATCCCCAAAGACCACGTCCAGGACGTCCTCGACATCGACCCGCCCCGTGATCCGACCGAGCGCCCGAGTCGACAGCCGCAGGTCCTCCGCCGCCAACTCCGGGAGCTCCGCCGTCGCGACCCGCTCGAGCGAAGCGCGGCAATCTTCCAGCACCCTGCGATGGCGTGCGCGTGTCACCGCCGGGGAGGCGCCCGCGACGCCGAGGCGCTCGACAACCCGCCGCTCGACCTCCTCGAGCAGCCGGTCGAGCCCCTGGCCGGTCCGTGCTGAAATCGCAAAGCGCCGCCGGTCCCGAAGCGCTAACGGTCCCAGTTCATCCGGGGGGCCGGGCCTGGCGTCGATCTTGTTCAGCACCAACAGGGTCTCCTGATCCACCACACACACCGCTTCGGGGTCCAGGTCCGGCCAGGTGGTCACGTCGAAGACCGCCAATTTGAGGTCCGCCTCGGCCGCCCGGCCTCGGGCCCGGCGCATCCCCTCCTGCTCGACCGCATCGCCCCCACCCCCGTCGAGCGTCCGCAGGCCCGCCGTGTCCGCCAGGGTCACCGGATAGCCGCCCAGATCGAGGTGGACCTCGATCACGTCCCGGGTCGTGCCGGCCACCTCAGACACGATGGCCACGTCGCGCCGGGCCAGCGCGTTCAGGAGGCTGGACTTGCCGCTGTTCGGCGGGCCGACGATCGCGATCTGCAGGCCATCGCGCAGCCGCTCGCCGCGCCCCTGGTCGGCAAGATGCCGGCCGATCTCACCGACCAGTTCGGCCGCGACAGCCCGCGCCCTGTCCAGAATGGCCTCCGGCAGGTCCTCCTCCGGGAAATCGATCGCGGCCTCCAGATGGGCCAGACCGGATAGCAGCCGGGTACGCCAGTCCTCGGTGAGCCGGGACAGGCCACCGGTCATCTGGCGCAGCGCTTGGCGCCGCTGGGCGTCCGTCTCGGCGTCGATCAAATCGGCCAAGCCTTCGACCTCGCTCAAGTCGAGCTTGCCGTTGTCGAAGGCCCGGCGGGTGAACTCGCCCGGTTCGGCCGGGCGCAGCCCCGGTCGGCGGGACAGCGCCCCGATCACCGCCGCCGGCACCGCCCGGCCGCCGTGCAGGTGCAGCTCGGCCATGTCCTCGCCCGTGAAGCTCGCCGGGCCGGCGATCCACAACACCAAGGCGCGGTCGAGCGGCGCTCGGCTGTCCGGATCGATGAGTTGGCGCAGACGCGCCACACGCGGGGTAGGTCGAGGTGCCCCGGCCAGGGCCTCGAGCGCCGCGCCGGCGGCCGGCCCGGACAGCCGCACCACCCCGATCCCGGCGCGGCCGGGCGGAGTCGAAAGGGCGAAGATGGTGTCCCCGGGGCTATCCATGGCGCCCGTCTTGCTCTGCTCGCTCTGCTCGGATCGTCAATCCGGCGCTGGTTCCAGGTCGGTCGGCTCAAGCATGAGGCGCTCGACCCGACCGCCCTCGATCAGATGCCGTTGCAGGATCTCGTCCGCGTCCTCGGCGCTATGGTAGCTGTACCAGACGCCTTCCGGATAGATCACCATGGTCGGTCCCAGCTCGCAGCGGTCGAGGCAACCGGATGCGTTAACCCTGACATGGGCCAGGCCCAGCTCCTTGGCCCGCGCCTTCAGATAATTGCGCAGGCGCAAAGACCCCTTTTCCTTGCAGCAGCCCCGCGGGTGCCCCTTCGGACGCTCGTTGGTACAGCAGAAAACGTGCCTGCGGTAATAGAGCGGTGGATCGTCCCGCCGGTCTTCCTTGCCACTCCGGCTCATCCGCCGGTCACTCCTTCTCCGTATCGCCGGTTTTGTCGCCAGCACGTTGGCCGCGGGCGAACTGCGACCAGAAGGCCTTCTGAATCTGTTCCAAGCCCTGCAGGCCCGCGGGCAGCCAGGTTTCGAACAAGGTTTCCGGATCCATGGCGGCGAGATTGGCCATCAGGCGTTCCTGGACCTTCTCCATGACGGCCGCCTGCATCGGCGCGACCTCCGGCAACCCCAGGAAGGCCCGCGCCTCTTCCGACGTACAATCGATGTCGATCGTAATCTTCATCGTCGCCCTCCTCTTTGGTGCCAAGTCCATATCCCATTTGTGGTTGAGCCTCCGGCCCTCTCGAACGCATATAGTGGGCCGACACTATCGCCCGGCCCGGCCGACGGCAACGGCCTAGCCGTCCGACCGACAAGAATCCTACTACGGAGCTGTCGCGAAACATGCCCGAGAACCGCCTCGCCGAGGAAAGCAGCCCCTACCTGTTACAGCATAAGGAGAATCCGGTGCAGTGGCACCCTTGGGGGCCGGGCGCCCTCGAGGCGGCCAAGCGTTCCAACAAACCGATCCTGCTCTCGGTCGGCTATGCCGCCTGTCATTGGTGTCACGTGATGGCTCACGAGTCCTTCGAGGACGAGGCCATCGCCGCGGTGATGAACGAGCTCTTCATCAACATCAAGGTGGACCGAGAGGAACGGCCCGACCTGGATAGCATCTACCAGTCGGCCCTGGCGCTGCTCGGCGAACATGGTGGCTGGCCCTTGACGATGTTCTTGACGCCGGACGGCGAGCCTTTCTGGGGCGGCACCTACTTTCCGCCGGAACCCCGCCACGGCCGGCCCGGTTTCGTCCAGGTGCTGCGGAGCATTTCAACGGCCTATGCCGAGCAACCGGACAATGTGGCCAAGAACGTCGCCGCCCTCTCCGAGGCCCTGCAGAAGCTGTCCAAGAACCAGAGCGGCGGCCCGATCGGCCTCGCGCTGAACGATCAGGTCGCCGAGCGCTTGGTCCGCGAAATCGATCCCTTCAACGGCGGTATCGGCGGCGCGCCCAAATTCCCGCAACCGGCAATCCTCAAGCTTCTCTGGCAGGCCTGGAAGCGCACCGGGGGCGAGCCCTACCGCCACGCCGTCGACCTGACCCTGACTCGTATGTGCCAGGGCGGAATCTACGACCATCTGGGCGGCGGTTTCGCCCGCTATGCGGTCGACAACAAGTGGCTGGTGCCGCATTTCGAAAAGATGCTCTACGACAACGCCCAGCTCATCGAGCTCCTAACGTGGCTCTGGCAGGACGCGGGCAACCCGCTTTACGAGGCGCGGGTCCGAGAGACCGTCGGCTGGGTGCTGCGCGAGATGCTCGCCGATGCCGGCGTCTCCGGCGGTACACCGGCGGGTGCCTTCGCCAGCTCGCTCGACGCCGACAGCGAAGGCGAGGAGGGCAGGTTCTACGTCTGGAGCGCGGCCGAAATAGACGCGCTGCTCGGCGACCGCTCGGAAGCTTTCAAGGCGGCCTACGATGTCATGCCGGGCGGCAATTGGGAGGGCCGGACGATCCTTAACCGCCTGCAACGCCCGGACCTAGGCGACCCGACACAGGAAGCGGCGCTGGCCCAGGCCCGCGAAACCCTATTGGCGGCCCGGACTGCAAGGATTCGCCCCGGCTGGGACGACAAGGTGCTCGCCGACTGGAACGGCCTGATGATTGCCGCCCTTGCGAAGGCCGCACCGGTGTTCGAGGAGCCGGCCTGGCTCGAGGTCGCGGAGGGCGCCATGCGGTTCGTCACCGAGCGGATGACCGAGAACGGCCGCTTGAAGCACAGCTGGCGTGGGGGGCGGCTCAATCACCCCGCGACCCTGGACGACTACGCCAACCTCTGCGAAGCCGCCCTTGCGCTCTACGAGGCCACGGGTGCGGCAGACCATCTTGCTCAGGCCGAAGTCTGGGTCCAGGTCCTCGATACCCACTACTGGGACACCGAGGGTGGTGGTTACTTCCTGACCGCCGACGACACCGAGCAGCTCATCGTCCGTACCAAGACCGTCAACGACAACGCGGTTCCCTCTGGAAACGGCACCATGACGGGGGTCCTTGCCAAACTCTATTACCTGACCGGCAAGGCCGTTTATCGCGAGCGGGCGGAGGCCGTCATAGCGGCATTCTCGGGTGAACTGCAACGCAATTTCTTCCCGCTTTCCACCCTCTTGAACGGCAGCGAGCTGTTGCAGTCGGCGGTACAGGTGGTCATCGTCGGTGAGCGGAACGCCGAAGATACGCGCACCTTATTACGCACTATATATAGTAAGCACACACCACTGTTTATACTACATATCGTGCAGCCCGGGTTCGAGTTGCCGGCGGACCATCCCGCTTGCGGCAAGGGACAGACCGATGGCCGGGCCACGGTCTACATCTGCAGGGGTCAGACCTGCTCGCTGCCGATCACGGATCCGGCCGAACTCGGCCGGGCGCTGGGCGCGGCGCCCCACGCTCCCGGGGAGGTGACAACTCCGGGCGGCGCGGGGTAAGCTCGCGAGCATCAACGAGGTCCGTCAACCGCCGCAGTTCAGGCCAGGACCGCCTCAAACCCTAGGGAGGCCCAATGTCCGATCTCACCACTCCGGGCGCCGACGGCGAATTCGGCGCCTACATCGCCTTGCCCGCGACCACGCCGGCCCCCGGCATCGTCGTGGCCCAGGAGATCTTCGGCGTCAACCAGGTCATGCGCGACGTCTGCGACTGGCTGGCCGGCGAAGGATATGTCGCCGCCTGTCCGGACCTGTTCTGGCGCATCGAGCCGGGCATCCAGCTGACCGACAAGACCCAAGCCGAATGGGCCCGCGCCTTCGAGCTGTTCAACCTCTTCGACGTCGACAAGGGCATCGAGGACATGAAGAAGACCTTGGCCCAGCTGCGCAGGCACGAAGCCTGCAACGGCCGGGTCGGGTCCGTCGGATACTGCCTGGGCGGCAAGATCGCCTACCTCATGGCGACCCGCTCGGATGCCGACAGCAACGTCGGATACTACGGCGTCGGCCTCGACGAATTGCTGGACGAGGCGGAACGGATCACCAGGCCGCTCTTGATGCACATGGCCTCCAAGGACGGTTTCGTGCCGCCGGAGGCGCAGGAGAAGATCAAGGCGGTCTTCACCCCCCACAGCCGGATCACGCTCCACGTCTACGAAGGCCAAGACCACGCCTTTGCGCGCCCGGGCGGCGAGCACTACGATGAAGCGGCGGCCAAGCTGGCCAACGACCGCACCCTGGCATTCTTCAAGGAGACTCTCGGCTCATGACCCAGGCAATCCGTATTCATCAGACCGGCGGCCCCGAGGTCTTGACCTGGGAAACCGTCGAGCTCGGCACGCCGGGTCCGGGCGAGGCTCGTATCAAACAGAGCGCCGTCGGGCTCAACTACATCGACGTCTATCACCGTACCGGCCTCTACCCGGTGCCCGCGCTGCCGACGGCGATCGGCATGGAGGCCGCCGGCCAAGTCGAATCCGTTGGCGAGGGAGTCAACGATCTCAGGCCGGGGGACCGCGTCGCCTATGCCGCGCCGCCCGTGGGAGCCTATGCCGAAGCCCGGCTCATGCCGGCCGACCGCCTGGTGAAGCTGCCCGACGGCATCTCCGACGTCCAGGCGGCGGCGATGATGCTCCAGGGCATGACGGTCCAATACTTGATCCGCCGGACCTTCCGGGTGAGCAAGGGCGACACCGTGCTGTTCCACGCCGCGGCCGGCGGTGTCGGCCTGATCGCCTGCCAGTGGCTGAAGCACCTCGGAGCGACGGTGATCGGCACGGTAGGCTCGGACGAGAAGGCCGAGCTGGCTCGGGCCCACGGCTGCGATCATCCGGTCAACTACCGGACGGGAAATTTCGTCGATCGGGTGCGCGAGATCACCGACGGCGCCGGGGTTCCCGTGGTCTACGACTCGGTCGGCAAGGACACCTTCGAGGGCTCGCTCGACTGCCTGGCGCCACTCGGCATGTTCGTGGGCTTCGGCAACGCCTCGGGGCCGGTCCCGCCCTTCAACATGGGCGTGCTCGCGCAGAAGGGCTCGCTGTTCGTCACCCGGCCGACCCTGATGACCTACACGGCCAAGCGCGCGGACCTCCTGGCCAGCGCCAACGAGCTGTTCGACGTCGTGCTATCGGACGCTGTCAAGATAGAGATCAACCAGACCTATCCACTCGCCGAAACGGCACAGGCACATCGCGATCTGGAAGCCCGCAAGACGACCGGCTCGACCGTGCTTCTGCCCTGACCAGAGGCGTTCTCCCGGCCTACTGGTTCATGGCGTCGAAGAAATCGGCGTTGCTTTTCGAGTGCTTGAGCTTGTCCAGCAGGAACTCGACCGAGTCGGAAACGCCCATCGGCATGAGAATCCGTCTGAGCACCCACATCTTTGACAGGGTCCCCTTGTCAACCAGGAGCTCCTCCTTGCGGGTCCCCGACTTGCCGATGTCCATGGCCGGCCAAGTCCTCTTGTCGGCCAGCTTCCGGTCGAGCACGATCTCGGAATTGCCGGTGCCCTTGAACTCTTCGAAGATCACCTCGTCCATACGGCTGCCGGTATCGATCAGGGCCGTCGAGATGATGGTCAGGCTGCCGCCTTCCTCGATGTTGCGCGCCGCGCCGAAGAAGCGCTTGGGACGCTGCAGGGCATTGGCGTCCACGCCGCCGGTCAGAACCTTGCCGGAACTCGGTACCACGGTGTTGTAGGCGCGCGCCAAGCGCGTGATGGAATCCAGCAGGATCACCACGTCCTTCTTGTGCTCGACCAGCCGCTTGGCTTTCTCGATCACCATCTCGGCGACCTGAACGTGACGCGTGGCCGGCTCGTCGAAGGTCGAGCTGACCACCTCGCCCTTGACCGACCGATCCATGTCGGTCACCTCCTCTGGCCGCTCGTCGATGAGCAGCACGATGAGGTAGACCTCCGGATGGTTGGCCGCGATCGAATGAGCCAGGTTTTGCAGGATCATGGTCTTTCCGGTGCGCGGCGGCGCGACGATGAGCGCGCGCTGCCCCTTGCCCAAGGGCGCGGTCAGATCGATGACCCGGGGAGTCAGATCCTTGATCGTGGGATCCTCGACCTCGAGCGTAAGCTTCTCGTCCGGATAGAGCGGCGTCAGGTTGTCGAAGTTGATCCGATGGCGCGTGTTCTCCGGCGGGTCGAAATTGATCTTGTTGATCTTGAGCAGCGCGAAATACCGCTCGCCGTCCTTGGGTGAGCGGATCTGGCCTTCCACGGTGTCCCCGGTGCGCAGACCGAAACGCCGCACCTGGCTAGGGCTCACGTAGATGTCGTCGGGTCCCGGCAGGTAGTTGGCCTCGGGCGACCGCAGGAAGCCGAACCCGTCCTGCAGCACTTCCAGTACGCCGGTGCCAAAGATCGCCACGTCGTTCTCGGCGAGCTGCTTGAGGATCGCGAACATCATGTCCTGCTTGCGCAGGACGCTCGCGTTCTCGATTTCCAGCTCTTCGGCATATGCCAGAAGATCCGCCGGGCTCTTGGTCTTCAGTTCTTGGAGATCCATCGGTTTTGCCGCTGATGAGGTCGCTGGCCGGAACCGGCCGGGTCGGTGGGACGGGAGTCTGTACCGCTTGCGACGATGCTTGTGACGGGGCCGGTCGGCCGCCTGGAACGCTGGGGAAAGTCGTCGGATTGGATCGCGGTTCGAAGGTCCGCTGAATCAATGTGGGAAGCGCCGCGCTAAGTAGCAAGTGTAGACTGGCAGGATTTCGTTAGCCAACCGTTAACCAAGAGTCAAGCCGCAAGGCGACCCACTCAAAACGGTTTGACCACCACCAGGAGCACGATACCGATCATGGCAAGGCCCGGGATATCGTGCGCCCGGCGGTAGAAACGTTCTCCGCGGCGGTGTCCGTCTTCGGCGAACTGCCGCCGCCAGCGCGCAAATGCGACATGCGTGACCTGCATCACGGCCAACAGCGCAAGCTTGCCATGGAACCAGGTTTCGCTCCAAGCATCCAGATGGGCCGCCAACGCGAGCCCGAAGAGCCAGGACAGGAGCATGGCGGGATTGATGATGATGCTGAGCAGTCGCCGCTCCATCACCTTGAAGGTTTCCGACTGGGCCGACCCGGGCTCGGCCCGGCAGTGGTAGGCATAGAGCTGCGGCAGGTAGAGCATCCCCGTCATCCAGGTCATCACCGAAACGATATGCAGTGCGCTCACCCAAGGATAACCCAGGCCAAGAAACCCAGTCATCGCTTCCACTACTCCTCCGCCGCCGGCCCATAGGGGCATTTCCGCCAGCGACCCGGGCAGATCCGCATTCCGGCCTGCGAACAGACCGCTCTTTCCCCGGCCAGACAGTCCCGCACGAGCTGCGCCAGACCGTCAATGAAGTTCGCGCCGATACCCACCGTCTCCACCCGCAAATAGGCCGGTACGTTGTTTTCCAACGCCAGAGTCCGATACTCGATGTCCAATTCCACCAGCGTCTCGGAGTGCTCGGAGACGAAGGCGATCGGCGCGATGACGATGGGTACTTGGTCGCGCCCGGCGCGAAGGATCTCCGCGTCGGTCGACGGGCCGATCCACTCCATCGGTCCCACCCGGCTCTGATAGCAGACCAGCCAGTCCAGATCTTTCTCGGCCAGAGCCGCGACGACGGCCGCAGCGCTCTGCTCGATCTGCCATTGATAGGGATCACCGCGCTCGACGATCTTCTTCGGCAGGCCGTGCGCCGAGAACAACAGGCGCGGCTTCCCCATGCGCGCCGCCTCCTGCAGAGCAGGACGTATCCGCTCGGCGACCTCCGCCACGAACCCCGGATCGTTTGGG
>JAOUCL010000213.1 GCA_029859805.1 Rhodospirillales bacterium | reverse complement strand
GGCCGAAAAATCGGAATCGCCGCTGATGATCACGAAGGTATCGACGTGCGCCTTGGTGTAACAGAGATCCAAGGCGTCCACGACCATGCGAATATCGGCGGAGTTCTTGCCCGACATGCGGACGTGCGGAATTTCAATCAGCTCGAAGGCCGCCTCGTGCATGGGGCCCTTGAATTCCTTGTAGCGCGCCCAATCGCAGTAGGCCTTCTTGACCACGATGTTGCCCTTGAGCAAAAGCCGCTCCAGCACTTTTCGAATATCGAAAGCCGCGTACTTGGCGTCGCGAACGCCAAGGGCGACGTTCTCGAAATCGCAAAACAGGGCCATGTTCTGAATGGTGTTTTTCGCGTTCATGACAACTCTGATCGGCCGATCACGAATTCCGCCGAGACGCACGGGGTCTCATTCCTCGCCATCGGGTCTGGTATGTCCGGTCATGAAGAGTACCCCTACGTCGCAGCCGATTTCAACCGGCGCAGGCTCTCGAACGATATCAGGCGCTGCGGGCTCTGATTATGGGACATGGCGTAATCGGGAGCGGGCCCGATGCCCTGGCGCGGCCGCAGCCGTCGCCTAGTAGGTACTTAGGCCTGGCGATAGAGGCCGAGCCGGGCGACCGCGAGGTCGGCGTGGAACGCGCGTCCGATGGCGACCAGGCCGAGGCGCCGGATCCGCGCCGTGTCCAGGGGCGCGTCGAGCCGATAGGGCGCGAAGTCCGCGAAGGGCAGGTCGATCGTCTCCCAGTCCGGCCCCGCGGTGAACTGGGCCCGGTAGGATTGCCAGGGACGGCGGTTCTCGGGCGTGCGGAGGTGGAGCGAGTAGGCCTCGCCGTTGCCGCGCGCGACGAGGCTGAGCCCGGTGAAGTCCGACGCATCGAGCGTCGAGCCCGGCGGCGCCAGGTCGAGGGCCGCCTGGATGAAGCCGCCGTTGTTCTCGAGCCGGACATCGCCGGTCAGGCGCAGGCAGGGCCGGCCATCGACCATGTCGCGGGCGACGGCGGCCTCGGAGACGCCGCCCATGACCCGGTCGCTGACGCCGCGCCACCGGGTGCCCAGCGTCGAGACGAGGTCCGCATCGGCGAAGTCGTCGATCAGCATGTCGCCAACTTGGCCACGGAGCGCGCCGGCTTGCAAGGCCGACGGGCCGAACCGCCCGGGGCCGGCGAGGGCGCGCGCGTCGCCAGAGATCCATCGGCCCGCGAATATCGTAGAATGGATGACGGCGTCGATTGTCCTGGACGCGGTGTCCCCTGTCGCTCGAGAGGGTTTCCTATGGCTGAACCGTTGAAGATCGTCGCCCGGATCGTCGCCGCGCCCGGCGTGGCGGACAGGCTCGAGGCCGAGATGAAGCGCCTGGTGAAGCGGACGCGCAAGGAGCCCGGCTGCCGCCAGTACGACCTGCATCGCGGGACCGAGGACCCGCGGCTCTTCGTCTTCGTCGAGGACTGGGAGACCAAGGCCCACTGGGAGGACCACATGGCCGGAGACGCGATCCGGGCCTTTACCGAGCGGATCGGCGAGGACATGATCGAAAGCGGCGAGATCCTGCAGCTCGGACAGGTGGCCTAGGACGGGCATGGTCGGCATAACGGCAGTCTACGCGGCGCTCCTCGCGGGGCTCTTCCTCGTCCTCAGCCGCAACGTCATCCTGTCCCGGCGGCGCCGGCACATCGCGATCGGCGACGAGGGCGATCCCGAGCTTCTGAGGCGTATGCGGGTCCAGGCCAACTTCGCGGAATACGCGCCCTTCGCGCTCCTCCTGATGGCCCTTGCGGAGATCCAGGGCCTGGCGCCGGTCCTGGTCCACGCCCTGGGGCTGGCCTTGCTGGCCGGCCGCGGCTTGCATGCCTTCGGCGTATCGAGGACGCCGGAGAACTTCCGCTTCCGGGCTGCCGGAATGAGGCTGACCTTCGGAGTCCTCACCCTCGCCGCCGTCGCCAACCTGATCCTCTCGGCGGGCCGCGCGTTCGATCTCTTTTGAGCCGGCCCTCGACCGTCCGGCGCGGGCCCCGCGTCCCCGGACGCGCGCAGAACCGATGATCTGGTCGAGAAAGCTCTCGATCTAGCGCATCGAGAGCAAAGTAAATTAGTTCAAATTTTAAATAAATCCTGTGTACACCTAAAATAAGTGTACAAGAATATCTCTATATGTGAGGCAAAAATGAGCCGTTAATCGGTATTTTTAAGAAACTTTTAATATTATCGACTTATTTACGACGATCCTTCCTATCCCGTTCCATCCTTGAAAACCAACGTGACGAAAGATCACAGCATTTTTTCGCTTGTAAGGAGGAAACACATGCAGAATAGCTACGACCAAGCAGCGAACCCAGGCGTCATGGCCCTGTTCGCGGCCGCATCCCTGTTGTCGGCGGCGGCGCTCGGGCAGGGCGCTCTCGCGGCGCCCCCGGCCGGCGACAAGCCCGGCGGTCACCTGAAGATCACCGAGGTCGTCGTCGACTTTCCCGGCGAGACCATCCTGATCACCGGCGAGGGCTTCGACTTCGGCGGCCCCTTGCAGATCACGCTCGGCGATGCGGGCAACGTCGGCGACATCTCCGTCGACTGCACCGAGGACCTGGCCGCGGCGCCGCAGACGATCTTCTGCGACCTGGGCCCGGCGGGCGGCCTGCCGGAGGCCGGCGACTACCTGCTGACGGTCGCCACCGGCCCGGGGCAAAGCAAAAGCGACCAGTACGCCCTGACCGTCGGCGCGGTCGGGCCGGAGGGGCCCGAAGGGCCGCAGGGCGAGCAGGGACCTGAAGGGCCGCAGGGGCCGCAGGGAGCGCAGGGGCCGCAGGGTCCCCAGGGACCGCAAGGGCCTCAAGGCCCGCAGGGGCCCCAAGGACCGCAAGGACCGCAGGGGCCGCAGGGGCCGCAGGGGGCTCAAGGACCCGAAGGACCGCAGGGGCCCGAGGGACCAGGACTCGATACCGTTACGGTCGGGCCGGTCTTCAATTCCAACACGGCCGGCGGCTCGGGCGGCAGCGCGTTTACGCGCGACTGCCCGACCGGATCCATCGCGACCGGACTGAACGTGAGGGCAGGCGCCAATATCGACCAGCTGAGGGTCCGCTGCCAGGCCATGACCGGCGTGGCGGGGATCAGCGTGGACGGAAACGTCACGCCGTCCCTCGGCCCGGTTGTCCTGACCGGCGCGGCCGGCGGCAACGGCGGCTCGGCTTCTACCTTGGCCTGTCCCGGCGGAAATTACATGAGCGGTGTCAACGGACGCGTCGGCAACGGCGGTGCCGGGCTTGTCGACCAGATCCAGGTTCGCTGCACCTTGTTCTCCGATCGCACGACCCTGGCATTTACCTCCACCGTCGGACAGAATCTCGGTGGTTCGATCCCATTTACCCTGACCTGTCCCGCCGACTCTTCCGTCGCCGGGATCTTCGGACGCGCAGGCAATCTCATCGACCGGATCGGCCTCCGCTGCCGGAGGTAGCCGAAGCCATGGCCGGACGCGGCCGAGCCCGCGTCCGGCCGCTCGGCGCCCAATACGAGCGCGACAACAGTACCCTCTATCGCGACGTCGAGGCGAAGCCGGGCGAAGGTGTCGGCCGACGACGGACACGGAAAATCCTGCGAAACAACGTCATTGTCGCGTTTCGTCGGCCGAGCAGGCTTCGTTAGGGCAGGCTTCGTTGGAGGAGTTTCGGTCAGCGGTGCTCAGTATTCTAGTAGGCACACTGTACCGGAAGTCCACGAAATTGGTTGGAAAACTGACGTTCGGGCGCGAAAGTCGGCTTGCTGCAGGAAAGCGGCTGTGCCCGAACGCACCCTCGCATGCGTGCTGTTAGCCACATGGGCAGACTTTAGCGGTCATCCAAGCTTTGGCGCAAATTGGCACGGGGATGCCGGTGAGGGTTCCGCCCACAACATCAATTGAAGACTCTGCCCAGGTGCCCAATGCGGATTGGTCTGCTAAGATGTCAGCGGGTCGGGTAGAGCCAGCATTGACAGGGTTTGAAGAATTTCCGCGGGGAATTTTTCGGGGCAGGGTTCCAAAATCTTAAGGGAGGAAGACCTCGATGAAAGCAACGTTTCTGATGACCGCGGCTGTGGCGTTGACACTGGCAGGCACGGAAGCACATGCCGGTGAAGATCCACCGATGGGTTTCTTTGTGACAAGCGTTGGCATGGGCGACGGCGCGAACCTCGGCGGGCTCGAAGGTGCCGATGCACACTGCACAAAACTCGCAGAGGCTGCCGGCAGCAAGGGCCGGACCTGGCGCGCCTATCTCTCGACACAGGAGGAAGGCAAGCGCGGCATCTCGGCCAGGAACCGCATCGGCCAGGGACCATGGTACAACGCAAAGGGCGAACTGATCGCCGTCGACCTCGATCAGCTCCACATCATGCCGAACATCTACCTGCGCACGGCGCTCGACGAGAACGGAAACCGTATCATGGGCCGTTACGATGAGCGTAACGAGCACGACATTCTGACCGGTACTCAGGCCGACGGCACTGCTTACTTCCCCTGGCAAGAAGGCGACAAAACCTGCTCGAACTGGACTTCCAACGGTGAGGGCTCGGCGACGGTCGGCCACCATGACCGCCATGGCGGCGGCAATACCTCCTGGAATGCCGCTCACAACTCGCGCGGTTGCAGCCAGGAGGGCCTGCGCAGCACCGGCGGTAATGGCTACTTCTACTGCTTCGCGGCGGATTGAAACTGCGGACGCAAGGCGCGCCAGGGCACCGGCCCTGGCGCACCGGTTGTGACAGCGGACTTACTTCTCAAGATTGTCCGTTGTCAGGGGTATTGCTGTCGCGCCCAGCAGCCTCTCAGATAGGCTCTTCATAGCCACGAGCGGGCATACCCACTCGGTGGCACGAGGTCTGCCGAGCGGAAGCGGAGGGTCGCGAAGTCTGCTATCCTTCGTCGGATCGGACTCGGCGCCCCCGCGCCGGCCGCGACAGGTGGGCCGAGCATGACCCAGGCACAAATGCCGGTGCAATTGGCGCCGCCCCTCGACCTCGACGGTTTCCACGAATGGCTCGTCGTGCGCGGCCTGCGCGGCCTGACCCTCGCCGAGCAGCTCGAGGGCTTCTGCGAGCGCGTGGCCGCGGCAGGCTTCCCGATGAAGCGCGCCGGCTTCGGCATGGGCACGCTCCACCCGCGCATCGGCGCCCAGACCTATGTCTGGCACCCGGGGCGGGTCGAGCACATTCCGCGCGACCGCAGCGCGCAGCAGAGCGCGGCGCTCCAGAACAGCCCGGTTAAACTTATGCGGGACGCCGGCATTCGGAGGATGCGCCAGCGGCTCGATACGAACGACCTGCCCGACATTGAGGTATTCAGCGAGCTGCGCGACGAGGGGCTCCTCGACTACGCCGCCATGATCGTGGCGTTCGAGGAGGAGGGCGCGCTCACGGGCACCATAGCGCCAGGGGTGTTCTTCTCCTGCGCGACCGACGAGCCCGCCGGCTTCGACGACGGCCACCTAGCACAGATCACTAAAGCGCTCTTCTATCTGGCGCTCGCCATCAAGTCGCGCGCGACCTTCGACGTCGCCACGGCCGTGCTCGAGACCTATCTCGGCGAGGATCCCGGACGGCGGGTGCTGACCGGCGCCATCGACCGTGGCTCGGTCGAAACCATCCGGGCGGTGATCTGGATCTGCGATCTGCGCGGCTTCACCCGGCTCTCCGACACCTTGCCGCAAGGCGAGATCGTCGCGCTGCTCGACGACTATCTCGATCTGATGGCGGGGCCCGTGCGCGAGAACAACGGCCAGATCCTGAAGTTCACCGGCGACGGATTCCTGGCGACCTTCGATCTGACCGGGCTCGACGGCGAGGCGGTGTGCCGGAACGCGCTCAAGGCCGCGGCCGAGCTGCGGGGGGCCCTCCCGGCCTTCAACGAGGCGCGCGCCAAGGCCTGCAAGCCGGTGACCGAGTTCGGCCTGGCGCTCCATCTGGGCGACGTGCTCTACGGCAATATCGGTGCGCAGGAGCGCCTCGACTTCACGGTGATCGGCCCCGCGGTCAACGAGGCGAGCCGCATCCAGGCGCTGTGCCGGCCGCTCGAGCGCGACATCTTGATCTCGAGCGCTTTCCACGAGATCGCCCGCACCTGCCACGGCGAGCTCGTCTCGCTGGGCCCGATCGCGCTGCGCGGCGTCCGCAAGCCCCAGGAGATCTTCACACTCAAGCCTTGAGGGCTGCACCGGCAAGCGCAGCCAGCCGGGCGCTGACAAATGCGCCGATTCAACTTATCTCTGTTCGGCAAGGTTCGACCAAGCGGAACGAGGGACCGGAGTTGCCTTTCCATCCGAACAGAATCGACAAGAGCCCGATGAATCGGGTTAGCCAAGACCTGCCATTTGTGTTCGCCGTGAGCCGGTTCTGTCGTTGACTCGGGCAAGCGGGCGTTGCCATGTTTGAGTTCGGGAATTTGAAGCTGACGAAATTCGTTGGAAAGCTGACGTTCGGTTTCCAACGTCGGCTTTCAGATAGAAAGCGGCCGGACCCCGACGCACCCCCGCATGCGTGCTGTTAGCCACAACCGGAAGTTCGAAGAGCCACGAGGCTTAGCGCCGATGACTGAGTCATCATTTATCTGCGGGCTTGTCAGTCCCGGATTCGCTATTCGGGAAACCAGAATGCAATCTACTCGGAATCGTCCAAATGGGAAATGTCGGATAAGAATGGTAAGCTCCGCCTAAAGACCCACTATTGGCGATGATAGATCTTAAGGACATGAAACCGGCCGACCTACTTGTGAAGCGTGTCGAGGAATTCTTGCTTCAGCCGATGCAAGAAATGGGATTTCGGTTTTCAAAAACGCACCGGACCTTCAAACGCAAAATCGATCCGTTTACGCAGGTGATCAGCTTCGAGCTTAGATCCAAAAACGAGGAGGATAGCTGTAGATTTTCTATGGGATTTGATGTGACGTCCCGCGAGTATGCACGCTGGTATCAGGAGATGTGGGGTGAGCCCCCGCCCAGTGATTCCATCTGGGCCGGTAACGAATGGAACATCCCGAATTGGCCGAGAAAAACAAAAAAAAAGAGGTTTGGATTGTTTGCGTCTTCAGGGAAGGGCCTGCCTAAAGACTTCCATCTGACGAACAGCGAAGAGGATAAGGAAGAAATGATGGTGCTCAGGGCTGCCATTGAGGGCCCGGCGCTCGAACACCTTGATAGAGTCACATCCTGGGAGGGTGCGGCCCAAGGGACCTGGAGCCTTTATCACACTAGAATTGTGGGCGATCTTTATATGATAGCCGGCGATAAGGCGAAGGCTCGACAGGTCATCGAGGATGGCATTCAGGAATTTGAAGCATCAAATGACCGGAACAAGGAGCAGTTCATTGCCGATCTGAAGGAGCGGCGCAGCCGGTACTTTTCTGGAAACTAGTTTCCTGGCCGAAACTTCCGAATCGGAAGCTAGTGGATTGACTCCAACGTTTGGTGCCCTCTTTTGGCAGCGGCGATGATGTCGTCTGGTTTTGCTTTCCATGTGAAGGGCGCGGGGTTTTGGTTGTGCTCTGCGATGAAACGGTTGATGGCGGCTTGCAGGTCTGCGACGGAGTGGAAGACCCCGCGCTTGAGGCGTCTCCGCGTGAGCTTTGCGAAGAAGCCCTCGACGGCGTTCAACCATGAGGCCGATGTGGGGGTGAAGTGGAAGGTCCAGTTGGGATGGCGGGCCAGCCAGGCGCGAACCTTTTCGTGCTTGTGGGTGGCGTAGTTGTCGAGGACGGCGTGGACCTCGCGGCCGGGCGGCAGCGCGCGGTTGACCTCATTGAGGAAACGGATGAACTCCTCGTGGCGATGGCGCTGCTTGTTGCGCGAGATCACCGTGCCGTCGAGGACGTTCAGCGCCGCGAACAGCGTCGTCGTGCCGTTACGCTTGTAGTCGTGGGTCATCGTGGCGCGGCGTCCCGGCTTCATCGGCAGCCCGGGTTGGGTGCGGTCGAGCGCCTGTATCTGGCTCTTCTCGTCGATCGAGAGCACGATCGCGTGGTCCGGCGGCTCGACATAGAGGCCGATCACGTCTTTGACCTTCTCGGCGAAGGCGGGATCGCGCGACAGCTTGAACTGCCGGAAGCGGTGCGGGGCGAGACCGTGAGCCTTCCAGATATTCTGCACCGTGGAGACGGCGAACCCGACCGCCTCGGCCATCGCCCGGCCGGTCCAGTGGGTCGCCTCGTGCGGCGGCGGCTCGAGCGTCAGGGCGACGATCCGTTCGACGGTCTCGCGCTCCACCGGCGCCTTTCCCGGCGGCCGGGTCTTGTCGCGCAGCAGGCCATCGACGCCTTCCTCCATGAAACGCTCCTGCCAGCGCCAAACGCAGGTCTTGGACTTGCCGGTGTCGCGCATGATGGTGTTGGTGCCGAGACCGTCGGCGGTCAACAGAACGATGCGGGCGCGCCAGACATGCTTCTGGGGCGCGGTTCGGTCCCGGATGATCGCTTCAAGCCGCTGACGATCCGACCGACTGACGGTGATGGAGATCCCGGTGCGCATGCCGTAGACTCGCACACCCGCGCCGATAGGGGAATCCCCATTGGGACTCTTCCGTTTCCGTCAATCCACTAGGGCGCCTTCGGTTCGTCAGGA
>JAOUCL010000212.1 GCA_029859805.1 Rhodospirillales bacterium | reverse complement strand
GCATGCAAAGGCGAAACTCGGGCTGCTTCGCCAAGCCGACGAAGCCATCGCTTCGGCTTGACGATGCCGGTAAAGAGCAGGCCCCGCATGGCTTCGCCAAGGGTCCGCCCGTCGAGCCGTCCGTCCTCCAGAACGGCGATGAGCGCGTCCGTCGCCATCTGCCCCTCCGCCGCATCGCGCGCATTGAGCCCGAGACACAACATGACCCGCCCCATCGGCGTGATCGGCCGATCCGGGTCGAGCATCAAGCGATAGCCGCATGGCGGGGGCACGGCGCTTGGCCGCGCCTCGTAGTCGTAAGATGCCGCGTCGAAGGCCCCGGCGGCGAAAATCGGTTCGGGATTTGCCGGCCACAAGGTGGGGCCCCAGGGCGAAGAAACGCTGAACGCCAGCGCAGGGTCGTCGAAGTACAGTCTTTCCGGCAGCCGATGCAGGAGGACCGTGGGCAGAAAACTGGCGCTACGCGTTTGCCGGCTCACCGAGGCGAAAGCCGGCAAACCTCTCCAAATGAGGGATCCTTCGCCCTGGTACGGTCCGGGGGCCTCCGGCTCGCACTTGACCTTGAACCAGTAGAACGTGACTTCCGGGTGCTTGTCGACCACGACCGTGTAGGCAAGGCGCGCGGCCGCACCTGCATCGGGCCCGAGCTTCGGGAATTTCTTCTCGATCGCTTCGTCGTCCGAGAAGGGAGCCCGGGCCCGCGCAGCGGCGACCCACAGCGGCGCCGTGTCCCCGATGGCCTCCTGATCGCTTCCCAAGGCATAGCGGAGCGCCGCGCTCCATTCACCGTCCAACGACCTTGCTTCACCCAGCGCCTGCTCACGACCGTCGGGCGCCAGACGCAACAGGGCAAGCACCTGGTCGGCAGTGTCCATCTCCAGGTCGAGTGCCCGATACTGTTGTGTTCTTTCGATCAGTGCCGAGGGCAGGATCCAGCCGCCCCGGTGCGTCGGCGCGCTGAGCAGACGCATGGTTTGGCCGGTGGCCAGGGCCTTCGCGACAACGACGGCACGAAGCAGGAAAACGCCCGTCACGCCCAGCGCATCGACATATAAGCGGCACCTCTCGCGTTTCCTTTTCCAGCTGCCGCCCGAAGCCTCCCAGTCGCTATAGGACTGATAATCGAAATAGGGTTCGCCGCTCTTCTCCCAGCCGATTTCGAAGACGGTATCGTGCAGCCAGGCATCGGCCAGGATGAAGAGGACTTGCAGCGGCTCGCCCCATGTCCATTCGAAGACTTCCCTGCGTTTCTTCAGCTGCCCGATCCGCTTCGCCAACGGCCCCGTGAGCCTTGCGAAGGTCTCTGGACGCCGGCCGCCGAGCCGCGCCAATCCGTCGATGACCAGCTCGACCCGGTCGACGTCCTCGGGCTGCTCGATCGCCTCGAGAAAGCAGTCGACGAGTTCCTCGACCGTCTCCACCGGCCGCAACGCCATGTCCGGAGCCAGGCGCGGAATCTCCATTCCGCTGAAGCGCGCGGACCGAACGACCCCTTTGAGCCCGTCCAATTCCGCGAGTGCGATATCGACGCCCGCTAGTGCTGCCAAGTCCGCCGGCAGGCTACGGGCCCTCTCGAGCAAACCGGAAAGGTCCGCGCCGCCATCTTCGCTGTCGCCCAGGGGCTCCGCCGAGTCCGCCTTCCGCCACGCGGCCGCGCGACTCCTGAGCGAAGCGCTTACGAGATCAATGCGTTGCTCGATCGCCGTGCGGAGTTCAGCATCGTCGAGGTCTCCGTAGCGTTCGATCAGCCCGATCGCCGTTTCCTGGACCTCGAGCTCCGGGTGCTCCAACCCGATCGCCGCGGCCCGCGCGACCTTCCCCTGCAGCGGTGGGTCCGCTTTGGCAATTTCCAGCATCAACTTGAGAGCGGTTTTGACAGTGTTCTTCGACTTGGCATAAAGCACGGGCTCGACCTGCTCGACGAAAGCGCGACCGTCCAGGCGTTTGGCCTTGTGCAGGGCCTTGAGCGCTCTCAGCGCGAAGGACACGGTGGGTCCGATGGGGCTTCGCAGAAGATCCAGGTACTTCGCTCCAAGGGCTATGCGCTCCTCCACGGACGGCTCCAGGCTTTCGTGAAATCGCGAGAACCATCCGGCCCGGAACTGCGCGAAGTCGCGGCAGAGCGCCTCGAGGCTGGCGCTCAACAGGCGGTCGCGGCTCACCTCCCCCTGGTCGGACAGGCTGCGCAGGGCCTGGGCCCAACCGCGCTCCTCGGTGGTGTACTTGTCGTGGGCGGCAAGGCTCAGCTCGCCGCCGCCTTCCAGCTCGAACAGCCGCCAGAGGTGCGTCTGCACAAGCTCGCGATCGGCCATGAGCGCCTCGGCGATTCCGCCTGTCTTCCGGAAGCCGGTCAGCCCCTCGATCATGCCGAGAACATAGCCGTCGGATTCGGGCGGGGCGCAGACCCCCTCGCGCACGAGGTCCCGCACATGACGCCACTGCCAGTGGCTCTCGTCCAGCAGCCAGCCGCACCACTCGGAGAGCCACTGCGGACGCCGCTCGCGGATCGCCTTCCAGCAACTTTCGTCGTGCCGCGGGGCGGCACGCCATCCCAGGCGTTTCAATTCGCCGAAGGATGCCGTTGCCAGGACCGCTACTCTTGCCGCATCGACCGGGTCGCCCCTTTTGGTTCGGGCAGAGCTCGGCAGATCATCCAGTTGCTGCTTCCACGCCGCGACCAGTCGATCCCGCGCCGTGGGCGCCAATTCCCGACGCTCGGCCTCCGGCATCCCCGCGAAGAAACCGGCGCTCTTTTCCGCCCGACCCGAACGAATGATCTCCTCGAGTTTCTCAGCCGTCATTCCGATCGGTCGCGGGCGCCTTCGCCGCCTCCTTCTCGCCTTCGTCTTCGAGGGTCAGCTGCAAGGCCAGAACGTGCTTGCAGGGTCCGGCGGCGCCCTTGTTCCTGCTGAACCAGGGGCAGGTACAGCGAAATCCGTCGACTGTCAGTCGCACCCGGTGATCGACGCCGCTGCCCGCTACGAAGGCTTCGACGGTGCCGCCCGTGGTCTCGATGTCGCGCACGCCCCCCTTGTCCAGGATCTTGCGCGCATCGTTCAGCCGAGGATGGAGATTTGCCACCGCTGTCAGGTCGAATGGCAGCTCCCGGTGGAAATAGGCTTCATCGTGCAAGTCATACCCGACGAGACCTCGACTGCCCAGAGCCGCGAGCGCGCCCGCGACCGCCGCAGGGTCGAGTTCGACCTGAGCGGCCAGGCCCCGGGGAGAGATCCTGGGCTGCCAGGCGAGGGCGGCGCGCACCCGCGCCAGCGCCCTGCCTGCCTTCCGGCCCGCCAAGTCGTGCAGCACCTGCCCCTCGCCGGAGAAGCCACGCGCCGCCTCCGGGCTCAGGAGCACCTGCAAACGAGCGTCGTCGAGCTCGAGTTCCCAGCCTGTTACCCCAGAATCCGCACCGTAGATCCGCAAGGCGCGGGCGCGGCGGGCGAGCGGCTTGAGCACCTGGAGCCGGCCGATGCCGCCGACTGCCACCGACCCCTTGCCGGCTCGCTGACTGATCCGAAGCTGGCGCCCGTTCACCGCGAGATACGCGCGGTCGCGTGCCTTGGTTTGAGCCGGAACCGCCGCCAGGAACCGTCGGGCCTCCGGTCCCGGCACCTCGTGGACACGGCGGAGCCCCGACGCCAGGGCCTGGACCTCCACGAAACCCTTCAGCCACCTCTGAGGCAGGCGGACCTTGCGCTCGACGACCTTACCCGCTTGCCGCTCCAATTCGACCTGGTCGATACCGATATTGAGCCCGACGCGCTCGCCGGCGGTGATCTGTGCCAGGGCCGCGCGCATCGGCGGATTGAAGTCGACATTGGTCGTACCGCGGCCAAGGAATTCGCCCTCGAACGCCGCCGGCAACAGGTCTGCGCGCGCATAGACGCCACAGCACTGCGAGAAGGATTCGAAGCGCAGCCGCTCGCCCGCGCAGGTGACGACAGGATCCGCTTCACGCAGGATTCGCTCCAGCATGCCGGGCGGTACGTAGAAGCGGGACTGAGCCACGCGGGCGACGATCAAGAGAAGCTCAGCACTCGTTGCAGGGCTCAACAGGAGGCCCTGGAAGAAATGCGGATGCCTGCTCCGACCGCCCGATGTCGCCAGGCGAACGCGCGTGTCGTCGCGCGTGGTTTCGACGACCGACTCGAAGGGATACGCGTAGGTGACGTCGACTGTGGCTGATGTCACTGGCATACCTCCACCAAGCGCGGCGTCCAGGCGGGAATTCGTAGCGGCCCCCGATACTAGACGGCCAATTCTAAGCATGCATTTAAGAAGAACGTCTTTACCGGTGCGGCCCGAGCCCGCGACTGGCCGTTCAGCCGGCGAAGAGCAGGCCGCGGCGGGCCGCCATCTTGCGGCCGAGCTCGGCCAGGTCCTCCGGGGTCAGGCGCTCGAAGGCGGCGGTCAGCACGACCCGGTTCTCCAGGGCCTGGTGGCCGCGCTGAAGCTTCACGAAGGCGTGGACATAGTGCCGGAACATCTCGGGGTCCCTGGGCGCCTCGCCTTCGGCGATCAGGCGCAGGGACGCGAACAGCGAGTGGCCCTGCTCGATATCGTCTCGGTGCTCCTGGCGCAGCACCGCGAGCGAGGACAGGAGCTCGTCGTGGGCGCCCGTTTCCGGGACCGGAGAGCGCCGCTCGAGAAGCGGAAAGAGGTCTTCTTCCTCGTCGGCCCTGTGCAGCGGCAGGTCGGTCTCCAGGAAATCCAGGATCGCCGCGGCGATCTCGGGCGCCTCGGCCGCCGCCGGGTCCTTGGCCAGTTGGACCAGATTCTCGCATTGCCGGCGCAGGCGCTCGTGCATGCCGTAGAGAAATTCGATCGGCTCTCGAAAATCTTCCGGCCCGAACGTCGTTCCCGCTTCGTTACGGCCAGTTGCTTCGCTGCACATCGGCCCAGACCCGCGCGCGCCCGAAATGGCGCCCGATGGAGACAAAACTAGCACGAACTTCGATCGCCCGTATTGTTCTACATCAAGGCGGCAAAAGCGCCGCCCCCAGCAGGCGGCCCGGCGCCCAAGGCAAAGATCACTTTGCGCGAGGAGGCGCATCCGGCCATGCTTACGTTGCGAATCGGCGAAGACGGCGCCGGGAGCATAGCGGCGGAAGCGTTTTGTGACAGCCAAAACCGGCGCGGCCCGAACCCGGGACTTGACCGAAAAGCCCCCGCTGCCCCAATGATGGGCCGAACGGACAGCGGAGAGCGGCACTGGCGATGCGGAGATCCCACCGCCTGACCTACTGGACCCTGGGCCTGGTCCCCGGCTTGGCGACCGTCGTCCTGGGCGCGGGGCTGGTCTGGCTGCGCGGCTCGCTGCCGGACCTGGACGGCACTCACCGGCTCGCCGGCCTGGCGGCGGCGGTCGAGGTGCTGCGCGACGCCGACGGTATCGTCACGATACGCGCCGGCGGCGAGCTGGACGCCGCCCGGGCGCTCGGCTACGTGCACGCCCAGGACCGCCTCTGGCAGATGGACTTCATGCGCCGCACCGGGGCGGGGCGCCTGTCCGAGGTCGTCGGCCCGGAGACGCTCGGCTTCGACCGCCTGATGCGCGGGCTCGGCCTCTACCGCCTGGCCGAGGCCAGCCTGGATCACCTGACGCCCGAGGTCCGCGCCCTGCTCGACGCCTACGCCGAGGGCGTCAACGCCTTCATCGCCGCGCCGGGCGGGCCCTGGCCGCCGGAGTTCCAGCTGCTGCGCTACGAGCCCGAGCCCTGGCGCCCGGCCGACAGCCTGGTCTGGGGCCGGCTCATGGCCTTTCAGCTCTCGAACAACTGGTCTGACGAAGTCCGGCGTCTGCAGCTGGCCGGGCGCCTGACCCCAGCGCAGATCGATTTCCTCTGGCCCGCCTATCCGCCGGACGCGCCGGTGACCCTGGGCCGTCCAGCCACTGCGCGCAGGGCAGCGAAACCCACCTTGCCGGCCTCGTCTCTCTCAGCACTCCGAGGGGCGAGTGCGCCGCGCCGTTTCGAGCCCTCCCCCCTTGCGGGGGAGGGTTTGGGAGGGGGGTATCCCCCTTGTCCTTGGCGCGACGGCACGGTCCCGGGCAACCCGTCGGCCGTGCCCCCCCTCCTCGATCCTCCCCCGCGAGGGGGGAGGAGGAACTCCTCGGCGCCTCGGGGCGAGCGTGAAGCGCATGGGCGAGGGCCAGCGGACCTACTCTGTGCCCAGCCATCGGCAACCCCCGTCCTCGACGAACCGCTGCCCTGGTCCTGGGCGCCCAAGGACGCGTCGAACCTCTGGGTGCTGGCCGGTGGGCGGACGGCGACGGGCCGGCCGATCCTGGCCAACGACCCGCACCTGGCGCTCGAGGCGCCCGGGCAGTGGTACCTGGCGCGGATCGAGACGCCGGAGCTGACGCTGGCCGGCGCGACTGCTCCCGGCGTGCCCCACCTGGTGGCCGGACACAACGGCCATATCGCCTGGGGCTTCACCACCACGCACGCCGACAGCCAGGACCTCTTCGTCGAGCGCCTGAGCGCCGACAAGCCCGGCCACTACGACACGCCCGAGGGTCCCAAGCCCTTCGACCTGCGCAAGGAGGTCATCGCGGTGCAGGGCGAGGCCCCCGTGGTCCTGACGGTCCGCGCGACCCGGCACGGGCCGGTGATCTCCGACCTGCGGCCGGGGCTGGCCGAGACCCTGCCCGAGGGCCAGGTGCTGGCGCTGGCCTGGCCGGCGCTGAGGGCTGACGACCGGACGGCCGAAGCGGTCTACCGCCTCAACCGCGCCCGCGGCTGGACGGGCTTCCTGGCCGCCATGGAGCACTTCGACGCCCCGGTGCAGAACGTCGCCTATGCGGATACGGCTGGCGCCATCGGGTTCGTCACCGCGGGCCGCATCCCGATCCGCGAGGCGGGCGACGGCCGGGTCCCGGTGCCCGGCTGGAGCGGCGAATACGACTGGCGCGGCTTCATCCCCGCCGCCGAGCTGCCGCAGGTCGCGAACCCGCCGGGCGGGCGCATCGTCAACGCCAACAACCGGGTCGTGGACGCGGCCTACCCGCACCTGATCGCCGCCGACTGGCCCGACCCGCACCGTGCCCGGCGCATCGCAGAGGTGCTGGACGCCCGGGACGAGGCGACGGTGGAGGACAGCCTGGCGCTGCAGCAGGACACGCTGTCGCTGGGCGCGCCGCGGCTGTTGTTCCAGCTGCTCCACTATCCGCTGCCCGAGACCGGACAAGTGGCAAAGGCACGGGATTTGCTGGCCAAGTGGCAATACGGCATGGCGCGCGACCGGCCCGAGCCGCTGATCTTCCATGCCTGGTTGGCGGCGCTCAACGAAGCGGTCTTTTCCGACGAGCTGGGGCCGATCTACCCGCGATTTCAGCGCGTCGACACCGATCTGCTGGCCGCGGCGCTGATCGCGGGCGACGTCTGGTGCGATGATGTCGAGACGCCGGGGACCGAGAGCTGCGCCAGCCTGGCGGGCCCCGCGCTGTCGGCCGCCCTGGCCGAGCTGGAGGCGCGCTTCGGCCCGGACATCGACGACTGGCGCTGGGGCGCGGCCCACGTTGCGCGCTTCCCCCACCCGGTCTTGCGGCACATCCCGGTGATCGGCGACTGGCTCGAGTTCGCGGTCGAGGCCGACGGCGGCTTCTATACGGTCAACCGCGGTGGTCCGCGCCTGGGCGGCCCGCCCGAAAGCCGCTTCGAGGACCGCCATGGCCCGGGGTTCCGCGCGGTCTACGACCTGGCCGACCTGGACAACTCGCGCTTCATGATCGCGACGGGCCAGTCCGGCAACCCCCTGTCGGCGCACTACGGAAGCCTGGCCACCCGCTGGCGCGACGGCGAGTACCTCAAGCTGGACGGCGTCGGCGCGGCGCCGCGCTATCGTCTGGGTCTGAGTCCGCGTTAGTACATGGCGGCCGTGCCGCCGCGCCGGGGATTTCTGCGCCCTAGCTGCGGACCGCGGCAAGGAATGCGACGACCTCCTCGCCGAGCTCCGCCAGCGCGTCGGCCAGGGCCTCGAGCTCGGTCCTGCGCATCGTCTCGTAGAGGTTGAAGTCCGTTTCCAGCCGCTTGGCAAGGGAATCCCGGCTCGCCGTGGCGGCGAAGGGAACGATGCCGGTCCGGGTGTCGAGCAGGACGGCCTCGATGTTGCAGAAGGATTTGGAATTGTCGGGGCCAAAGAATTGCGACTTCTCATAGCTCCGGCACGCGGCGCGATAGATCAACAGAAGATCCGCCTGGTAGCGTGCCCCGGCCTCCCTGAAATGGCCGACGCTGCGCTTTTCGGGAATGAGAAGGCTGGGCAGGTAGGTTGCGTCGTGGACCAGGGGTGACGAGCGAAGCTTCGAGACCAGCTTCTCCTGAACCTCGACCCCGGATCGTGCGAGTTCGTCGGACCAGCCGAACCAATATTCCTGGCCGATCGCGAGAATACCGATTTTGTTCTGCCGGCGTGGCGAGAATCGATGCTCCAGGATCCGCTTGACGTCCGCGTCGGACAGAATGGCGCTGTCCGAGGAGAACAGCGAGACGGTCTCCCGGCCCCGAACCGCTCCGAGCTGGGCGGCCGACTCGTATCCGTAGTAGGAACCGGATGCGGTCAACTCGGCGCCCGTCTCGCAGC
>JAOUCL010000211.1 GCA_029859805.1 Rhodospirillales bacterium | reverse complement strand
TCGCCCAGTTGCCACCGATCCACGCTGCTGCACGCGCTCTGCTGCCTTGCCGGTACCGACGGAAACTGGGCGAGCAGAGGGGACAGCTTCCTCGTCGTGGTGCCGATGTTCCACGTCTGCGCCTGGGGTGCGCCCTACAGCTGCCCCATGGTCGGCGCCAAGCTGGTGTTCCCGGGACCGGGCTACGACGGCGAAAGCCTCCACGGGTTGATCGAAGACGAGGGCGTCACGACGACTGCCGGGGTGCCGACCATCTGGCTGGGGCTGCTCGACTACCTCGGCCGATCGGGCAAGCGGCTCGACGGTCTGACGCGCATGGTCTGCGGCGGGGCCGCGCCGCCGATGGCGCTCATCCGCGCCATGCAGGAAGACTACGGGGTCGAGTTCATACAGGGCTGGGGCATGACCGAGACCAGCCCCGTGGCTGCCGTCTGCAGCCCGACGCCGGACATGGAGGCGATGTCGGCTGACGAGCTCTACGCCATCAAGGCCAAGGCGGGGCGCCCGCCCTTCGGCGTCGAGTTGAAGATCGTCGACGACGCCGGCCGGCGGCTGCCCCACGACGGCGAAGCCTCCGGAGAGCTCCTGGTGCGCGGGCCCTACGTGGTCCGCGGCTACTACGGGGACGAGGCGGCCAGCGCGGCCGCCTTCGACGACGAGGGCTGGTTCCGCACCGGGGACGTCTCGACCATCGACCCAGAGGGCTACATGCAGATCACCGACCGCACCAAGGACCTGATCAAGTCGGGCGGCGAGTGGATCTCCTCGATCGAGCTGGAGAACGCGGTCATGGCCCAGCCCGACGTGGCCGAGGCCGCCGCGATCGCCCGGCCGCACCCGAAATGGCTGGAGCGGCCGCTCCTGGTCATCGTGCCCAAGCCCGGCACGACCCCCGGCAAGGACGACATCCTCGGGTTCCTGGCGGACAAGGTGGCCAAGTGGTGGCTGCCGGACGACGTGGTCTTCGTCGACGACCTGCCCCACACGGCGACCGGCAAGGTCTCCAAGGTCCAGCTGCGCGAGCGGTTCAAGGACTACGAGCTGCCGACCGCCTGAGGACCGCCGGCGGCGCGCGCCGCCGCGCCCGCCCGGGACGCCGTTTCGCCGCCATCAACGGGTCACTACCGACGACCCTTGGTATCGGGCCCCAGAGGAAATCATTAACCCCAAATTTATCGTCGAAATAGTAGAAAAAGCCTAGTCAACACAGTGAGGGCGTACGTGGAGTTGGCTGCACAAGGCCGGGGTGGACCGTTGCCGAACGGCTGACCGGAACCGAGCGTATCGAACAATAACCCGTAGTCCTGACAACCATTTTCAGGAAAGCGAGTGAAACGATGGATCCCAAGAACCCAAGCGAGCCGGCCAGTGGGACGGAGCTTCGCAAGTCCGGCCTTCGGATCAGCCTGGGCCAGAAGCTATTCGGGTTTTCCGGATTTCTGGTCGCGATCAGTACAGTCATCGCGGTGATCGGCAATCTGGGGACGGCACGCCTTACGACGCAGCTTGTGGAAAGCACCACCATCGCCTCGTCGCTGCGCAATCATCTCGAGGCAGACATGATGCACGAGGCTCTTCGAGGCGATGTGCTGCTCGCCCTTCGGGCCGGGAGCCGCGCCAGCGCCGGCGAGAGAACCGAGATCGAGAACGAGCTTGCGAGACACCTGAAGCACTTCCGGTCTCAGATCGAGGCGAACCAGCAACTCAATCTCTCGGACGCCGCCCAGAGAGCCGTCAACGACGTCGTGCCAAGCATGGAAAGCTACATGAGCAGCGCGCGGAGGCTTGTAGATCTTGCGTTCAAGGATAGCGATGCGGCCGAGACCGAGTTCGCGGGCTTTACGGAAAGCTTCTTGGCCCTGGAAGACAAGATGGCCGAGGCAAGCGACAGAATCGAAGCCGTCTCTCAATCGAACGAGAAGGCCGGACAGGAGGCCGCGTCTTTTGCCAGAGACTCGCTGATCATCGTTTCGCTCTTGGCAATTGGGTTGGCCGGTTTGCTGTCGTTCTTCTTGATCCGACAAATCTCGGTGCCGCTCACGGGAATGACGTCTGTCATGCGAAGGCTGGCGGACGGTGATTTCGAGATTGTGGTCCCCTCGCGCCAGCGCAGGGACGAGATCGGCGACATGGCCGCCGCGGTCCAGGTGTTCAAGGAGAACGCGATCGAGCGCGGGCGCCTTCGGGCGGAGCGGCATGAGGTCGAACAGCGGGCGGCCGAGGCGGCGGTCCAGCGCGAGGAGGAGCGGCGCGAGGCGGCCGAAGACAAGGCCAAGCGCGAGACCGAGCGCCTGGAGGCCGAGCGCAAGGCGGAGCAGGAGCGGCGCGAGGTCGAGGCGCGGGCGGAACAGGACAAGCGGCAGGCGGTGCGCCGGCTCGCCGACGGCTTCGAGGCCAGCGTGATGGGTGTCGTGGACACGGTCGGCACCGCCTCCTCGCAGCTGCAGTCCACGGCCCAGTCCATGACCGCCGTCGCCGAGGAGACCGCCCGCCAGGCGACCACCGTGGCCGCTGCCTCGGAGGAGGCCTCCACCAACGTCGAGACCGTCGCCGCGGCGGCCGACGAGCTGAGCAACACGGTCGCCGAGATCGGCCGCCAGGTGGCCCAGTCCGCCGACATCACCGGGCGCGCCGTCACAGAGGCCGACCAGACCAACACCAGCGTCCAGGGTCTGTCCGAGGCGGCGCAGAAGATCGGCGAGGTGGTCGGCCTGATCAGCGACATCGCCGAGCAGACCAACCTGCTGGCGCTGAACGCCACGATCGAGGCGGCGCGCGCCGGCGAGGCCGGCAAGGGCTTCGCGGTGGTCGCCTCGGAGGTCAAGTCTCTGGCCACCCAGACCGCCAAGGCGACCGAGGAGATCGGCCAGCAGATCGCCGGCATGCAGGGCGTCACCGGCGACGTGGTCAAGGCGATCGAGGGCATCGGCAAGACCATCGGCGAGGTCAACGAAATCGCCACGGGCATCGCCTCGGCGGTCGAGGAGCAGGGTGCGGCAACCCAGGAAATCGCCCGCAACGTCCAGCAGGCGGCGGCCGGCACGCAGGAGGTGAACACCAACATCTCCGGCGTGACCCAGGGCGCCGCCGAAACCGGCGAGTCCGCGAGCCAGGTCCTCGACGCCGCCGGCCAGCTGTCCAAGCAGTCCCAGGCCCTGCGCCGCGAGGTCGAGAAGTTCCTGGCCGAGGTCCGCGCCGCGTGACGGCCGGGATCAGGCCGGACAACCGGCTTTAGAAGGGCGGCGTCCCTCGCGCGGGGCGCCGCTCATGCAGTTTCGGGTATCAGGCGGCGAAGCTCAGGTTCAGCCGGTTCCACACTTCGACGAGGGCCGTGACCAGGGCCTCCATCTCCTCGTCGCCGTGGAGCGGCGAGGGGGTCAGCCGGAGGCGCTCCGTGCCCTTGGGCACGGTCGGATAGTTGATCGGCTGTACGTAGATGCCGTGGCGCTCCAGCAACTCGTCGGTGACCTGCCGGCAGAGCGTGGCTTCGCCCACCATGACCGGAACGATGTGACACTCCGACGGCATGACCGGCAGGCCGGCCGCCGTCAGGCGTTGCTTCAGCGTGCCGGCGCGCTCCTGATGGCGCGCGCGTTCGACCTGGCTCGTCTTGAGGTGGCGGATGCTGGCCAGGGCCCCGGCGGCCACGGCCGGCGGTAGGGCGGTCGTGAAGATGAAGCCCGAGGCGAAGCTGCGCACGAAATCGACCAGGGCCGCCGAGGCGGCGATATAGCCGCCCATGACGCCGAAGGCCTTGCCGAGCGTTCCCTCGATCACGGTCAGGCGGTCCATCAGGCCCTCGCGCTCGGCGATGCCGCCGCCGCGCGGGCCGTAGAGGCCGACGGCGTGCACCTCGTCGAGATAGGTCATGGCGCCGTGCGCGTCCGCGACGTCGCAAAGCTCGGCGATCGGCGCGATGTCGCCGTCCATCGAGTAGACCGACTCGAAGGTGACGAGCTTGGGGCGCTTGGGCGAGATGTCCTTGAGCCGGCGCTCGAGATCCTCGGGGTCGTTGTGCTTGAAGATCCGCTTTTCCGCGCGGCTGTGGCGTATGCCCTCGATCATCGAGGCGTGGTTGTGCTCGTCGGACAGCACCACGCAGTCCGGCAGGCGCGCGGCCAGGGTGCCGAGCGCCGCCCAGTTCGAAACGTAGCCCGAGGTGAAGAGCAGCGCCGCCTCCTTGCCGTGCAGGTCGGCCAGCTCCCGCTCCAGAAGGACGTGATAGTGATTGGTGCCGGAGATATTGCGCGTTCCGCCGGCGCCCGCGCCGCAGCTCTCCAAGGCTTCGCGCATGGCCGCGAGCACCGCCTCGTGCTGGCCCATGCCGAGGTAGTCGTTGGAGCACCAGACGGTCACCTCGCCGGTCGCCTGGCCTCCCGAAGCGTCGGCGGAATGGCGGGTCGCTTGCGGAAACGCGCCGGCGTGGCGTGCCAGGTCGGCAAAGATCCGATAGCGCCCGTCGGCCTTGAGCTGGTCGATCTGATCGGCGAAGAAGCGTTCGTAGTTCATCCCAGGGACTCTTGGTTAGGTCGCGCTCGGCACCCCGGGCCTCCGGGGTCGAGAAATAAAGCCGAAAGCTTAATCGATCGTTTAGAAACTATCATCCCCCGACGCAAGCGCGAGACGCCTTTTCGGGCTTTGGCGATCCCAGGCAAGACCGGGATATCAGATACCCCATCGGCGTTGTCCGCCCCGCTCCAGCGACGAAACGACCGTTGCCAACTGCGCGCGCTCGGCGATCAAGCGCCGATAGGCGGCCGCGTCGGCCAGGGCCTTGCGGCGGCGGGCCTGCGCGCCGAGGATCCAGGCCCGGCCCGCGCCCCTGCGTGCGGGATCGCCCGCGGCGGCCATGGCGACCAGCTCGAGGGCGATGTTGCGGCTGAGGAACGCCGCCTCGCCGCGCGCGCGGTGCAGGCCCCGGCGAAGCGCGTCGCCCTGAAACAGGATATCCGGTTGATGGTCGCGCAGGGTCATGCGCAGAGCGCTCCGCGAGTCCAGACGTCAGAACATAATGGGGAATATAATTCCCCTTTCGGGCAATTTCAAGACCCGTCGATGAGATCGTCAGCCGGTCAGACGGCCCGCTTGATCCAGAGGATCGGCGCCGCCCATTCCAGGGCGACATCGGCAATCGGCTCCGCGGCGTAGGACAGCAAGGTGTAATGGCCCGGCGTGCCGCTGCGCACCACACGTTTCACGTAACCCGCGCCGCTGGTCAGTTTGACCACGCAGTCCTTGCCGAGAAAGCCGCTTTCGTCGCTGCCGGCGAGTCGCGAGCAGAGCAGGCGGTCGCCGGGGCGATAGACCGGCAGCATGGATTCGCCGCGCACCTCGACGGCGATCGGGTCGACGCCGCCGAGATCGAAGTCCACGCTGTCCAGGCCTGCGCCCTGCGACAGGTCGTCGACGGCGTGGAACTGCTCGCCGGCGCCGACGTAGCCGACCACGGGAATGCGCCGCCACTGCGGCCCGACGCCGTCTCGCAGCCAGACGAAATGGACGTCGAGCGCATCGGCGAGGTGCGGAATCGTGTCGCCGCGCGGCTGGCCCACCGCGCCTTGGCAGTACTTCTTGACGTTTTCCTTTGACACGCCCGCGCGGCGCGCCAGCTCCGCCTGGGACCAGCCGCGCAGGACAAGCAGATCGTTCAAGCGTCTGGCCCAGGAGTACATGGCGGCCGCCTCGCCGGTGAGCAGGCGTGCAGGGTACGGGAAAAAATAGAGTTGAAATAGGGAAAAAAATTCCCTATCTTCCGGTTTGAAACCGGACGGCGCCGCGAGGCGCCGCCGGCGGGAGACGGCAAGGCAGGAGAAGGCCCGGATGACCGGCAGTCCGACACGCGAAGCGCTGGCCGATGCGATCGCTCGGGGGGCCACCGATGCGGAGGCCGGCCGGCGCTTCGGCTTGAGCCGGTCGGCGGTCCGGCGCCTGCGGCGGCGCTGGGGCATTGCGACGTGCCGAAATTCATGCCGCCCGCCCGACCCGCCGCGCTCCGAGCGCGCGTTCCGCTGGGGACGAGGGAACCTGGGCGAGCGGGAGATCGCGAGGCTCTACGGCGGCCGGCGCTACGACGAGACAGGGGGCGGGAGGTAACACGATGGCAAAGCGGCCGGGACGGACCAGCAGGCGGCGACAGCAGGGGGCAGTATCGGCGAAGGCCACGGCGAAGCCGGCGTTTCCCGGCGACCTCGGGGCGGCCGCGCCCGGGCGTGCCGCGGGACCCGGCTCGGAACGGCGCGCGGCTGCCCTGCTCGAGCGGCACAACCGGGCGCGCCTCGCCGCGGCGGCGGCCCGCGAACCGCTCGACTACCGCGAGGGCCACCGGGCGTTGAGCGAGGACCGCGGCGCCGCCGTCAAGCGTTTCGGCCCGTCGCTGCCCGACGTCAGGGGCAACATCGGCACGCCGCACCGCGCCTACGACACGCTGGCGACCCTGCGGCGCAACCATTCGATCGGCGACGCGGAGTACGAGGCCGGCCGCGAGTTCGAGGAGGACTTCGTCCGGGCGCGGCTCGACCCGCTGCACGCCGCCGATCCGGGGCGGCTGCCCGGCGGCGGCGCGGCCGAGCTGACCGACGCGATGGTCGCCGGACGGCGGCGCATCACCCGCGCCATGGCGGCGCTGGGCGGGACGGCCATGCCGGCCGGCTCGGCGGTCTGGTGCATCCTCGGGACCGGCGTGACCGTGAAGGAATGGGCGGCGGGCAGCCAGTTCGGCCAAGCCGGCCGGTCGCTGGACGAAAAGGTCGCCAAGGGCGTATTCCTGAGCGCCCTCGGCGTTCTCGCCGTACACTACGGCACGCGGCGGCGCTAGCCGGCGCGGATCGGACGGAGACTGCGGAGAACCGTGCGCTTGCCCCAACCTCGAAGCAGGCAACCCTGGAGACCAGGACTCCCGGAGGCGGGGTCGGCGGGATGAAGACCTTCGGTCGTGTGATCCTGTTCGCACTGCTTTGCGCCGCCTCCGCCGCGGCCTTGCTGCTCATGTTTCCGGGTCTCAAGGAGGGCTTCTCCCGGAGCGAGTTTCCATTGCTTCTCGGTGTCGTCGCGGCTCTGGTCGCCTTGGGCGGGCTGTGGTGGTTCGCCGGTGGCCGGGGGGCTTGGAGGCCTGCCGGCCTTGTGATCCTGGCCGTGCCCGCCATCGTCAGCCTAGTCATCGTCGGGCGCCTGATCGCCGCGCAGCTCGAGGGCGCGCGGCTGGCCGAACGGCTGAAGATCGAAAACTACAGGGAAGAATCGATTCGCTGGGACGGGCTCGACGGTCCGGTCGGCCTGACGGTCGCGTTCAATCTGGTGCACCCGGCGGGCAGCAAGGGCGTGATCTATCCGCCCCAGGTCCGCATGGGCAGGTTCGTCGAGATCCCCAACGGCGTGCTGGTCTCGACGCGCTCTTCGGGCGGCGGCTACTTCAAGGACCATTACCTCGAGCAGGAGGTCGGGCCCTTGGCGTTGCTGATGCCTGTGACCTTTCAGGCGCTCTACGAGCCGAGATTCGCTTCGCGGACCTTCGCTCCCGGGCGGCTGACCCGGCTGACCTATCACCTCTATCCCGGGACCCTCGTTTACCTCGAGAGCGAGGCGCGTTTCTGTCTGGGCAGCCGCTCCGCCGGCATCGCCCGCTGCACCGCCGGTCAGAGGGCCGCCGATGGCTGCGTGCCCGCCGATTGGGGACCGGTTATGTCGCCGCTCTACCATGAGGGCGGCGCGTTGACGGCGCTCTGGCTGGTCGCCGGAGGTTTTGACATGGTCGCCGACCTAAGCCATGCCCTGACGACGGTACTGCGCCGGGAAAGCGCACTGCAGAACGATCCGCAAGCATGGTCGGCGATCCACGAACGGCTGGAGCCCGACAACCTGATTGCCGCCGGCTACCGGCTCTGCCCTCGCGGCAGGGAGTCCCACGACGTCACGCGGGTCTGTTTCTGTCGCGCGGGATGACCGACGGGGGCCTGCCCGCGGCGCGCGCTATTGCACGAAAGACGTCTCGGACAGGCCTGGGCCCTGTTCAGGTGATGGGCTCCGGCGGCAGCGGGTCGACCCGGGCCCCGGCGCTCTCGAGTACGCACTCCAGCAGCGCGGCGTTGCGCACCGAGATCTGGCCCCGGTAATAGTCGTCGGTCAGCCGGCGGCCCATGGTGCTGAACAGGGGGTCCCCGCCGCCGAGCCGCGCGATGCCGGCGAGAAAGGCGTGAGTCAGCGCCTTGCGCGGTGAAACCAATCCCATGCGGTCGCCCGAGATCCGCCGCAGGTGATCGGCGGTCATGCGGTCGTAAAGATCGAGGCGCCCCGGCATCGCGAACCAGCGGTCGAAGGCCGCCCGGGTGGCGATCAACTCGCCGAGCGGTGTCGGGAGGGTGTCGTGCGCGGCGGCGAAGGCCCGGGCGATGTCCCCGTAGAACCGGTCGGCCGCCTTTTCGTTCCAGGCCTCGGGATGGCCGGCGGCGCGCAGTTGCCAGGCGATCCGGGTTGCCAGGGCCTCGGCGGCGGCCTCGCGCACGCGGCGCAGCAGGATCAGGTCGCCGGGCGGAAAGTAGCGGTTGTCGGAGTAGGTGTCGTGCTGCGGCACGTGGGATAGCTCGTGGGCCAGGAAGGCGACCTTCTG
>JAOUCL010000210.1 GCA_029859805.1 Rhodospirillales bacterium | reverse complement strand
CTACCTCGCCTTCTCCAGGACCGAGCCGGCCTATTTCACGGCGATGTTCGAGGCCCAGCTTCCGCCCGACCTGGACCCGGAGCTGGCGCGGGCCGCGGACCAGGCTTTCGCGGTCGTGCGGAAGGCCTCGGACGCGCTCTGCGCCCGGCTGCCGAAAGAGACCCGCCCGCCGTCCCTCATGGTGAGCCTGCATGTCTGGGCCTTGTCGCACGGCATCGCCACGCTCTTCGCCCGGGGCGATGCCGCACGTCGCGCGCTGCCGATGCCGCCCGAGGACCTGCTCGAGGCCGGCCTGCTGGTCTACCTGAACGGGCTCGGCCTTGGCGGTGATCAGGATCGCTGAGCCGGATTTTTTTTCGCCGCGGAGACCGCGGCAGCCCTTGACAGGCAGAAAGATCGTCGCCAGCTAGATTAATGTAAACACCATTTACATGAGGCTCCGATGGAACTCGCGGCGAAATTGGACGACTACGGCAAGCCGGCCTGGATCCTTGTGATGGTCCTCGGATTCATCCTCTTCTGGCCCATTGGCTTGGCGATCCTGGCCTATCTGATATGGAGTGGACGTATGGGATGCTGGAGACATGGCGGCCCCGGCCGCTGGCACCGTGACGGCACCGAGCGCAAGCGTTCGGGCGCCGAGAGTTGGTTTGGCGGGGAGCGGCGTGCGGCCTCAAGCGGCAACCACGCCTTCGACGAGTATCGCGAGGAGACGCTGCGCCGTCTCGAGGACGAGCAGACGGAGTTCAAGGACTTCCTCGAGCGCCTGCGCCATGCCAAGGACAAGGCCGAGTTCGACCAGTTCATGGCCGACCGCAAGCGCCAATCCGGGCGGCCCGAGGCCCCCGAAGGCCCCGCAGCGCAGCCGCAAGGCTGATCCTTCGACATCGAAACCACCGGCGCCGGGCATCGAAACGCCCGGCGCCGGTCATATTCGGGCCGGGCCGGCACCGGGTCCACGGGCAACCTTTAGCTAGACTGTATTCGCTTTGCTTAGAAATGGCGCCGGCCCGCTCACCCTCGCACTTGGACAAGCTCAGTGTGAGGGTGAGCTTTTTCAAGGAGTTACCCTAATGTCGTGCTCGGAGTCGCCCTCATCCTGAGCTTGTCGAAGGACGAGGGCAACGGGCTGCCGCGGACACTTTCGACAGCCGGCTAGAGCTGCTGGCCCATCATGGCGGTGGGCAGCCAGAGCGCGATCTGCGGGAAAATGCAGAGCAGCACGATCCCGGCCACCATGCACAGCATGAAGGGCAAGGCGCCCCAGAGGATTTGGGTCAGGGGAACGTCGGGCGCAATGCCGTTGATGACGTAGAGGTTCAGGCCGACCGGCGGCGTGATCAGGCCGATCTCCATGTTGACGGTGAGCACGACGGCGAACCAGATCGGATCGAAGCCCGCCGCCTCGATCATCGGCACCAGCGTCGGCGCGGTCATCAGGATCACCGCGACCGGCGGCAGGAAGAAGCCGGCGACCAGCAGGAACACGTTGATGCAGCCCATCAGCACCCAGCGGTTCACCTCCAGCTCGCCGATCCAAAGCGCCAGCGACTGGGTGATGAACAGCGAGGACATCATGTAGCTGAACAGGGCGGCCCCGGCGATGATCATCAGGATCATCACGGATTCCCGCGTCGCCTCGCGCAGCACCCGCCACAAGGCCATCGGATCCACCATCCGATAGATCGCCACGACCAGCAGGATGCAGAACACGGCGCCGACCCCGGCCGCCTCCGAGGGCGTCGCCACGCCGCCGTAGAGCACCCAGAGAATGCCCACGATGATCGCCAGGAAGGGCAGCACCTTGGGCAGGATCTCCAGCCGCTCGGCGAGCGTATAGCGCGTTGCCTGCCCGGCAAAGCTGTAGCCGCGCCGCCAGGCCGAGAACAGGCCCCAGGCGACGAACAGGCCGGTCAGCATGGCGCCCGGCAGAAGCCCCGCGATGAACAGGCGGCCGATCGAGGTCTCGGTCGCGATGCCGTAGACGATCATCGTGATCGAGGGCGGGATCAGGATGCCGAGCGTGCCACCCGCCGCGATCGAGCCGGTCGCGAGGCCCGCCGGGTAGCCGCGCTTGCGCATCTCGGGGATGCCCATCTTGCCGATCGCCGCGCAGGTCGCCGGCGAGGAGCCGCTGAGCGCGGCGAAGATCGCGCAGGCGCCGATGTTGGAGATCATCAGCCCGCCCGGCACCCGGTTGAGCCAGCGGTCGAGCGCCTCGTAGAGGTCGGACCCGGCCCGCGAGGAGGCGATCGCCCCGCCCATCAGGATGAACATTGGGATCGACAGCAGCGCGAAGCTGTCGAGCCCGCCGTAGAACACGTCCGCCACGATCGTCAGCGCCCCCGGCCCCTCGAAGATCAGCAGGAAGCCGATCGCCACCGCGCCGAGCGAAAAGGCGACCGGGGCGCCGGCCATCAGCACCACGATGGTCACGGCGGCGACCAGCAGGCCGAGGGCGAGCGGGCTCATGGGCGCGGCCTCTCGATCCCGAACGGCATGTCGCGGCCGGTCAGGAGCGCCAGGATATCGGCCAGGTACTGCAGACTGAGCAGGCCGATGCCGACCGGCAGGGCCAGGCGGGGGATCCACAGGGGCGGCGCCCAGACCGTATCGCCCCGCCAACCGCCGGCCCAGGCCTCGTGCCACCAGAAGAAGCCGGTCACCGCGATGGTCAGGCAGAAGGCCAGCGAGAGCCCGGAGGCCAGGAGCGCCAGGGCCAGGCGGCCGCGCGGGCCCAGGTAGATCGGCAGCAGGTCCACGTTGACGTGGCCCCGGGTCAGCAGGACGTAGGGGCTGCCGATCAGGGTGGCGCCGACCAGGGCGAAGGTGACGAACTCGTGCTGCCAGATCGCCGACTCGCGGAGCGCGTAGCGCACGACCACGAGCTGACAGACCACGACCACGGCGGCCAGGAGCAGCGCGGCCGAGATCGCGCCGCAGAGCTGCGACAAGCGGCGCACCGTGTCGATGAAGAGCGTCATGGCTGAGAGTCCCGAGGAAACGGCCGCCGGCCCCGGCGGCCGCCCTCGCTAAGCGACGATCTAGCGGTTACTCGACCGCCAGCGCCTTTTCGATCAGCTCCTTGCCGCCGGGTACCTTCTCGGAGAAGATCTTGTAGGACGACTGCTTGGCGATATCGAGCCAGGCGGCGTGCTGCGCGGCGTTCATGCCGACGACCTCGACACCGTTCTTCTTGTAGGCATCGACCAGCTTGCCGTCGAGGCCCTTGGCGGCGTCGAAGAAGAACTCCTCGGCCACCTGGCCGGCCTTCTTCAGGGCCGCCTGTTGCTTGTCGTCCAGCTTGTCCCAGCTCTTCTTCGACATCAGGATCGGCTCGTACATGAACCAGAGCGCATAGTCGCCCGGCTCGGTCAGGCAGGTGACCTGCTCGTAGATGCGGTAGGAGACGAAGCTGCCCGAGGAGGTGTTGGCGCCGTCGAGCACGCCGGTCTGCAGCGCCGAATAGATCTCGGAGCTGGGCATCGAGTTGATCGAGGCGCCGGCCGCGACCAGCATCTGCTCGAAGGCCGGACCCGCCGCGCGCAGCACCTGGCCCTTGGCGTCGGCCGGGTCGAGGATGCACTGCTTCTTGGACGCGAAGCCGCCGGCCAGCCAGGCGTCGGAGATCACGACGACGCCCGCGTCGTTGACGATCTTCTTGATGTCGTCCATGAAGGGCGAGCCGTTGAGCCGCTTGGCGTGGTCGTGGTTCTTGACCAGGCCCGGCATCAGCGTGGCGCTGAACTGCGGGTGCCGGCCCGAGGCGTAGTCCAGCGGGAAGGCCGAGATGTCGAGCTGGCCCTTGACCATGGCGTCCCACTGCTGCTTGGGCTTGAACAGCGACTTGCCCGGATAGATCTGGACCGTCAGGCCGACGTTGGCCGCCTCGGCCTCGCGCTTTATGATCTGCACCATCTCGTCGCGCACGTCGCCCTTGCCGCCCGGCCACTGGTGCGAGGCGCGCAGCTTCATCTCGCCGGCCAAGGCCGAGCCCGCGACCGCCGCGACGGCGGCCAGCGCGACGGCGCCGGTCATAATCTTCGGTAGCTTTCTCATCGCTTCTCTCTCCCTGTCAGATTTCGCGCCGGCCGCACACGCGCGCCGGACGTTTTGTTTGCAACCTCGCAAGGTTAGCACCTGGGTCCGGCGGAATCGACATTTGTCTGACGGCGGGGGGACCCGGCGCTATCCGTGGATATCGTCCATCCGCCAGGCTTTCATCAGCCTCGGCAGCGCGATGTTCCAGTCGAGGACACCGGCGCTCTCCGCCCAGCCCTCGTATTCGCGGACGAGTTTCCGGGTCAGCGGCTCGTTGCGGCCGATCAGGTCGTCGAGCTCGGTACGATCCTTCTCCATGTCGTAGAGCTCCCAGGGCGCGTCGAACTTTCGCACCAGCTTGAAATTGCCGTGCCTGACCGCGCAGTTGCCTTCGTGCTCCCAATAGATCGGCTGTTCGCGGCTCCAGTCCCTGCCCGCCAGCAGCGGCCATAGGCTCTCGCCGTCGAGCGGCTGGATTTCATGGCCGCCGATTTCGGAGGGATAGGCACTCCCCGTCACGTCCAGAATCGTCGGCAGGATATCGACGACGTGGCAGGGCGCGTGGGCGATATGGGGCTTTGGGATCCGCGACGGCCATTGGACCACCAGCGGCGTTGAGATGCCGCCTTCATGCACCCAGTGCTTGAACAACCGGAACGGCGCGTTCGACACGTTCGCCCAGGGCAGGTCGTAGCTCATGTAGGTCAAGGGGCCGCCGGGGCGCAGGCTCGGGCGGTTGCCCATCGCGATCCTGCGGCCGTCGTTATGGATGTCGGGCATGAACTTCGCCCAGCCGTCCTCGGCCATGAATTCCGCGCAGCCGCCGTTGTCCGACAGGAACAGGACCAGCGTGTCGTCATGCTGGCCCAGGCGCTCGAGCGCGGCGAGCACTCGGCCGACCGACTGGTCCATCCGGTCGATCATGGCCGCATAGACGGCCATCCGGCTCGCCTCCCATTCGGCGAGCTTCACGTCGCTCCAGGCCGGCGCGCCCTCGTCGCGCGGCGAGATGTCCCACTTGTGCTGCAGGACGCCGCGCGCGAGCATCTCCTCGTGCCGCGCGGTGCGGACCGCGTCCCAGCCGCTCAGATAGGCGCCTTCGTAGCGGGCGATATCCTCCTCGTGTGCGTGCAGCGGCCAATGGGGGGCGGCGTGGGCGAGATAGAGGAAGAAAGGCTTATCGTCGGCCACGCTCTCTTCCATCATGCCGATCGCCTTGTCGGTGATCGCGTCGGTAAAATAATAGTCGCTCGGCGAGACCTCGGCCCGGCTGTCGTCCTCCATGATGAAATGGGGCGAGAAGAAATGGGTCACGCCGTCGATGATGCCGTAGAAGCGGTCGAAGCCGCGTTGGCGGGGCGTCGGGTGGTCCAGGTCGCCGACCCGCCAGCTATCGGCCTCGCGGGCCATGAAGTCCCCGCCGACATGCCATTTGCCCGACATGAGGGTGCGGTATCCTTCGAGGCGCAGGATCTCGGCGATCGTTCCGGCGTCGTTGCGAAGGAACCCCTGATAGGCCGGCGTGCCGAGGTCCGCGCCCATATGGCCGATGCCGGCCCGGTGCGGGTAGAGCCCGGTCAGCAGCGAGGCCCGCGTCGGGCAGCACCGCGCGCAGTTGTACATGGCCGACAGGACGACGCCGCCCCGCGCCATGGCGTCGATGTTCGGCGTGCGGATCTCCGACCCCATGAATCCGAGGTCGGCAAAACCCATGTCGTCGACGAGAATCAGAACGACGTTGGGGCGCCCGTCGTCATTCAAGGCTGAACACTCCGGCGAAGTTTCCTCGGCGGCACTTTCCGCGGCCCCAAGGGGCGGGTCAACAGGCAGCTGCATGAACCTTGTTGTCACGCACCGGTTGACTGTAACTACGTTTGTTGTTATACTAACCTATGGAGTTTGAGTGGGACGAAGACAAGAGACGCAGCAATATCGAACGGCACGGCGTTGATTTTGTCCTGGCGGCCAAGATCTTTCTGAACCCCACTCTGGAAGCTCCCGACGATCGGGAGAATTACGATGAAGAGCGCATGATTGCCATTGGCCAGTGGGAAGGAAACTGCATCGTTGTCGTCTATACGTGGCGTGGCAAGACTCGCCGGATCATTTCGGCGTGGAAGGCAGGAAAGAATGACAGAGAAGCGTATTACGAAGAAATCTACGACTGACCTCCTCGAAATGGAGGATCGGACCCGCGGTGACGCGCCGGAAGGCCCGAGCCTTGGCCCCGCTTTCTGGAAGCAAGCCCGCGTGGTGCTACCGGAAGGTCCGAAGAAGCAGCTCACCGTGCGCCTCGACGCCGATGTGGTGGCTTGGTTCAAAGCCCAGGGCAAGGGTTACCAGACCCGCATGAACGCCGTGCTGCGGTCCTTCTACGAGGCACACCGCAAGCCGCAGTAATAGCGGTCGAATCCATAATTTTCCGCGCTCTTGGTGCCGGCTGACGGCTGATCGGGTTAGGCGATCATATCTTTATGGCTGGGCAGTCGTATAACCATGCCGTTTGTTTGCCCTCTTGGTTCCGATGCCCGCTGCGGGTAGCTTGCGCTCTTCGGAATGTCCCCCATGGGTCAACCGCGTTTCGAGCTGCACGGCATGAGCGACAACCTCTTCGACCTGATCCGGTCCCGTTTTCCAAACGACCTCTCGAGGCCCTTCATCGAGACGCCGGAGGGGCGCTCCATAAGCTATGGCGAGCTGGAGGCGGCCACGGGGCGCATGGCCCGGTTGCTGGCCGCGCGCGGCGTCGCCAAGGGCGACCGGGTGGCGGCGATCGTCGAGAAGTCGCCCGAGGCCGTGTTCCTCTATCTGGCGACCCTGCGCGCCGGCGCCGTCTACCTGCCGCTCAATACCGCCTACACCGAGGCCGAGGTCGGCTATTTCCTCGGCGACGCGGAGCCCAAGGTCACGGTCTGCCGGCCCGAGGCCGAGGCCGCGCTCGCGCCTCTCGCGGCCGAGGCCGGCAGCCAGCTCCTGACCCTGGGCCAGGCCGGCGAGGGCTCGCTGGTGGAGGCCAGCCGCGAATTGCCGGCGGACTTCGAGCCGGTGCCGGCGACCGGCGACGACCTGGCCGCCCTGCTCTACACCTCGGGCACCACGGGGCGCGCCAAGGGCGCCATGATGAGCCACGGCAACCTGGCGTCGAACGCGATCGCCTTGCACCGCATCTGGGGCTTCGAGGCCGGCGACGTGCTGCTCCACGCCCTGCCGATCTTCCACACCCACGGCCTCTTCGTGGCGATCAACTGCGTGCTCCTGAACGGCACCGAGATGCTCTTCCTGCCGAAATTCGACGCCGAGCAGGTGATCGCCCTGCTGCCGCGCGCCACGGTGATGATGGGCGTGCCGACCTTCTACACGCGCCTGCTCGCGCGGCCGGACTTCGACGCCGGGGCCTGCCGCAACATGCGGCTCTTCGTCTCCGGCTCGGCCCCGCTCCTGGAGGAGACGTTCGAAGCGTTCCGCGAACGCACGGGCCACACCATACTCGAGCGCTACGGCATGACCGAGACCGGCATGAACACCTCGAACCCCCTGTCGGGCGAGCGCCGCGCGGGCACGGTCGGCTTTCCGCTGCCGGATGTGGAGGTCCGGGTCGCGGGCGAGGACGGCGCGGTCCTTGGGCCGGGCGAGACCGGCGTGCTCGAGCTGCGCGGGCCCAACGTGTTCCAAGGCTACTGGCGCCAGCCGGAGAAGACGGCGGAGGAGTTCCGTCCGGACGGCTTCTTCGTCACCGGCGACATCTCGCGGATCGACGGTGACGGCTATGTCCACATCGTCGGCCGCGCCAAGGACCTGATCATCTCCGGCGGCTTCAACGTCTACCCCAAGGAGGTCGAGCTGGTGGTCGACGCGGTCGAGGGCGTCGTCGAGTCCGCCGTGATCGGCCTCGCCCACCCCGACTTCGGCGAGGCGGTCGCCGCCGTGGTCACGCGCGCGTCGGACGGCACCCCCGACGAGGCCGCGGTGATCCAGGCCGCCAAGGCCGAGCTCGCCAACTACAAGGTGCCGAAAAAGGTCTTCTTCGTCGAGGAGCTCCCGCGCAACGCCATGGGCAAGGTCCAGAAGAACGCGCTCAGGGAGCGCTACGCGGCGACCTTCAGCGGGACGGCATAGCGGCACCGGCCTCTTTCGCGGCGGCCACCCAGCGCTCTGCTCGCGCGACCCGGGATTCTAGCGCTTGAACGGCCGCGGCAAGGCGATGCGGCTCGGGACTTCCGGGCGTCAGTTTGAGCAGGGCGCGCGCGAATTTCGCCGCCTTGCTGGTTCCTGAAAAGCTGCTCAGGAATTCGCGTGTTTCCGAGTCCGACAGCGCCTCGCCCGCCTCGATGCACAGCTCGTTGAGTAGGCCAATCAGCGCCTGGATGTCGCGCGGCGACTCGCCGGCCCCCTTCTTGAGAGCCGCCTCAAGGGCCTGGCGCACGTTCTGGGCATGCAAAGGCGAAACTCGGGCCGCTTCGCCAAGCCGACGAAGCCATCGCTTCGGCTTGACGATGCCGGTAAAGAGCAGGCCCCGCATGGCTTCGCCAAGGGTCCGCCCGTCGAGCCGTCCGTCCTCCAGAACGGCGATGAGCGCGTCC
>JAOUCL010000209.1 GCA_029859805.1 Rhodospirillales bacterium | reverse complement strand
TGCCCACGCTTTCCGGCCGCCGTCGCGGCGCCAAACGGACACTCCCGAATGCGCTCGTCGGCCGGGTTCAAACATTCGCACTTGATATAATATGACAATTGAATATGATTGGCCAGACAAGGATGAATAACAAGCCGCATAGAGACGGCAATAAAACAGAGCCCGGCAGTCAGGAACGGGCCATGGGAGCAAACCTCACAAGGGGAGACAAATGGTGGCTTGGCAATCGTTAGGAGTCCTTCGCGCCCTGATCTGCGGGGCCGGTATCGCCGCTCTTTTCGCGACCGGAGCGGCGGCGGAAGAGTTCGTCGCTTTCAAGATTGTAGACAACGAAAGCATCGCCAAATCGCTCACGGGCAAGCCGGGAGACCCGGCGCGCGGGCGAGAGGTTGCGATCAACCGCAAGCAAGGCAACTGCCTAGCCTGCCACAAGTTGCCGATTCCCGAACAGCCGTTCCACGGCGAGATCGGTCCGGACCTGTCGACCGCCGGGAGCACCTACAGCGCGGGCGAGCTGAGGCTTCGGATCGTGAACCCCAAGATCGTCAACCCGGACACCTTCATGCCCGCCTTCTACCGGCCCTTCGGGCTGCATCGGGTGGCGAAGGATTTCCAGGGCAAGACCATCCTCACCGCCGAGCAGGTCGAGGACGTGGTCGCATATTTGACGACCCTCAAGTAGAGGCACGCGCACCGTCGGCGCGGGGCCGGCATTGGATCCCGGCCCGAGCCGGGTGAATCAGACATCTTTAGCTCGAGAGGCAAGCTTATGAACGAATCGAAACAGTACCGCGATGTCAGCCGCCGGCAGGCGCTGATCGTCGTGGGCGCGGGGGGCTTGGCCGCTGCCGGCCTAACCCTGCTGCCGCAGGCGGCCTCGGCGGACGCGGCCGCTGTCGACGCGGCGATAAAGGGCCTGATCGGCGGCAAGACGCCGCAGGCGGGGCGGATCACGCTCGACCTGCCGCAGATCGCCGAGAACGGCAACACGGTGCCGATCACGGTCGAGGTCGACAGCCCGATGACGGAGCAGGACTACTGCAAGGCGGTCCATATCTTCGCGGACAAGAACCCGCAGCCGGGTGTGGCCAGCATCAACTTCACGCCGGCTTGCGGCAAGGCCAAGGCCTCGACCCGCATGCGGCTGGCGAAGACCCAGAACGTGGTTGCGGTCGCCGAGATGAGCGACGGCAGCGTGTACACGGCCAAGGCCGAGGTGAAAGTCACCATCGGCGGCTGCGGCGGATAAGGGAGAGAAACCATGGCAAAACCCAAGCCACGTGTGAAAGTGCCCAAGACCGCCGCCAAGGGCGAGGTCTTGGAGATCAAGACTCTGATCACGCACAAGATGGAGTCTGGCCAGCGCAAGGACAAGAAGACCGGCGAGAAGATTCCACAGAAGATCATCAACAAGTTCGTCTGCGCCTTCAACGGCAAGGAAGTGTTCAGCGCCGACTGGCATCCCGCGATCTCCGCCAATCCGTTCATGTCCTTCTATGCCGTGGCCACGGAGAGCGGCACGTTCGAGTTCACCTGGACCGACGATGACGGCTCGGTCTACAGCAAGACCGCCCAGCTCACGGTCGAATAGAAGCAACAGGTCAATGGGAGGCAACGCCATGCGGCGAATAGCACTGGCAGCGGTGGCGGCATCGGGCTTGACCGTGATGCTGGCCGGGACTGCCCTGACGGACGAAACGAACTGGGGCGCCTACGAGGTGGGCGACAAGCGGAGCGGCTACACCTACGCCGCCGCCGAGACCCGCTCGATCCAGGACGACGATTTCGAGAATCCGGCCATGCTCTGGGTCGACACGGGCCAAGAGCTTTGGGATACCGTGGAGGGTGAGGCGGGCAAGGCCTGCGCGAGCTGCCACGACGACGCGGCCGTATCCATGGCCGAGGTCGGCGCCATCTACCCGGTCTACTATGAGCCCCGGGGCAAGCTGATCAACATCGAGCAGCGGATCAACCTCTGCCGGACCGAGAACATGAAGGCGAAGGCCTGGAAGTGGGAGTCGCGCGAGCTGCTCTCCATGACCGCCTTCGTGCGCAACCAGGCCCGCGGCAGGCCGGTCGCCGTCAAGATCGACGGCCCGGCCGCGCCCTTCTACGAGAAGGGCAAGGAGTTCTACTACCAGCGCCGCGGCCAGCTCGACATGGCCTGCAAGAGCTGCCACGAGGACAACGCCGGCAACATGATCCGCGCCAATCTGCTGAGCCAGGGGCAGAGCAACGGCTTCCCGACCTACCGCCTGAAGTGGCAGAAGGTCGGCTCGCTGCACCGGCGCTTCCGCGGCTGCAACAGCCAAGTGCGGGCGACGCCCTACAAGGCGGGCTCGGACGAGTACGTGAACCTCGAGCTCTTCCTCGCCGACCGAGGCCGCGGATTGCCGGTCGAGACCCCGGCGGTGCGCAACTGATTACCCTGTGAACTTGTAGCAAACTTATCAGGGGGGGTACGTACGGCCGTATCCCCCCTTTTTCGTCAGGAGGGTTCAGCGATGTTCAGCCGGCGTGACTTCGTACAGCTGGCGGCGGCGACCGCCGCCCTAACCGGCGCGCCCGGGCGGCTGGCGCGGGCCGCGGCCCGGCAGGAGATCACCCAGAAGGACCTGCTGCGCTTCGAGCCGCTCGGCAAGGTCACGCTTCTGCACATCACGGACATCCACGCCCAGCTGATGCCGATCTACTTCCGCGAGCCCTCGGTCAATCTCGGCGTGGGCGAGGCGCACGGCCTGCCGCCCCACCTGACCGGCAAGGATTTCCTGAGGAAGTTCGGCGTCGGCGCGACCACGCCCGAGGCCTACGCCCTGACCAGCGACGACTTCGCCGGCCTGGCCAAGACCTATGGCAAGGTCGGCGGCATCGACCGTCTGGCGACCTTGGTGAAAGCGATCCGCGCCGAGCGGCCGACCAACACCCTGTTCCTGGACGGCGGCGATACCTGGCAGGGCTCCTACACCTCGCTGAAGACCGCCGGCTCGGACATGGTCGAGGTGATGAACGCGTTGAAGACCGACGCCATGACGGCCCACTGGGAGTTCACCTACGGGACCGACCGGGTGCAGGAGCTGATCGAGCAGCTCGAATTCCCGTTCCTCGCCGGCAACGTCCGCGACACCGAGTGGGAAGAGGAGGTCTTCGATGCGGTGACGACCTTCGAACGCGGTGGGGTGAAGATTGCCGTGATCGGCCAGGCCTTCCCGTACACGCCGGTCGCCAATCCGCGCTACATGATCCCCCAGTGGTCCTTCGGCATCCGCGAAAAGCTGGTCGCCGAACGGGTCGCCGCGGCGCGCGCCGGCGGGGCCGAACTGGTCGTATTGCTCAGCCACAACGGCTTCGACGTCGACCGCAAGCTGGCCGCGCGGGTCCCCGGCATCGACGTCGTGCTGACCGGCCACACCCACGATGCAATGCCCGCGGTCGTCGAGGTCGGCAAGACGCTACTCGTCGCCTCCGGCTCGCACGGCAAGTTCCTGTCGCGTCTGGACCTCGAGGTGAAGGACGGCAAGCTGGCCGGGTACCGCTACCGCCTGATCCCGGTCTTCTCCGACGTCATCCAGCCGGACCCGAAGATGGCGGCCCTGGTCGAGAAGATCCGCGCGCCCCACAAGGCCGAGCTCGGCCGCGTGCTCGGCCGGACGGAGAGCCTGCTCTACCGGCGCGGCAACTTCAACGGCACCTTCGACGACCTAATCTGCCAGGCCCTGCTCGAACAGCGCGACGCGCAGATCTCGCTCTCGCCGGGTTTCCGCTGGGGGGCGACGCTGATCCCGGGACAGGAGATCACCGTCGAGGACGTCTACAACCAGACGGCCATCACCTATCCGACCGCCTACCGGACCGAGTTCACCGGCGCCTTCCTCAAGGAGGTCTTGGAGGACGTCGCGGACAACATCTTCAACCCGGACCCCTACTACCAGCAGGGTGGCGACATGGTTCGGGCCGGTGGTCTGGGCTACGCGATCGATATCGGCAAGCCGATCGGCAAGCGCATCTCCGACATGACCCTGCTGGCGGACGGCAAGCCGGTCGACCCGGTCAAGAGCTATGTCGTCTCGGGCTGGGCCTCGGTCAACGAGGGCGCCGAGGGGCCGCCGGTCTACGATGTGGTCAGCCGCCACATCGAAGCGCGCAAGACCGTCAAGGTCGACGAGAACCCGAACATCAAGATCCGCGGCGCATAGCGCGCGCGGCAGGGAGGCGAGCGGGGTGGAGGGACTGGAGGTCGGTCACGCGGGTGCTTTCGCGGCGGGCCTGCTGTCGTTCCTGTCGCCCTGCGTGCTGCCCCTGGTGCCGCCTTACCTCTGCTTCATCGGCGGCCTGACGCTGGACCAGCTGGCCGAAGAGCAGGCCGCGCGCGGTCTCGCCGCACGCCGGGTGTTCATCGCGGCCCTCGCCTTCGTCCTCGGCTTCACGACGGTCTTCGTGGCCCTCGGCGCCACGGCCTCTGTGATCGGCCAGGTCGTGGCCGAGAACTTCCGGCTGCTCGGCCAGATCGCCGGCGTGATCATCATCGCCCTGGGTCTGCACTTCCTCGGTCTGCTCCGCATCCCCTTCCTGTACCGCGAGGCGCGCTTCCACGTCGAAAGCCGCCCTGCGGGGCTCGTCGGTGCCTATGTGGTCGGCCTCGCCTTCGCGTTCGGCTGGACGCCCTGCGTCGGGCCGGTGCTGGCCGCGATCCTCTTCGTCGCGGGGGCCGGGGACTCGGTGCTCGAGGGCACCCTGCTGCTGACGGCCTACGCGCTCGGCATCGGCCTGCCGTTCCTGGCCGCGGCCCTGGCCGCCCGCCCCTTCATGGCCTTCATGGCCCGGTTTCGCCGCTATCTGGGCGCGGTGGAGAAGGTCATGGGCGGGCTCCTGGTGCTGACCGGGGTGCTGTTCCTGACCGGCACCATGTCCGAGATCGCCTACTGGATCCTCGAAGCCTTCCCGGATCTTGGCCGGATCGGTTAGCCGAAGCGCAGAAAGAACAGGCGCTCGAAGGAGCGCAGCTCGCGCAGAGTGTTGATCAGCAGCTGCTCGTCCCTGCCTTCGATGGCCTGCCACAGCCGCTCCATACCCTCGGCGGCGCTGTCGAGAAACCGGACGAAGTCCGGATCGTTGCGCAGGGCCGCCGGCGCCTCCTCCTGGCAGCGCTGGAGCAGGTGCTCCAGGACCGCGGTCCCCCTTGTCAGCTCGCGCAGGGTCCCGGCGGCGCCGAAGTCGGGCCTCTCGTGGCGGAACCGCCAGAGCCGGTCCATCGCCGCCGTGACCTCGTCGACGCGGTCGGAGAACACGATGACTCCGTTGCGCCGGCGCAGGGCGCCCAGCTCGCCGCGGACCGGCGCCAGAGTCTCGCGGGCCCTCTTCAAGTCACCAGCGTCGGTGCTGGTCAGGGCTTGACCGATGCTCTGGCCGATCCCGGTCAGTGTAGCTCCCCAGGCGGGGTCGCCGGCGAAGGCGTCCGGCGGGTTGGCCGCGAAGCGGCCCGTCACGTCCCGCCATCTCCCGGCCGCCGCCTCGAGCTCGATCGCCGCCAGCGCGGCGTTGCCGGTACGCAGATAGCTGACCGCCGCCCGGTAGTGCCGGTAGGCCTCCGCCGTCGCGTCGTTGAAGTCGGACAGCTCGCTGGCTCGGCCCGCACCGGCCGAGCCAGCCAGGACCAGAGCGGCGAGTACCGCCAGGAGAAATTTGCGCATCGTGTTCTCGACCTCCCCTCATACCTTTGATTTCACGACTGCATGGCACAGTGCGGGGCGTTCGTAGGCGCTCGCGACGACTGCAATCATGTGCCATGCGGCCGGTTTCACTCGCTCTCCTCCATCACGTGGCGCAGCAGCCGGTCGACCGGCGCGTAGTCGTCACTCAGCACCGGCACGCCGCTTGCCGCGATCCGCGCCGCGAGGTCGCCGCCCGGCCAGCGCAGCCAGCGCCGGGTCCCGTCGCGCGGCGAGGCGAGCCGTCCGACCGGCGTGGCCCGGTCGCCCGCGGCGACCACGAAGGTCGTGCGCCCGCCGGAAGCAAGCTGGTCGGCGTCCGCCCAGACCTCGACCGCCGCGAAGACCGGCTGCAGGGTCTTGACCACGGCGAACAAGAAGCGCGGTGCGCGCAGGCTATCGACCACATTGAGGGCGTAGGTGCCGCCGGGGCGCAGGCGCCTGGAGATCTCGCGGGCGAACTCGATGGTCACCAGGTGCGGCGGCACGGTGATGTCGTGGAACGCATCGCCCAGGACCGCGTCGAACAAGGGTTCGGCCGGCAGATCCTGCAGCGCGGTCCGGCCGTCCTGGTGGAGGATCCGAATCGTGCCGGCCGGATCGAGCCACAGGTCCTCGCGCGCGGCTCGGGTGACCGCGGGGTCGATCTCAGCGACCAGCAGCGAGGCCCGCGGATAGGCGGCCATCCAGGCGCGCGGCAGCGTATAGGCGCCGCCGCCGATGAAATAGGCCGCGAAGTCCTGCTTCGGCCCAAGCCGCTCTTGGAACAGGCGGTCGGTCAGCTCGACGTAAGAGCTGAACAGCCGGGCCGGATCGTCGCGGTCGTTGATGCCGTGCCCCAGGTGGTCGAGCACCAGCAGGGCGCTGGGACGGCCGGCCTCGAAGGTGAAGTCGACGACCCGGATGCAGTAGTAGTCGCTCTCCGTCCGGCAGGGGCTCTCGAAGGCACGAACCGCCAGGCCACCCGCGGCGAGGGCGACGGCGGCGGCCGCCGCCGCCATGCCGGCTAGCAGTCCGCGGCGCGTCGGTGCGCCGCTCGCCAGGGCGAAGAGGCCGGCGGTCAGCGCATAGCCCGCGGCCACGCTCATCACGGTCCCGGTGGAGCCGATCCAGGAGATGAACAGGAAGCCGGCCGCCAGCGTCCCGCCGATGCTGCCCAGCGCGCCCAGGGCATACATCTGGCCGAGCACCCGGCCGCGCGACCGCGGCGCCTCGTCCAGGGCGAGGCGGGTCAGCACCGGCGACACGATGCCGGCGAAGAGCACCGGCAGGAGGAACAGGGCGGTGCTCAGGACCACGATCGAGGCCACCGGGCCGAGCCCCGCCGAGAGCACCGGCCCGGACAGCACGCGCAGCAGGACCAGGCTGCCCAGGGCGGTGAGCGCGGCCAGCAGAAATGCCCAGACCAAGGCCCGGCGGCAGGTCGCCACGCTCCGCTCGGCGACATGTCCGCCGATCCAGTGGCCGATCGACAGGCCGGTCAACACCACCGCGATGATCGAGGTCCAGGTGTAGAGCGACACGCCCACGTAGGGCGCGAGCAGGCGCGCGCCGACGATCTCGAGGACGAGACTGCCCGCCGCGGCGACGAAAAGCGCCGCGGCATAGGCCGTCCGCCGAAGGACCGGCCGATGAGCGCCGCTCGCTTGGTCCAAAAACCTTCCCCTTCCGACGCAAGGACTACCGGACTCGCTAGACGTTATGGTAACATGCGAATAATGGAATATGAAATTTCCAAGTGGCGAAAGGCCGATCGCTGCCGCAAAGGAGAGGTGAAACCATGTTGACCAGACGGAGCCTCCTGGTGCTGGGCGCCCTTTTCGGGGCAGCCTTGCCGGTCGGGCAACCGAAGGCCGAGACCCTGGCACCGGTCATGACCGACGACGGGTTGCACAGCCAGTCCTGGTTCCTGGAAAGCTTTCTCGACCTATCGGAGGACCTGGAGGAAGCCGCCGGCGAGGGCAAGGGCTTCGCGATCATTTGGGAACAGAGGGGCTGTCCCTATTGCCGGGAAACGCACCTGGTGAACTTCGCCCAGCCGGAGATCCAGAGCTTCGTCAGGGAGAACTTCGAGATCCTCCAGCTCAACATGTTCGGCTCGCGGCAGGTCACGGACTTCGACGGCGAGGAGCTCGAGGAGCGCGCCTTGGCGCGCAAGAACGGCGTCGCCTTCTCGCCGACCATCCAGTTCTTTCCCCGGGACCCTGCCGAGGTGGCGGGCAAGCCGGGGAAGGAGGCCGAGGTCGCCCGCATGCCGGGCTATCTGCTGCCGCCGCACTTCCTCGCCATGTTCGAGTTCGTCAAGGACGAGGCCTACCGCCGGATCTCCTTCCGCCAGTACATGAAAGAAAATCCGCTCTAGACGGGGTGTACCGACCGAACGGGACCTGCCGGGCAGGCGGTTTGGCGCGCGCTCTCACAGGGACGTGAACCGTCGTGAACATTCAAATATACGAATATGAGATAGTGTCCGCCTTCCAAGCCGCCGCGGTGGAGCGGCGGTCCAAGGGAGGATAACGAACATGACAAGACTGTCTGGCTTGGCCCTGGCTCTGGGGCTGTCTTTGGCTTTTGCCGGCGCCGTCCGGGCCGACGGCATCGTCAGCACCATCGTCAACGCGCCGCTTTCGGCCAGCGGAACGGTGCAGAACGCCCGCGTCGGGATCAACGTCTATCTGCAGCGTCCCGACGCCCCGGGGCCCGAGTTCATGGACCCCAAGGTCGTCGGCCATGGCATCCCCAAGGGCGGGCGCCTCGAGGTCGAGATGGGCGAGGGGTTCGAGCGCGACTGGGCGGTCGGGCTGTCCCAGGCCGCCATCATGCTGGTCACCGGCGCACCGCAACAGGGGCTGCCGGGCAAGGCGGTCGGCTACCAGGTCGCGGAGGGCGACGACGAGAACACCTTCGTTTTCCTTCCCACGGGT
>JAOUCL010000492.1 GCA_029859805.1 Rhodospirillales bacterium | reverse complement strand
GCCGGACATCCAAGCTGTATCGCAAGCAGGCATCAAATAAAAGAAGTGAGAATTATGAATGATTGTTAATAAGAATGCGTATGCAGCTTTAGTTTTTTGCGCAACTTTGTGGTCTACAGCTTTGGTGGCGCAGGATAACACCGGGACGAACCCGGTGAACTTCACGTACGATTTTCGTGTCTATTCGGAACTGGCTCAGCTGGACAACGACGCGGGATCGTCGGCGTTAACTACGGCGGAGTTGAGAGTGCCGCTTGGTCGCGATATAGCCTATTTGAGCGACGATCCGACCGAGTCGCCCTTCTACGATATGGGTTCGCGGTGGCAGCTGCGTTTTCGCGCCAAGTACAAGAATCTCAGCCTTGAAAATCCACTCAACCCGCCTTTCGACGCATCTGAAGTTTCCGGGATAGGTGACTTTGACGCGCGGCTCCTCTGGATTGCCAGTGCCAGCAAGAAAATGGTACTCGCCGCGGGCCTTGAAGTCTTCATGGACACTGCATCAAACGATGCGCTCGGAAATGGGCAGACCGTACTCGGTCCAACGGCCTTCGCTGTCTTTCCCGGCCTACTGGGACCCGGCAGCCTGTTCGCGCCTGGGTACCAGTATGTTGTTGATGCTGGTGGTGGCAATGGCCAGTCGGATATCAGCCGGAGCCAGATTGATCTCTATCTTGTCTGGGGTCTGGCCGACGGTAGAAACTGGCTCATCATAGATCCGCAAGTAATTATCGATCACGAAGCCAACGACGACGTATTCGCGACTCTTGAAGTTGAGTGGGGCTACATGATGGTTCCGGAGTCCGGCATCAGTGCGTACTTTCGGCCCGGCATTGGCCTCGGTTCCGACAAACTGTACGACTGGAATTTTGAAATTGGGCTGAAGTTTGTCTGGCGTTAGTCAAGGATATGGGAGTACCCAAAGAATGATCTCGAAAATTAGATTCATATGTTTGTGCCTTTTGATTCTTGGTTCGCCGCTGGCAAATGCTCAAGACAAGCCAAACATCGTTCTGGTGTTCATGGACAACTTCGGCTGGGGCGAGCCCGGATTCAATGGCGGCGGCATCGTCCGTGGCGCCGCGACGCCGCAACTAGACACGCTGGCCGCCGAGGGGCTTCGACTGACGAACTTCAACGTGGAAGTCCAGTGCACACCATCCCGGTCTGCACTGATGACGGGCCGCTACGCAATCCGCAGCGGTAATGGCACGGTACCATTGGGCGAGGGCGTGTACGGCCTCGTGCAGTGGGAAGTGACCATGGCCGAGATGCTCGCCAATGCCGGTTATGCCACCGGCATGTTCGGCAAGTGGCACCTCGGGCGTACAGAAGGACGCTTCCCGACTGACCAGGGTTTCGACGAATGGTACGGGGTCCCTAATTCCACCGACGAGTCGGTATATTCGTCTTTGCAGGACTTCGCCGAAAGCGGCGTCGCTGAGACGTACGTTATGGACGGCAAGAAGGGCAGCGTGCCGAAAAAGGTCCGTCCCTATCGGCTCGACTATCGGCCATTGATTGATCGTGACCTGACCGACCGGGCAATCAGTTTTATGCAGCGTCAGGCGAAGGCCGACAAGCCGTTTTTTGTTTACCTCCCATATACGGCCACGCATTTTCCGACCATGCCTCATCCCGACTTCGTCGGTAAATCGGGCAACGGGCTGTGGGGCGATCTCCTGATGCAGATCGACAGCTACGTGGGCGAGTTGCTCGAGACGATCGATGACCTCGGGTTAGCAGAAGATACGATCTTCATTTTCACGGCAGACAACGGCCCCGAAGCGCTGAGCGCCGGCGAAACGTCGATAACAGTAGAAAACGCCATACATGGATCGGCGGGGCCGTGGCGTTCAACGCTGTTCACCGGTTATGAGGGGGCGCTTCGCGTTCCGTTCGCGGTTCGTTGGCCGGGTAAGATTGACGCGGGTCGCGTGAGTGATGAGATAGTGCATGCAATGGACGTCTTCCCGACACTTGCCCAGATCGCTGGCGGTAAGATCCCATCGGACCGAGTCATCGACGGCACCGACATGTCCAACTTCTTCCTTGGGTCGACACAGGAATCAGGCCGAGAGGGTTTCATCGTCTACATGGGCAACGACGTGTTCGGCGTGAAATGGCGCAACTGGAAACTCCACTTCAAGGAGCAGACGGGATGGAACGGCGTGTTGCGCGAGTACACCATGCCTCGAGTCTACAATCTGATGAATGACCCTCAGGAACACGACAACGTGCTGTTTCCGCACACCTGGATTCCGAAAGCGGCCTTGCCGCAGCTTGAGGAGCACGTGATTTCTCTGAAAAAATATCCGCCGATCAAGGCAGGCCAGAAAGACCCATATGAGCCGCCGAAATATCCCTAGTTTGGACTAGAATTGGAGTCGTCTCACTTTTACGCTCAGCCGAGCCCAGGTGAGGTGTAACTCCCTGAAAAGCGGGTGTAGTTCAATGGTAGAACATCAGCTTCCCAAGCTGACGATGCACCCGTTCGCCCGAAAGCAGACGTATTCGTGTGCAGACTGTAGGATCAGCACAT
>JAOUCL010000491.1 GCA_029859805.1 Rhodospirillales bacterium | reverse complement strand
CGATTTCCCAAGGCAGCAGGCCGAAGCCGTTCAGCACCGAGGTCGGGTCCGGCGCCGAGAGGTCGTGGATCCAGCCGTAGAACGGCGTGTGGCGCATTTCGATGGTGACGAACAGCACCTTGTAAAGCGCGAAGAACACGGGGATCTGGATCACGATAGGCAGGCAGCCGGACATGGGATTGGCGCCTTCCTTCTTGTACAGCGTCATCATCTCCTGGTTCAGGCGCTGTTTGTCCTCACCGAAACGCTCCTTGAGACGCACCATTTCCGGCTGCAGCTTCTTCATCTTTGCCATGGCCCGGTAGGACTTGTTGGCCAGCGGGAAGAACAGCAGTTTGATGATCACGGTGACCAGCAGGATCGACAGGCCGAAATTGCCGAGCTTCCCCGCGAAATAGTGCAGCATGTAGAAGAACGGCTTGGTCAGGAAATAGAACCAGCCGAAATCGACGGCCCGGTCGAAGCGGACGATGCCGAGTTCTTCCTGATAGCCGTCCAGCCGCAAAACCTCCTTCGCGCCGGCGAAGAGCCGGCTGGTGTTCTCCAGACTCTTGCCCGGCGGCAGGCTGACGCCGTCATAAAGAAAGTCGCTCTGGTACTTGCCTGGGTTGGTACCGGCACTGTGCACGAAGCGGGCGTGGACAGATTTCTCCTGGTCCGGGATCAGGGCGACCAGCCAGTACTTGTCCGTGATGCCGAGCCAGCCGCCGGTCGTGCTGTGCTGGATGGTGCCGCTGTCTTCGAGCTCGTCGTAGTCCTTTTCCTCGAGCGTCTCGTCGAACACGCCGATCAGGCCCTCATGCAGGATGTAGAATCCCAAGACATCCGGATGGCCGGTGCGCGCGATCAAGCCGAAGGGAGACAAGGCGACGGTAGCGCTCCCCTCGTTGAAGACGCGCTGGGTGACCGTGAACATGTAACCCTCGTCCAGCGAAATGACCTGCTCGAAGCGAACCCCCTGGCTGTTGGTCCAGGTCAGGGTGACCGGCCTGTCGGGCGTCAAGGTCTGGCTGTCGGCATGCCAGAGTGTCGCGCTGTCCGGCAGCTCCAGCGTCCGGTCGCCGGACGACCACCGAAAGTAGGCGTAATACGGCTTCGCCGTGTTCACCGGTGACAGAAGGTCGATCTTCGGACTGTCCTCGGCGATGGTCTCGTGGTAGCGGGTCAGGATCAAATCGTCCAGCTGAGCGCCGCGCAGCGCGATGGAACCACTCAGGACCGGCGTCTCGATCCACACCCGTGGACTTTCCTCGAGCGCCGCCTCGCGGCTCATGGCGGCCGAGACATCGGGAGCGGCGCCGGTCTCCGCGCCGGGCGGCAAGGGCTCGGTGGTCGCGCCGGGCAGCGGGATCTCCCCTTGCTCGGCGGTGGGGGGGGTCTGCTGCGCCGCCTGTTGTTCGGCGAGCTGCTGCTGCTGCGGATCCACGACCAGGTACTGGAAGCCGATGAGAATGGCGAGCGAAAGGACGACCGCCAGGATCAGGTTGCGATTGTCGATCACTCCGAATGCTCCCAGATGACCCGGTCCGGCCGAGTGGCGAGCGGGCGAACCCGCCGCTCCGAGACGATATCTTGACGGACCTCCCCGCCGGCCTTGGGCGGCACCGGGTCGTAGCCCATGCCACCCCAGGGATGACAGCGGACGATCCGCCTGACGGCCAGCCAGAGGCCGCGCAGGGGCCCGTGCACCACGATCGCCTGGGCGGCGTAGGTCGAGCACCCCGGATGGTACCGGCAACTGGCCGGCAGATAGGGTGACAACAGCAACTGGTAGACCCTTATGAGGCCGACCAGGATGAGACCGACTAGCTTCATGCGCGCCCTGTTTTCCCCTTTTGCCGGCGCTCCGGCTCCCTTGGCTCGGCACTCACGCGGGCGAGTGCGATCTTGAGGTCCTTCGACAGTTCTATATAGGGACGGCCGAGCGTGCCGGCACGTGCGATCAGCACATAGTCGTGCCCCGGCGCACCGGCCGCCGGCAGCACCTCCCGGGCCACGGCGCGCAGGCGTCGCTTTGCCCGGTTCCGCTCGACCGCCTCGCCGACCTTGCGGCTGGCGGTAAACCCGACCCCGATGGCCTCCGGCTCGTCGTCCGGCGCGGCGCGCGCCGTCTCGTCCGCCTGGCGCCGCCGGGCCTGCAGGATCAGCCCCGGGGTCACCCATCTGCGGCGAGCGCGCGCGACGCGCAGAAACTCGGGCCGTTTGCGCAGGCGCCGGAGGCTCGGCGTCATCGCCTCTAGGCGGACAGGCGCTTGCGACCCTTGGCGCGGCGCCGGGCGAGAATCTTGCGGCCGCCCACGGTGGCCATGCGGGCGCGGAACCCGTGGCGGCGCTTGCGGACGAGCACACTGGGTTGGAAAGTGCGCTTCACTGCGGCAACTCCATAGAATGGCTGGATTTGTTTTGCCGGGGCTGTATAAGCGTGGCCCTTGGATCTGTCAACGACGCGGACAGCAACCGACCAAAAAGGGGCGTGAGGGCCCAGAGCCCCATGTCCTGGTGCCGCTTCGAGGCCCTCTTCGTCGATACCGTCACCGCCGGAGA
>JAOUCL010000208.1 GCA_029859805.1 Rhodospirillales bacterium | reverse complement strand
GGTCCGTTGTCCTCGACCGTGACGGTTACCCGGTCTGCCGCGCTTGCCAGCGATACCTCGCCGCCGCCGCCGTAGTTGACCGCGTTGTCGACCAGGTTGGCGAACACCCGCTTCAGGGCCACCGGCCGCCCCGTGTAGGTCGCGGCCGCCGCGCCGCGATAGGCGACGGCGTGGCCGCTGTCGGAGGCCGCGTCGCAGAGGTCCTGAAGCAGGACCGCGAGGTCGAAGGGCCTGCGCGGTTCCTCGTCGGCCTCCTCGCGGGCAAAGGCCAGGGTGGTGGCGATCATCGTTTCCATCTGCTCCAGGTCGGCCAGCATCTTCTGCCGCTGCTCCTCGTCCTCCACGAAGTCCGCGCGCAGGCGCAGCCGGGTGATCGGCGTGCGCAGGTCGTGCGAGATGGCCGCCAGCATCTGGGTCCGGTCCTGAACGAACGTCCGCAGACGGAGCTGCATGTCGTTGAAGGCGCGGGCCAGCTGGCTGACCTCGCTGGGGCCGTCCTCGGCGACCGGCGGCGCGTTAACGTCCATGCCGAGGCGTTCGGCGGCCTGGGAGAAGGCCGCGAGCGGCTTGGTCGCGCGGCGCACCGCCCAGACCGAAAGGGCGATGACCGCAACCGCCATCACCGCGTTCGACAGCATGAGGCGTGACGACCACACGGCCTCGGGTCGCGCCGTCAGGACCGCGAAGTTGAGCCAGCTGCCGTCCGACAGCTGCAGCGAGGATTCGAGAAGGCGCCCGGACCGCCAGGCCCGTGTCATGTGCTGCATAGGCCCGCCCGCCGGCATGCCCATTTCCCGCATGTGGCGCATGTGCCTTCCGCCTCCCCTCCAGGGACCGTCCGGCGACTCCGCCAGGAACCATGGCATGCCTGCCAGCCCCGCATCCCGCTCGGCGATGCGAATTCGCTCTGACGGGACGCTTTCGACTGCACGGCCGATTGCGGCGCGGATCAGGCCGGCCCGCCACGATCGATCTTCGTCGGCGATCATGCTCTGCTCCGTCAGAACGACGCGGAAACCCGGAACCCACATGGTACGGACCAAGGACCGGCGGGCGGATGGCTCGGCCTCGTCGAAGGCGCTGACCACCGCGGCGATCCGATCGGCCACGCTGCGCCCGCTCTGCGTCGTCAAGGCCAGGTGGCGTTCGCCGGCATAGATCGACAGGGCGATCAGATGCGACACGGTCAAGCCGGCCAGGAGCACCAGCAGCGTTCGACCGGCCAGGGATCTGGGCAGGACCGTCATTCCGCTTCCGGCTCCGCTCGTTGCCGGCGCCGAACGCTCGGCGTGAAGGTGTAGCCGCCGTTGCGCACGGTCTTGATCAGCGCTGGGTCCTGAGGCTCCGCCTCGATCTTGCGGCGCAGACGGCTGACCTGCACGTCGATGCTGCGGTCGAAGGGCTGCGCCTCCCGGCCGCGCGCCAGGTCCAGCAGCTGGTCGCGGCTGAGCACGCGGCCGGGGTGCGTGGCGAAAACCGCCAGGAGCTCGTATTCGCCGCTGCTGAGCGGCACCATGATGCCGTCGGGCCGCTGCAGCTCGCGGCGGTCAAGGTCGAGAGTCCAGCCGGCGAACTCCAGCACGGCGCCGCCTTCGACAGGAGCTGCCGAGGGGGCCTCTCCGACCCGGCGCAGAACCGCCTTGATGCGCGCCAGAAGCTCGCGTGGGTTGAACGGCTTGGCCAGATAGTCGTCGGCGCCCATCTCCAGGCCGACGATGCGGTCGGTCTCCTCGCCCATGGCGGTCAGCATGATGACGGGGATGCGCGATTTGGCCCGCAGGTTGCGGCACAGGGTCAGCCCGTCCTCGCCGGGCAGCATCAGGTCGAGCACGATCAGGTCGATCCGGCTGCCGTCCAGCACCCGCTGCATCTCCCGTCCCTCGGCGGCGGTGGTGATGCGCAGCCCGTGCTTGTCCAGGAACCGGGCCAGAAGGTCGCGGATCTCGCGGTCGTCGTCGACGATGAGGATGTGCGGCGAGCCTTCCATGGCCGGACTATACCTTGGCACGCTCCCGGCCACGGCAGATTTTTGGTTACGGGATGTTGCGACAGGCCGTCCTGCAACACCCTGTTACAAGAAAGCCCGGCCCTGACATTCCGATGCAACACGGCGGTGGTTCACTGTTGCCAGTTGCAAACGCCAATCAGAGGACAGAACCATGAAACGCAGAACTCTCACGATCACCGCCGCGGCCGCCATCGCCCTTGCCGCAGTGGCCTTTGCTGCCCCCAGCATCGCCCATGGACCGGGCGGCGGCGCCTATCAGGGCGGACCCGGTATGATGGGCCACATGGGTTACGGCGGGATGGGCCCGGGCTGGGGCGGCGGCAGGATGGGGCCGGGCTGGGGCGGCGGCAGGTTTGGCCACATGGGTCCCGGCATGATGGGCTTTGGCCCCGGTGCCCACGGCGACTGCCCCCTGGGCCAGGCGGCGTCCGGCGAGGAGCTTTCGGTCGAGGACGTGACCGCGCTCCTGGAGCGCCGGCTCGGCTGGATGGGCAACGACCGTCTCAAGCTCGGCGAGGTCAGCGAACAGGGCGAAGACGCCATCGTCGGCGAGATCGTCACCAAGGACGGATCGCTGGTCGAGCGCCTGGTGTTCGACCGTCACAGCGGGCGCGTGACCCGGGGCGAATGACATATCGGGCGATGGCCGGTCCGCGGGCCGGACCGGCCACCTGGCCCACGCTTAGGGAGGGAGGAACATGTGGAACACCTATGGCCATGACGGAGGGTTCGGCATGGACGGTCTCGGCTGGACCCTGGGCATGGGCCTGCACGGCATTTTCGGACTTGCCTTCGTCTTCATTCTGACGGCGGCGTTCGTACTGCTCGTCGGGTATCTGTGGCGGCTCGTCGCGCCGATTCCGGCCGCACCGGAAAGCCGCCGACCCGGCGGAAGCGAGCCGGCGCTCGCGGCTCTGGAGCTGCGCTACGCCCGCGGCGAGGTCGAGCGGGAGGAGTATATCCAGAAACGCCAGGACCTGATGTGATCTGGCGCCTCGGCGCGGGGGGGCTTGTCGCAGCGACGAGCGATTGTTCTACCGCGCTCGAGGCGCGGTGGTGTAGACTGCACGTCCAAAATGCGGTGGGGAACTCCTGATAGCTAGAAGCGTTATGCCAGACCCAGACATCGGACGCCGCAGGCGTTGCGAGCCATTCAACCTTTTCCTGATCAAGCCGTCGCACTACGACGACGACGGCTATGTGATTCAGTGGGCACGCTCGGAAATTCCGTCGAACACCATGGCGGCGCTGAACGGCATCGCGCTCGATTGCATCGACCGCGGGATCCTTGGCGACACGGTCGAGATTCGAATCACCGCCCAGGACGAGACCAACACCCGCATCCAGACGAAGAAGATCATCAGCGCGATCCAGGCAGGCGGGGGCAGGGGCTTCGTGGCCCTGGTCGGCGTGCAGACCAATCAGTTCCCGCGGGCCATGGACATCGCCCGGCCGCTGCGGGCCGCCGGCATCCCGGTCTGCATCGGCGGCTTCCACGCCAGCGGCTCGCTGTCCATGCTGCCCGAGCCACCCGCCGAGATCCGAGAGGCCTGGGACCTGGGCATCTCGATCTTCGCGGGCGAGGCCGAGGGCCGGTTCGAGGAGGTGCTCGCGGACGCCTATCGAAACGAGCTCAAGCCGCTCTACAACCATCTCTCGGATCTGCCCGGCCTCGAGGGCGCACCGGTCCCGATCCTGCCCAGGAACCGGGTCAGACGGAACATCGATGCGCGCACGAGCTTCGACTCCGGGCGCGGCTGCCCGTTTCAGTGCAGCTTCTGCACTATCATCAATGTCCAGGGCCGCAAGTCGCGCTACCGGTCGGCCGACGACATCGAGAAGATCCTCCGCGAGAACCACGCCCAAGGCGTATCGCGATTCTTCATCACCGACGACAACTTCGCCCGCAACAGGAACTGGGAAGCGATTTTCGACCGGATCATCGAGCTGCGCGAGCGACACGGCATGCGCTTCAAGTTCATCATCCAGGTCGACACCCTCTGCCATCTGATACCGGGCTTTGTCGAAAAGGCCGGTCGCGCCGGCGTGCGGCGCGTCTTCATCGGGCTCGAGAACATTAACCCCGACAATCTGCTCGCCGCGAAGAAGAAGCAGAACCGGATCACCGAATACCGCGCCATGCTGCAGGCGTGGAAGGCCGTTCGGGCGATAACCTACTGCGGCTACATCATCGGGCTGCCGAACGACACGCCCGAGCGCGTCATGCGGGACATCGAGATCATCAAGCGCGAGCTGCCGGTCGACCTGGTCGAATTCTTTTCCCTTACCCCGCTGCCCGGATCCGAAGACCACCGATCGCTGGACGCAAAAGGCGTGTGGATGGACCCGGATCTGAACAAGTACGACCTGGAGCACGTTTGCACCGGCCATCCGCTCATGTCCGACGAGGAATTCCAAAAGACCTATCGACGGGCCTGGGATGCCTTCTACACGCCAGACCATGTCGAGACCGTGATGCGGCGGGCGGCCGCCTGCGGCCTCACGCCGAGCACGATCCTGACGCTGGCTCTGTGGTTTTACGGATGCCAGACCATCGAAGGCGTGCACCCCCTGCAGGGCGGGCTGCTCAGACGCAAGTACCGCAGGGACCGCCGGCCCGGCTTGCCGGTCGAAAATCCGGTGGTTTTCCATCTCCGCTATGCGTGGGAGTTCGTCCACAAGCACGCGCGCCTCGGAGCGCTTGCCTGGACCTACGCACGCGCCTGCCGACGGGTGACTCGCGATCCCGGGAAACGGGACTACATGGATCGCGCACTCGCGCCGGTAGGCGACGGAGATCTAGGCGAGCTGGAGATCTTCAACGCGACCGAATCGGCGAGGGGCGCCGCGCAGAAGGCGCGTCTGCGGCGGGCCAAGCCCGGCGCCGAAGTGGCGGCCGAATAGAGGGTCGCTCCGGTTTCATCGTGTCCCGGCTGAAGGCCCGCTGCACGCTCACTGGGCGGCGCGGGGCGGGTCGACCGGCACCACGGTGATTGTCTTGCCGTCGGAGCCGAGCGCCAAGCGCCCCTGCTTCAGGGCCAGCGCGTCGGCCCCGAAGACCTTGCGGCGCCAACCCTTGAGGGCCGGCACCGGCGCCTCGTCGTCGGCGGCGATGCGCTCCAAGTCGGCCGTGCTCGCCACCAGGCGCTGAGCCACGTTGTGCTCTTCGCACCTCATCTTGAGCAGCACCTTCAGCAGGTCGATCACGGGGCCGAGCCCTTTCGGCAGCTCCGATCTGGGCGCCGGCATGGGACGCTCGGCCTCGGGCACGGCGAGCCCGGCCTGGACCGCTTCGAGGATCGCCTGGCCGATCCGGCCCCGGGCCAGATCGCGGCCCAGGCCGCGGGTGCGCGCCAGCTCCTCGATGTTCTTGGGCGTGTGGGCCGCGATATCGAACAGCTGCTCGTCGCGCAGCACCCGGCCCCGCGGCACGTCCCGGCGCTGCGCCTCGGTTTCCCGCCAGGCGGCGAGCGTCCGCATGACCGCCAGGTACCGGCGGTCGTTCGAGCGGGTCTTGAGCCGCTGCCACGCGGTTTTGGGCTCGAGGGCATAGGTCGCCGGGGTCGTGAGCACGTCCATCTCTTCCTTGAGCCACTCGGCCCGGCCGTTGCGGTCCAGTTTGTTCTTGAGCTTCTTGTAGACCGGCCGCAGGTGCACGACGTCGGCCAGCGCGTAGTCGAGCTGGCGCTTGGTCAGCGGCCGGCGCGACCAGTCGGCGAATCGCGAGGCCTTGTCGACGCTGGCGCCGGCCAGCTTGCGGGCCAGGGTCTCGTAACCGACCGAATCGCCGAAGCCACACACCATGGCGGCCACCTGGGTGTCGAAGATCGGCGCCGGCAGGCGGCCCATCATGTGGTAGAAGATCTCCATGTCCTGGCGCGCCGAGTGGAACACCTTGAGCAGCTTGGTGTTGCCCAGCAGCTCGGTCATGGGGGCGAGGTCGATGTCCGGCGCCAGGGAATCGATCGCCGCGACCTCCTTCGGACCGCCGATCTGCACCAGGCAGAGCTTGGGCCAGTAGGTGGTGTCGCGCAGAAATTCGGTGTCGACCGTAATGAAATCGGCCTCGGCCTGGCGCGTGCAGAAGGCGGCGAGCTCGGCCGAATCGCAGATGAGCGTCATGGCCCAGCGGTATACAGGCAAAAGCCGGTTGGTGAAAGCGCGGCAAGCAGCGGCCGCGCGGCGCCGCTCGGCGGCTCGATGGCTTCGGAGGTTCCGCACGGCCGGGATCGGGCAAGTTCCGGCAGTGGGTTAGCGGCCAAGTTAACGGCGTTCCAATTTTACGAAAATGTTAACTTTGTCTACGTATAACGTGATGTTTGTGTGCTTTTACTACCGTATGGTGGCAATTAGCGTCACAGTCCGGACCGATTACATAAGAAGGAGCGGGGAGTTCGGATGGGCCGCCTTTATCCTGCGCTGTTCTTGGCGGTTCTTGCCTGGATCGCGGCCGTCCCCTACGCGGGAGCCCTGGTCTCGCTGCAGCGGACCAAGTGGCCCGTCTACTACGGCGAGGCCAAGACGTCGGGGTACTTCGAAGTCGAGGTGTCCCAGAAGGACTTCGATTCCGCCCGGGCCGGCACCCCCTACGACGGTTTCCTGGCCAACATCGCGATCGACAATAAGAGGAAGGAGAGCGTCACCGCCGACGAAGTCGTGCTCCGTTATTTCGAGCACGTGCTCAAGCGGAACTACGAGCAGGTCGCCAAGGCCTACGTACCCGGCACGGATGCCGCCGCCGTGACCGACTGGGCGCGGACCTTCCGCGAGGAACTCAACGGATTGGCCGAGGTCAACTTCCGCTCCGAGTGGTTCTACAAGGGAGCCAAGTATCTTCTTGTCGATCTCCAATATGACAGCGGTGCCTCCCGGGTCGCGGGCTTCGGGTTCCGCCAGACGCCGCAGGGGTTCCTGCTCTCGGACGAGAGGGCTGACGACGTAGGCAGGGTACTGGACCTGTTCGACTACGTCGCGGAGGCGATCGGGAAAGGCTGGAGCGAAGACTACGAATCCAGGGCCTTCGACCAATCCATTGCGCTTGGGCAGGGCCTCTTCGGTGTTACGCTGAACGTCGACGGCCAACTCTATGCGAATCGGAAGGACTGGATAGCGCCGAGGGAAGTGGCGGACGGAGAAAGCCTCCAGGCCTTCGTCGAGGCGGTGCTCGTGAGCGCGGTCTCCATGGAGAACGAGGCTTTCGTCCAGCTGTGGTGCGCGACGGGCCGGGACGAAATGGCCGCGCTGTCCGAAACGCGTGAGAGCGCCTTGTGGGACGCGAAGCGGTCCCATTCGGCGGCCGGAAACATCAAGCATATCCTGACGATTGCGTTCCAGGATCGCTTCTCGCACTATTTTCTCGACGAGTCGGATCCGGCGCGCATAAGGTCCATGTTCGTCGGCAAGGAGGGTGGAGCGCTGTGCCTTTCCTCCGGTCCGTTCGACAGGAGGCTCAACGGCTTCCTGCGCTCCGACGTGCTCAAGGACGGCATCTGGGAGCTCTGGATCGCGCAACCCAAGGCATGAGCCGGCTTTCGTCGGCCCTTGCGGGCAAGAGATGGGGTGGCACTTGTCCTCGGACAATGTCTTCTTCGCGGTCCTCGGTCTGCTCTCGGCGGCCGGCGGCGCGGCGATCCTGCTGTCCGAGACGCCGTTCTCGCAGGCGGCCGGCTGGTTCGGCCTGGTCACGGGGGCGGGGCTGCTTCTGGTCCTGGCCTACCGGCTGTTCCGTGGACGCTAGCGGCCGAACCTTGCGTGTTGTTTCTTGACTCGGTGGAACGAGTGGGCGCATGCTTTCTACGTCAATGGCGCGCCGTCCGAGGGACGGTGGCGTCGGCGCCACGCGGCGGATCGACCGCGGTTCGCCGCGATGGCGGTGATGAGCGGCAACAGCAAAAGGAGGGTCCGTAACAGGATGAACCCACCGGATCATTTTTTCCGGCCCTCCGCTCAGACGGAGGGCCACGGTCCGACCACCTGATATCGGGAGCCCTAGCAAGGCAACCGCGGCCGTGGTGAAGAGGACCGCCGAAAACCTGAGACATGACGATTTGACCGCCCCGAGGCTGCGGTCCGGGGCATCAAAGAGATAGCCCGATAATGTCATCCGGGCGCGGCCCGAGAGGCCGGAAAACGAGGCCCCGCCATGCATCTACGGCATGCGCGGGGCGCTCGTTTTGGGGGTCTCTCACAGGCTCGGGCGCCCTTGACAAGAGCCGCGCCGGCGTGCCTTTTGCGCCCGACCGTCCCGCCCGCCTCGCCAGACCCCGGAGAAAGGCACGATGCACGTCTACCGCACCCACACCTGTGGCGAACTGAGGCTGCCGCACGCGGGAACCCGGGCCCGCCTGTCCGGCTGGGTCCACCGCAAGCGCGACCACGGCCAGCTGCTGTTCGTCGACCTGCGCGACCACTACGGGCTGACCCAGTGCGTGGTCGACGTCTCGAGCCCGCTGTTCCCGGCCTTCGAGGCGCTGCGCGTGGAGAGCGTGGTCACCGTGACCGGGCCGGTGGTCGAGCGCGCCGCCGAGACCGTCAACCCCAAGCTGCCGACCGGCCAGGTCGAGGTCCGGGCCGAGGAGTTCACGCTGCTCTCCGCCGCCGCCGTCCTGCCGCTGCAGGTCAACGCCGAGGAGGATGCCGGCGAGGAGTTCCGCCTGCGCTACC
>JAOUCL010000490.1 GCA_029859805.1 Rhodospirillales bacterium | reverse complement strand
GCGTCTGAAGGCGACCGACTGTTCGGCGAAGCCGAAGGCGGGGGCGATCTCCAGCCAGACCGCTTCATCACATCCGCGCCCTTCCAGCGCGAGTTCGAAGCGTTCCGGCAGCGAGCCCCAGTTGTTCGAGGCCATCGTACGGTCCACCTCGATCAGCGCTCGCTCGTCGGCGCTCGGCGTGTACTCGCTCGCTGCCGCCAGGTCGCCCATGTAGGCTTTGTAGGCAGCCTGTCGATCTTGGTCACTGATCCCTTCGGTGGTCGTCGTGTGAACATGGAAATCGCTGCGCAGGAAATAGGCACTGGCGAAGCGCGGTTCCCTGCGGATGGCCTCGGAAAACCAATCGGCGGCTCGGGACATCATCTCTATATCGATACCCTTGGTGTGGGCATCGATATACAGGGCATGGCCCTTCTGGAAGGCGATGAAAGCCTCGACGTCGCGGATGCCGGCGGCCAGCATGCGCTGCCGCTGGGCATCGTCCATGATCACGCCCAGCGCCCGGGTCACGCTTTCGGCAATGTCTGTCTGGACCTCGAAGACATCTTCCAGCGTGCGATCGTAACTCTCTGACCACAGGTGATAACCGTCCGAGGTACGGATGAGCTGCGCCGTAATACGCGCACGCTCACCCGACCGGCGCACACTGCCTTCGAGGAGATGGGCAACATTGAGTGCCGAGCCGACGTCTCTCATATCGGCCGTCTTGCCCTTGAACTGGAATGACGAGGTGCGTGCGGTCACCTGCAGGTCAGGGACACCGGCGAGGAAATTCAGGATCTCTTCGGACAGGCCGTCGGCGAAATACTCGTTCTCTTCGTCGCCACTCATGTTGACGAACGGCAGCACGGCGATAGATCGATCCGGCGGCGGCGCGAATTTCTCGGCCGCCAGCACGCTCGGATCGGCCGTCGCCTCGGGTTCGGAAGACTCCACGACCGGCTCTGCCGGCGCGGGCGCCTCCGGGATCAGGCGATCGACCACTACGGCGCCGATCGCCAGGATGAGCAGGACGACGATCAGGATATTGATCTTCTTGCCCGTATGCGCCGTGACGGATACCGAGCGATCGATATTGCGTTCGCGTTTCAGACCCTCGGGTGTCATCTCGAACACCCAGGAGAAGATCAGCGCGAGGGGGAAACCGAGGATCAGGATGGCCAGCACCATCCTGAGTCCGGTGGCCGGCAGCTCCATCGCCTCGAACAGCACGTCGGCCACCTGCAGGATCAACCAGCTGGCCACCACATAGAGCATGGCGACCTTGATGACGTTACGCCGCTTGAGTTCGTCGAAAAGTGACATCCGCTGCCGTTGGTGATCCTCAGGTGCGCCGATCATGAAACAACGGCAGGAATTTGTCGATCAGAAGCCCGCGTGTCCGCGGTAGTCACATGGCGATCCTGCTAACAGGAGCAGGAACAAAGGCGTAGCTCGCGGCCGGATGTAAGAACTGCTTCGTCTAGGAATCCCGGGGGTCTTTCGCTGCAGAATGTTCCGTGGGCGCCGGCGTCACCGTCATGACGGTGACGCCATCCGGGGCATGGAACCGGTGCCAGTGCCCGGCGGGAACAACGATGAACTCCCCGGCCTTCGCCTCGAAGGCTCGCGGGCCTGTCTGCATCATGATCGTCAAAGTCGTATCGCCTTTCAGGATGTGCACCAGCTCGTTGCCGTTGTTGTGACGCTCCCATGGGCTCTCGCCTGAGAAGCTGCCGACGAAAATCTCGCTGCCGCCGATCGTGCCGAGCTCGGCAAAGGCGGGCTGTTCTTCTGACAGTGGCGTCTCGACCGTGCGCCCCTCAAGGACTGTCAGTCGGGATAGCTCGTCTTCGATGTTGATGACTCTTGTCATCACTCTCTCCCGTGGCCGGTGACCGGGCCACATGTTGGCACATCGCAGGCCCGCCATGCTCCCCGCGACCCTCAGCCATACGATTCGATCGAATTGAGAGGCACCCGGCTGCGCATGAAGCTGCCGCTGCCGCGTGCGACGACACGGTCATCGTCCAGGTACAGCCCAGCATCGGCGACGAACAGGCTCTTCGTCTCCGATGTCACCGTGCCTTCGGACCTCAATGTGCCGCTCTGCACCGGACGAAGCAGGTAGATATTGAAGGACACCGTTACCACGAAGTGCCCCGGCACCAGCGAGTTCACGGCGAAGAAGGCCGCATCGTCCGGCGCCTTGAAGTACACCGACCCATGCAGGGCTCCGGCGGCGTGAAAGAACTCCTCGCGCACCTCCATCGTCAGCGTCGAATTCCCCTGTGCCACCCTGAGGCGGGGAGAGTAGAACTGGTTCACCGGCGCCGAGTGATACATGTTCTCCAGTTTTCGGAAGTGGTCTTTCACAGGTGCTGTGGCGATCAGCCCTCTTGCGCGTTCGCTTCTACGACGTTTTGGGCGAAACCGGCATAGGCGCTGCCCAGCTGCTTGGCCATCGAGTCAGGGAACACGTGGAAGTCTCCGTCGCGCAGCGCGGCAATGATGCCGTCGGCGACGAGCGAAGCGGGTTCCGCGATCTCGGTGAGTCCCGCTGAATCGCCCATGTC
>JAOUCL010000207.1 GCA_029859805.1 Rhodospirillales bacterium | reverse complement strand
TCGTCTCCGCGATCGTCCCGATCGCCCTTCGCCATGGCAGAGCCCTCCGGCGCAATTCGTCCCGCTTGCAAGCTAAGCCCGCCCCGGTGCGGAAACAAGGGCGCCGACCGGCCGGGAACGCGGCGGCGACGGACCATCTAGCCATGCTCAAAACGCATTGCTGCGACGCAATAACTCCTCGGCGGAGGTAAGGATTTAGTGACTAGGTTAGCTGTACAAATGATGGATGTTGCGTCGCACAAAAAGGGCGCCGCCCGGGACAAAGCCGAAACAAGGCGATTCGAAAGGAGTTCGAAAAAATGGCTCGTCTGACAGACCGCGAGTTGGACCTTATTCAACAAGCCCGCCGTTCCACGACATGGCGCGAGTGGAGTGATATCGAAACAATTCTGATCGAGGCGCGGCGCGAGCGGTCGAGAGTGGTGGCGCAGATGCTGCGTGCCGGCTTGGCGGGACTCGCCCGGGTCACTGGATTGCGCGCGGCTGTCCGTTTCGTGGCTGACCGGATCGTCCGGCCGGTCCGGCGGGATCTGCTGCAGCGCCGGACGGTGCGGGAGCTGCGCCAGTTGGACAACCACATGCTGTACGACATCGGGCTGGACCGCGACGAGGTGGACCGGGTCGCCAAAGAGCTGGCCTGGGCGGCCCTGCCGGCGTTGCAGGCGCAGACGGGCTTCATTACGAGGATCTGGCGTTGGCACAAGCGCCGGGCCGCGATCCGCGAGCTGGAAGCGCTCGACGACCGCATCCTGGCCGACATCGGCCTGGTGCGGGGCGGGATCGACGAAGCGGTCGACCGTGCGGCGGCAGCTAGGATGGCCGAGCAGCGCACGGCGCCGTTCCTCCTGTCACCGCTGCACGCATGGAATCCGGGCCGCCAGGCCGCGGGTCTCATGACCCGGTTCCGGCAGTGGCTCCAACGCCGGGCCACGATCCGCGAGCTCCAGGCGCTCGACGACCGCATGCTGGCGGACATCGGCCTGCTGCGCCCCGACATCCCGGCCGCGATGGACCGCTTGGCCGCCGGCAAGGCGGAAACCGGCCAGCCGACCTTCGAACAGTCCAACTATTGGGACTCCGTGGTGCGCACGCTGCGCCAGTCGGAACTGAGCCGCGAAGCGGCCCGCGAGATCGTGCGAAACGATCCCGATGGGCTCATCGATCTCGGCCACCGGAAAGCCGATCTCGACTGGGCCCCCGCCGGCATGGCCGGGCCTCAGCCCAACAAGCACGAGGCCGCGTGACACGGACTCGGCCGATGCTGCTCAAGGTTTATAAAAATTCTTGATTTGCCCACCAGGATTGCAGTAGACTGACGTCCATATTGTCCACTGTCTCTCCGCGCGCGGCGGCACCCAGGACGGGGCCGCCGCGCTCTTTTTTCAGACCAAGGGGATCCTCGGGATCAGCGGCCGAGCACCAAGGTCGCCCAATCCCCCAGCACGATGCGCGCCTCGAGCCGCAAGCCCCGGTCGCGATGCGGGGCGAATACGGCCCGCTCTTGATCCGCCAGCAGTCCTGACAGCACAGCCGCCCCGCCGGGCGCCAAGTGGCGCGCCAAGTCGTTCGCCATTGCGGCGAGCGGTTCAGCCAGGATGTTGGCGACGATCAGGTCGAACGGCGCGCGCCGGGCCAGCGCGGCGCTGCGATAGCCGTCGCTCGCCGCACAGCGCAGCCGGGACGCCACACCGTTGATCCGGGCGTTGCGGCGCGCCACCCGAAGCGCCGTCGCGTCGTTGTCGGCGGCCACCACGGCGGCCGGCCAGAGCTTGGCCATGGCAATGGCCAGCACGCCCGAGCCGCAGCCCATATCGAGCGGCCGCCGGAACCCGCGGCGCTTGGCCAGGCGCGAAAGCGCGATCAGGCAGCCTTGCGTGGTCTCGTGGCGCCCGGTACCGAAAGCGGCGTTGGCGTCAATCAGGATCGGGATGCTCGCCGCCGGCGGCGGCCCGGTCACGTGGGAGCCGTAAACGTAGAAGCGCCCGGCGCGGATCGGCGGCAGGGCCTTCTGGCTCTCGGCTACCCAGTCGAGCTCCGGCAGGGCCGCGATCTCGAAGGCAGGTGCCGCCACGCCCGCGGCAGCCGCCGCAGCCGCCAGCAGCCCGGCCGCCTCGGCTCTGTCGGGCCGCCGCACCAGGTAGAGCGTCAAGGCGACGGTTTCCTTTGCGTCCGCCACGCCGATGACCAACGCGCCACCCAGCGTGTCCAGCGCGGCCTCGAAGATTCGCAGGGCCGCCAAGGGCACGGCCACGGCGAGAGTCCAGCCGGCGGCCGCGCTCAAGTTCTCAGCCCGCCTGGTCCTCGGGCACGACGAAGCTGGCGATCACCTTCTTTTCGCCGGCCTTGTCGAACTCGATCGTCAAGCGCTCGCCTTCGGCCAGACGGACCGTGCCGTAGCCGAATTTCCGGTGGAACACCCGCTCGCCGCTACCGAAGCCCTGGGCCGGCCGGGTCTCCACCAAGTTCGGCACGACATCGATGAAGCGGCTGGCCTGTCCGGCCCTTCGGCGCGCCCGGACCATGCCGGGGCTCTCGCGCCCGGCGCCCCAATCGGTGAAACCCGCACCGCCGAAGCCGGACGCGGGCGCGCCGTAGAGCCCCGGATCGGATTCGCGTTCGACCTGCTCGTCCGGCAGCTCCTCGACGAAGCGCGAGGGCAGCGAGACGCTCCAGGACCCGTGCATGCGCCGGTTCGCCGCGAAGCTGACGATCGCCCGTCTACGGGCCCGGGTCAGTCCGACATAGGCCAGGCGCCGCTCCTCCTCCAACCCGCGCAGGCCGCTCTGGTCGAGCGCCCGCTGGTGGGGGAAAAGCCCCTCCTCCCAGCCCGGCAGAAAGACCGTCTCGAACTCCAGGCCCTTCGCCGAGTGCAGGGTCATGAGGTTGACCTGGTCCTGGCCCTGGCCCTCGATCGCCTCCATCACCAGGCTGACGTGCTCCAGGAAACCGGCCAGGCTATCGAACTCCGCCATGGCGTTGACCAGCTCCTTCAGGTTCTCGAGCCGGCCCGGCGCCTCGGCCGTCTTGTCGTTCTGCCACATGGCCGTGTAGCCGGATTCGTCGAGCACCGTCTCGGCCAGCTCGACGTGGTGCATCTCCCGTGCCAGCCGGCGCCAGCGGTCGAAGTCGGCGATCAGGTCGGCGAGCGACCGGCGCGCCGCGGGCCGCAATTCGTCGGTCCCGGCCAACTCGCCGGCCGCCTGGGGCAGGGATATCTCCTGCGCCCTGGCATGGCGGTGCAGCAGGCGCAGGGTCGCATCGCCCAGGCCACGCTTCGGCTTGTTCAGGATCCGCTCGAAGGCCAGACCGTCGTCCGGCTGGTGCACCACGCGCAGGTAGGCCAGCGCGTCGCGGATCTCCAGGCGCTCGTAGAACCGCGGCCCGCCGATCACCCGGTAGGGCAGGCCCAGCGTGATGAAGCGCTCCTCGAACTCCCGGGTCTGGGATCCGGCGCGCACCAGAATCGCGATCTCGGACAGCTTGTGCCCCTGGCGCTGCCGGGCCTCGATCTCCTCGCCGACGAAGCGCGCCTCGGCCTCGCCGTCCCACAGGCCGCGCAGGCGCACCGGATCGCCCTCGGCATCCTCGGTCCACAGGGTCTTGCCCAGACGCCCGTCGTTGTGGGCGATGAGGCCCGAGGCCGCCGCAAGGATGCGCCCGGTCGAGCGGTAGTTGCGCTCCAGCCGGATCACCCGGGCGCCGGGCAGGTCCTGCTCGAAGCGCAGGATGTTGTCGACCTCGGCGCCGCGCCAGCCGTAGATCGACTGATCGTCGTCGCCGACGCAGCACAGGTTGTGCTGCGCCTGGGCCAAAAGGCGCAGCCAGAGGTACTGGGCCACGTTGGTGTCCTGGTATTCGTCGACCAGGATGTAGCGGAATCGCTGATGTGCCTTGGCCAGCACGTCGGGATGATCCTGGAACAGGCCCAGGCTGTGCAGCAGCAGGTCGCCGAAATCGCAGGCGTTGAGGGTCCGCAGGCGATCCTGGTAGGCGGCGTAGAGCGCCAGCGCCCGGCCGCCCGCGAGGTCGCCGGCCTCGCCTGCCGAGACCTTATCAGGCGTAAGCGCGCGGTCCTTCCAGCGCTGGATGGCGCCCAGCACGGCGCGCGCCGGCCATTTCTTGCTGTCGACCTGCTCGGCCTCCAGGAGCTGCTTGACTAGACGCAGCTGATCGTCGGTGTCGAGGATCGTGAAGTTGGGCTTGAGGCCGACGCGTTCGGCGTCCTCGCGCAGCATGCGCGCCGCCAGCGCATGGAAGGTGCCGAGCCACCAGCCCTCGACCGGACGGCCGAGGAGCGCGGCCACACGGTCCTTCATCTCGCGCGCCGCCCGGTTCGTGAAGGTGACGGCCAGCACCTGGCCCGGCGCCGCCCGGCCTGAGATCAGCAGGTGGGCGAGGCGCGTGGTCAAGACCCGGGTCTTGCCGGTCCCCGCGCCGGCCAGCACGAGCACCGGCCCGTCGAGCGCCTGCACGGCTTCGCGCTGCGCCTCGTTGAGCGCCGCGAGATAGGGATAGCGGAGGTCGTCCGCAGTTATGCCGAGCGTTTGGGACATGATCGGAACATATATAGCGCAGCATGGCCGATTCGCTCAGCCTGAATGCGGGGGCAGGCCCGGCGCGCGCGGGGAAAACCGGCATACGTATCGCTCTCGCGGAATCCGACTAATCGCTTAACGTCAATTTAACCCAAATTAACGTATGCTTTTTAACATATGTGCACCTGTGAGTGCGAATCGCCAAGGGCCGCCGGAAGGCGCCGGGTTGCATTGCCATGGCCCTTGGATGCGACGAGCAACTCGAGAGCTTGAATGTGGAGGTAGGGCAAGTAAAGTCAACGACGGAGAGCGCCATGAACGACATAGACATGAGCGGCGGCGATCCGATCGAGCCCAGAAAGAAGCGTTCTGGTTTCGTGTGGCTGGCCGGACTTTGCCTGCTCTTGCTGTCCGGCCTCGGCGTTAGTTACTTGACCGGCTTTGGCCCTGGCGTTCTGAACGAACCGAAGGCACCGGAGTTGTCGATCGCAACGTCGGGCTGGCGGCCCCGGAAGCCGATCGAGCTGGTGGTAATGGCCGGCGAAGGCGGCGGCGCGGACCGCCTGGCCCGCATGGTGCAGAGTGTCATCGAAACCCACAGGCTCAGTAACCAGCCGATCGTCGTGGTCAACAAGGGCGGAGAGTCGGGCGGAGAAGCCATGCGCTACCTCAAGAGCAAGGCCGGCGACCCCCACGTCCTCATGATGACCCTGAACAGTGTCTACACCACCCCCCTGCGCCAACCTGAACTCGGCCTGAGCCTCGAGGACTATACGCCGGTCGCCCGCCTGACCGAGGGCAGCTTCGTGCTGTGGGTCAACGCCGAGAGCGACATCCACACGGTCGGGGACTACGTGGTCGCGGTCCGGGCCGCCGGCCCCAAGAACTGGAAGATGGGCGGCACAGGAAGGGGCCAGGAGGACTCCATCCCCACCGCCCTGCTGGAACAGGCCTATGGAATCGAGCACGGCTACGTGACTTACGCGAGCGGTGGAAAGGTCGCCGAAGGCCTGATCAACGGAGAGATCGATGCTACGGTCAACACGCCCTCCGAGCAGATGGCCCATTACATGGCCGGCAAGTCCCGGCCGCTCGCGGCCTTCACCGCGAATCGAATTTCCGTCTTGCCGGACGTGCCGACCTTCCGCGAACTGGGCCGCGACCTGGTCTACTTCATGCAGCGCAGCGTCGTGGCGGCGCCGGGCATCCCGCCGGAGGTGCAGGCCTATTATCAGGGCCTGTTGCACAGGGGCTGCCTCACCGAGGAATGGGACGATTACCTCGAGAAGACCGGGCTGGCCCACACATTCCTGCCGGGCCGACCGTTGATGACGTACTTCCTCGACGAGCGTGAAAGGCATCGCGAGTTGCTGACCTCGATGGGCGAGGCTTTTTAGAGCGCGCCTGGCCCGGCGGCCGGCGGAGGCGAATTTCCGGGTTTATACCAGAGATCCTTGATGATGGCCTTTGGGACCAGGCAAGGCTTGACCCGGCCGGGCCGTCCCGCTCAGCTTGGACTGCCGCATGATCTTCGGAAAGGTGACCCGCATGCCTCGTCGAACCGACCGACCGCCGCTGCCGAGCCAAGCCCCGGGCACGGCGCGCAGCCTGACGATCCATCGCTACGGCACCCCCGGTGCGCGGCCCAAGGCCTATGTCCAGGCCGCCCTGCATGCCGACGAGACGCCGGCCCTGCTGGTCCAGCACCACTTGACGCGGCTGCTCGACGACGCCGACGCCGCGGGCGAAATCACGGGCGAGATCGTGATCGTGCCCTACGCCAACCCGATCGGCCTGGCGCAGTTCCTCAACGCCCACCACATGGGGCGCCATGAGCTGGGGAGCGCCGGCAATTTCAACCGCAATTGGCCGGATCTCTTCGAGCCGGTGGCCGACCGGCTCGGAGGCCGGCTGACCGCGGACGCCGAAGCCAATGTCGCCCTGGTCCGCAAAGCCATGGCCGAGACCCTGGAAGCGCGCAAGCCGGGCACCGAGCTGGAGGGCCTGCGCGTCCTGCTCGCGCGCGAGGCGGTCGACGCCGACCTGGTGCTCGACCTTCACTGCGACGACGAGGCGCTGATGCACCTCTTCACCATCCCGGCACACTGGCCCGGTTGCGCGGACCTTGCGGCGGAGCTGGGCTGCCGCGCGGTGCTGCTGGCCGACCCCTCGGGCGGCAATCCCTTCGACGAGGCTTTCTCCGCGCCCTGGATACGGCTGGCCGCGCGCTTCCCGGACCACCCGATCCCGCCGGCCTGTCTCTCGGCCACGGTCGAGCTGCGCGGCAGCGCCGACGTCTCCGACGAGCTGGCCGGCGCCGACGCGGCGGCGTTGCTCCGCGTTCTCCGGCGCCGCGGCCTGGTGGCCGGCGATCCAGGCTCCCCGCCCGCCCCGCTGGCCGAGGCGACGCCTTTGGATGCGATGGATACGCTGAATACGCCAGCGGCCGGGGTGCTCAGCTACAAGGTGGCGTTGGGCGCTGAGGTTGCCGAGGGCGACGTGATCGCGGAGCTGATCGACCCGGTGGCCGACGATCCGGCCGAGGGGCGGCGGCGGATCGTTACTCGCACCGACGGCCTCCTCCTGGCGCGCCGGCTGCACAGGTACGCCCTGCCCGGCATGACCGTCGCCAAGGTGGTCGGCAGCCGCACGCTTCCCCACCGCACCGGCGGCCACCTGTTGGAGGATTGACACAAAAGGTCGCTGCTCTCAACGATCGCAGAAGTGTGCGCCCAGAGCCGACATCCGGTGGCACAGCGCGCCGCGGCGATCGATGTAGAAGAACTCGCCGTCCTCGCTGGCGCGCACGACGTCGCGATAGCGCTGCAGCTGCCCCGTTTCGGCGCGTGTCTCGACACAGAAACCGTCCCGGCGCTGTTCCTCCGGACAGGGGTCGTATTTCCGGAAATAGCTCCACGCCTCCCAGTCGAGCGCGTAGGCGCCGTCTGCGGCTATGGAATAGCTCCACGACACGTCGCCGATCTGACCCTCGATCGTGCCCTCGCGCCACTCGGTCATCGGCTTGAAGCTGTCGTCGTAGGCAAGGTAGGAGTCGGCGAGCCAGCCCTTCTTGAACACCGTCTCGCAGGCCAGGCTCGTGTCTTCCGCATCCGGGCAATAATTGGCCTGGACGTAGACCCAATGGTCCTTTCTGCCGCCGATGACGGCTGGTTGCCGGCGCCGGTTGAGACGTATCACTTCGGTCAGGATGCCGAGACGCATGATCGCCCGCGCGCCCGCCTTCGGCGCCGCGCGCAAGGCCAGGCCGTCGACCGCGACCACCGCGCGACCGGCGCCCTGGGCGGCCTGCGCGGGCTGGCCGAACAGGCCCGGGCCGAGCGCCGCAACGGCCAGGATCGCTGCGGCGATCTCGAGGTTCTTGAGGAACATCTGCTCGATCTCCGTTGTCGAGAGCAAGAGCATTTCGCCCTCAGGATTGCCGAAAAATGATTAATAAAACTAAATCGTGCCGCCGCACATGCTATGCTCGGATACCGTTTCAAGAATCGAGGAAGAGGCCATGAGCGAGCGGGGCAAATCGGATCGGGCTGCACGCGCGTTTCCGGCATTTCTAATTTTCGCGATCCTGGCCGCGCCGTGGCCACTGGTGGCCGGGCCGCTCGAGGCGGTGGTCGGTGTCCGCGCAACGGTGCCGGGCGACGCCCGCACGGCCGTCGTGCTGGGCACCCAGCGCGAGGGCTCGGGCGTGGTGATCGGCGCGGACGGCTTGGTGCTGACCATCGGCTACCTGATCTTGGAGGCGGAAAGCGCGGAAGTCCTGTTGCCCGACGAGAAGGCCGTTCCCGCCGAAATCGTCGCCTACGACTACGACACCGGCTTCGGGCTGCTGCGGCCACTCGCCCCCCTGGGCATAAAGCACATGCCGCTCGGCAGATCGGCCCAGCTCGACGCGCACAGCGAGGTGCTGGTCGCGAGCTTCGACGCCGCCGGGTCCGCCTCGCCCGCCTACGTGGTTTCTCGGCGGGAGTTCGCCGGCTACTGGGAGTACCTGCTGCCCAACGCGATCTTCACCGCGCCGCCGCACCACGCCTATGGCGGCGCGAGCCTGATCGGCCCGGACGGCCGCCTGCTCGGCATCGGCTCCCTGCTCGTCTCCGACGCGGTGGTGGACAGCCGCATGCCCGGCAACATGTTCGTGCCGATCGACGCCTTGCGGCCGATCCTCGCCG
>JAOUCL010000206.1 GCA_029859805.1 Rhodospirillales bacterium | reverse complement strand
CGGCCCGTTGCCCTCGTCCTTCGACAAGCTCAGGATGAGGACAACTCCTTGAAAAAGCTCTCCCTCACACTGAGCTTCCTCATCCCGAGCCCCCTCATCCCGAGCTTGTCGAGGGACGAGGGACGAGGGACGAGGGACGAAGTGGGAGGGTGAGCCTTCGCACGATTTCAGCAACCTGCTAGCGGGCCGGTTCCGCCAAGACCGGGAACGCTTTAGACTCGGGCCGAAACGAGTCGCGAAGCCGCCGTGGAGGGCGCGCCATGCAGGACGGCAGGCAGGAGATCCACACGCTGGAAATGCACACGGGCGGCGAGCCGGTGCGCATCGTCACCGAGGGCTATCCGCCGGTCCCGGGCGCGACGATCCTGGCCAAGCGGCGCCACGCCCGCGAGACCCTCGACCACCTGCGGCGCTTGCTGATGTTCGAGCCGCGCGGCCATTTCGACATGTACGGCGTGATCCCGGTCGAGCCGGACCTGCCCGAGGCCGACCTCGCCGTGCTGTTCATGCACAACGAGGGCTATTCCACCATGTGCGGCCACGCGGTCATCGCGCTGGGCCGCTACGCGGTCGACCGGGGTCTGGTCGCGGCGCAGGAGCCGGAGACCGAGGTCCGGATCCAGTGCCCCTGCGGCCTGGTGACCGCGTTCGTGGAGGTGCGGGACGGCCGCTCGGGGCGGGTGCGCTTTACCAGCGTGCCGGCCTTCGCCTTTGCCCTGGAGCGCGGGATCGAGACCCGGACCTATGGTCCGGTGACGCTCGACATCGGCTACGGCGGCGCGTTCTATGCCCTGGCGCCGGCCGAGCAGCTCGGCCTCGACGTGCGGACGTCAAGGACCCGCGACCTGGTCGACGCGGCGGCCGAGATCACCGCGGCGGTCAAGGCCCAGGTGGCCCTCGAGCACCCGGACGACGCCGACCTCGCCTTCCTCTACGGCACGATCCTGACCGACGGCCGCGATGCTGCCGGTGGCGCGCCCAGCGCCAACATCTGCGTCTTCGCCGAGTCCCAGGTCGACCGCAGCCCGACCGGCTCGGGCGTCACGGCCAGGATCGCCGTGCAGCACCGCCGCGGCCAGACTGCGCTCGGCGAGAGCCGCAGCTTCGAGAGCGTGACCGGCGCCGTGTTCACCGGCCGGGCGCTGGCCGAGACGCGGGTCGGCCGCTTCCCGGCGGTCGCCGTCGAGGTCGCGGGCGAAGCGCACTACTGCGGCGAGGCCCGCTTCTTCCTCGAGCCCGGCGACCGGATCGGCCAAGGCTTCCTGCTGCGATAAGCGCCGGGTGGGCCGCCGCCGACACCGCGGCCCGGCCACCCGCGAACCATTTTCGCTCGCACCGCTCAGGGCCACTCCCGTGGCCCGGCGGCGCCCTAGTCCGGCCGCCGCGCCAGCAGGGGAATCAGGAACACGATACAGGCGACCAGGAAGAAGAAGCCGCCGAGCAGGCCGAGCGGATCGCCGCTGCGGAGCGCCGCCAGCATGAAGAAGACCGCCGAGACGATGAACAGCCCCCAGCCCGAGAGGTTGAACTTGCGCCGCCTGTCCTCGTCCATGCCCGCCGCGTCCCAAAGCCGAAAGATGTGGTCGCCGCCGCGCATAATGCCGCTTGAGAAACCGGAGGGAAACCGGGACTGGCTCCTTGTCGCGCCAGCGGTATGGTGCCTGTCCCGCTTTCCCGGGCCGCCGCGAAGGCCGCGGCCCGCCGGTCCGCGAAAATGGGGACAGCGAAAATGGGGACAGGCACACGGCCGCTGGCGCGACCGCGAGCCAGTCCCCGTTTTGGCTCGGCGAGCCAGTCTCCATTTTCGCTCGCATCGCTCATGGCCGCTCCCGCGGCGCGGCGGCGCGCCTGAGGCGGTCGTTGATCGCGGCGCCCAGGCCGTGCTCGGGCACCGGCATGACGGCGATGGCCTCGAGCTCCGGCCGGTCGAGGGCGTGCAGCTGGGCGAAGAGGTTCGCGGCGGCCTCGGCGAGGTCGCCGCCCGGGCTGAGGTTCAGCGTGACGGCGGCGCCGGCGGGCGGGTCCGGGCCGAAGGCGAGCAGGGCCTCCCTCGGGCCGGCCGTACGCGCGTCGAGGCGGAGCGGCAGGGCCGGCGCATAGTGGCTCTCGAGCTGGCCCGGCGATTTGACCGCGTCGTCGGCATTCGGCCCGGTCAAGGGGCCGAGCACCGTCTCGAGCGCTTCGCGGGTGACCGCGCCGGGGCGCAGCAGCACGGGGGGCGTTCCGGTCAGGTCGAGCACGGTCGATTCCAGGCCGAGCGGGCAAGAGCCGCCGTCCAGGATCAGCGGGACGCGCTCGCCCAGCGACGCGGCGACGTGTTCGGCGGTGGTCGGGCTGATGCCGCCCGAGCGGTTGGCGCTGGGCGCGGCCAGCGGCCGGCCGCATCGGCGCAGTAGGGCCTCGGCCAGCGGGTGGCCCGGTACCCGCAGCGCCAGGCTGTCGAGCCCGGCGCTGCACAAGAGCGAGACAGGGCAGCCGGGCGCGCGCGGCAGCACGAGAGTTAGGGGACCGGGCCAGAAGCGTGCGGCCAGATCCCGGGCCCGCGCGTCGAAGACCGCGAGGCCTTCGCCCGCCGCGGCCTCGGGCAGGTGGACGATCAGGGGGTTGAAGCGCGGCCGACCCTTGGCCTCGAAGATCGCCGCTACGGCCCGGTCGTCGGTCGCGTCCGCGCCCAGACCGTAGACCGTCTCGGTCGGAAAGGCGACGAGCCCGCCGGCGCGCAGCAGCGCCGCCGCCGCCTCGAGCGCCGCCTCGTCGGCCGGCCGCATGTTCGGGAATTCGGTCATGGCGGCGCAGTCTAGCCGAACGGTTGGACAAGGAAAGCACGGGGTGGGAGGAGTCCGGGGACGTCGACGAGGCCCCAAACACGACGGGAGCCGGCCTTTGCGGTCGGCTCCCATACTTTTGCTCTCTATGCTCCGGCGCCGTCAGCCCGCGAAGGGGATGTAGGCTAACCGTGAGAGTCACCGCACAGGCACTGCGGCGGCTAAATCGTCACCGGCCAAGCCGGCCACGTGACGAAATCCTGCGCCTATGGTTAACGCGCGTCAAGACCCTTTAAGTGCGGCACGGCATAAAAACGCGGTCTTGTGTCCGGGTCGGCGCGGGCGCACACTCGTCGGTGCCTTGCGAAACGCGTGGGGGGCACATCATGACCGCGAAGATCTTTACAGTCGCGCAGCAAAAGGGCGGCGCCGGCAAGACGACCATGGCCGCGCACCTGGCCGTGGCCTACACGGCGGCCGGCAAATCCGTCGCCGCGATCGACATCGACCCGCAGGAGTCGCTCAGCCAATGGTATCGCCTGCGCGAGGCGCGCTTCGGCGACGCCGGGGCCGGCCTGCTGGTCAGCGCGCTCAAGGGCTGGCGCCTCAAGAACGAGGTCGAGCGCCTGGCCCGCGAGCACGACGTGGTGATCGTCGACAGCCCGCCCCACGCCGAGACCGAGGCCCGGATCGCGGTGCGCGGCGCCGATCTGGTGATCGTCCCGGTGCAGCCGACGCCGATGGACGTCTGGGCGACCCGGGCGACCCTGGAGCTGGCGGCGGCCGAGAAGGTGCCGGTGCTGGTCGTGCTCAACCGGGTGCCGCCGCGCGCCAACCTGACCGAGGAGATGATCGGGGACCTGCGCGCGATCCACGGCGGCGTTGCCGAGACCCGGCTCGGCAACCGGGTGCTCTACGCCGCGGCGCTCGCCCAGGGCCGCGCGGTCGGTGAGGTCCAGCCGAAAAGCCCCGCCGCCGCCGAGATCGGCGCCCTCGCCGAGGAGATCTGGCGCCGCGCGCGCTAGATCGGTCGGGCCCGGCTCGACACTTCCCCTCGAAACGGAGGGAAACCGGGACTGGCTCGTTTTCGCGTGAGCGAAAAGGTGCCTGTCCCGCTTTCCCGGCCCGCCGCCGGCACCGCGGCAGGCCGGTCCGCGAAAAAAGGGACAGGCACGAGTTCGCTGACGCGAAGTCGAGCCAGTCCCCATTTTCGCTCGCACCGCGGCGAATCGCCCGGTCACTCCGGCGCCGGCGAGCTGCGGAAGAAGTCGCCGGTCTCGGGATCCATGATCCACAGCTCGCCGTTCGAAATATCGAACCAGGCGCCGTGGAGACTGAGGCGCCCTTTCTTCTCGAGGATCGATACGCAGGGGAAGGTCCGCAGGTTGTCGATCGAGTAGCGGATGGAAATGCGCTCGAGGGCGGTCTGCCGCTCGGCGCTCGTCATCCACTGGTTCTCGCCGACCGCCTCGGCCGCGGGCGCGAGCAGCTCCATCCACTTGCCGATGAAGTCGCCCGGCGACAGCGGTTCGGCGGAGGACCCCAGCGCCGCTTCGACGCCGCCGCAGCGGCCGTGGCCCAGCACCACGATGTGCTTCACCCGAAGGCTCTGGACCGCGAACTCGAGCGCCGCGGAGGTGGCGTGGAACCGGCCGTCGGGCCAGTGCGGCGGCACGAGATTCGCGACGTTGCGGATGACGAAGATCTCGCCGGGCCGGGCATCGAAGATGGTTTCCGGCGCGGCGCGGGAGTCGCAGCAGGCGATGACCAGCACCTCCGGTTTCTGGCCCTGCTCGGCCAGCGTCCGATAGCGTTCGCTTTCCGAGGCGAACTTGCCCCGTCTGAACGCGCGGTAGCCTTGGAGAAGGGCAGGGGGAAAGGCGGTCATGGGCCCGGGAATCGATTCGTCGCCATCGCCGGATCATAGCAGAACCGCGTCGGCGCGTGATACCAAAGGCGCTCCGCTAGGGGAATATCGGGGACAGTATACTTTTTAGGCTTCCTATGTCCGCGCACGCGGTTGGACTGCACCCCTGTACTGAGACAGGAAACTAGGGACAGTTGGTGTGTAGTGACATGGTCTGCTGCGCAGCAGCCCGTGTCACCTGGTTGTCTTGCTCGAACTCCATGGGCGATCTGTAGGCCAGCGCCGAGTGGAGCCTTTGGCGGTTATAGACCTGCTCGATGAAAGCGCCAATATCGCGTCTGGCGTGCTCGAGGTTCCGGTAGGCCCGGCCTTCCACCTGCTCGGTCTTGAGGGTCTTCATGAAGCTCTCCGCCATGGCGTTGTCATAAGGGCAGGCGACCCGGCTCATGGAGGGCAGGATGCCGTGGGCCTCGAGGCGGGCGATGTAGTCGCCGCAGGCGTACTGCACACCGCGGTCGGAGTGGTGGACCAGGCCGCCGGGGACGACCTCGCGCTCCAAGAGCGCCCTGTCCAGGGCCTGGAGCACGAGGCTCGCCTGCAGGTGCGTTTCCATGGCCCAGCCGACCACGCGCCGGCTGTGGGCATCGAGGACCACCGCCAGATAGGCGAAGCCTTCTTGCAGCCGGACATAGGTGATGTCCGCCACCCAGAGCTGGTTGACCGCCGTGGTCTCGAGCTTGCGCGCGAGGTTGGGATAGACCCGAAAGCGGTGCGCGCTGTCGGTCGTCGCCGGGACGAAGGCCCGCTGGCGCAGGCACAGCAGGTTGTCCTCGCGCATCAGCCGCAGCACCCGCTTGCGGTTGACGCACCAGCCCTCGCGCCGCAACAGGACCGCGATCCGGCGATGGCCGTAGTGCCGATGGGACAGCGCCAGGCGCTGGATCGCATCGCGCAGCTCGGCCTCCTCGAGGCGCGGCGCCGAGGCCCGCCAATGCCGGTAGTAGCCCGCCCGGCTCACCTCCGACAGCATACACATCCGTTCCACCGTCAGTCCGCCTTGCCGCCGCGCCCAGGCCTGGACGAGGCCGTGGACGCCGTCCCGCCAGGCCGATCGCTCGGCCCGCGGGAGGTCTCGAAGAGCCGCAAGGCGTGCCTGAAAAAATCCGCTTCCAGCGCCTGCTGGCCAACCTTGCGCTCCAGCTCGGCGATCCGCAGCCGTGCCGCCGCAAGCTCGTCACCGGGGCCAGATGTCCGGGAGCCGCGCGCGCCGCCAGACTTCGCACCGACCACAACCGACCCCTTGCGCGGACGACCCGGCCCTCGCAACGCCTCCGGGCCGCCGGCGCGAAAGGCGTCGCGCCATTCGTAAAGCAGCTTGCGCCGAACACTCAACTCGCGCGAAAGCGCCGAAACATTCTCCCCACCCTCCATGCGAGACAGGGCCGCAAGCTTGAATGCACGGCTGAAAACTCGTGATCTGCTCATAAGGTCCAGTTCCTCCTTTCGGAACTGTCCCTAATTTAGCTGTCTCACTTTCGGGGTCCACTCCAGGAGCCAGTCCCTCTTTCCCTCCAAGAGGAGCGTTCGAAGAACGCGTTTCGAAGGATAGGCCGGGATTTGCGGCGTCGGGCCGCGCCATGAGACTTAAAGGGCGAAGCCATGATCGGGATTCGGAAGATCGACCATGTCGGCATCCGCGTGCGCGACAAGCACCGCTCCATTGCCTTCTACGAGGATCTGGGATTCGCGCTGATCGTCGATACCGGCTTCGAGAAGGGCCACCCGATCATCATGCGCCACCCTTCGGGGATCGTGCTCAATCTCCTGGGGCCGGGCACCGAGGACAAGGACGAGAACGTCCTGATGGATGTCGAGCGCAAGTACGCGGGCTATACCCACATGGCCCTCAGGATCGACTCTCTGGCCGAGACGGAGGCATTCCTGGCGGAAAAGGGGATCGAGATCACCGGGCGCTTCACCTTCAAGGACATGAACGCGATCTTCATCCGCGACCCGGACCGCAACGTCATCGAGCTTGACGAATATCCCGGCGAAGATCCCGTCTCCCGCCTCACCGCCCCGGACGACGATTGCGAGGCGTACGACGCGCACCCGTGAGGGCGGGGGGTCGAGTGCGGCGGGTGCGGCTAGCGCGGTCTGGGATGCCGCCCGATCCCACGCCGGCCCGTCGATCGGCACCCCCCGGGCCGACCCTGACCCTCACGGATCCATCGGGTCGAACAGGCTGTTGGGCCCCGGCGCGGTGTCGAAGGGATCGACGCTCGCGTTGGGGTACCAGTTCCAGTGCCAGGACCACATGATGTAGTACTCGATGAAATCCCGGACGGTCGCGTTGGGATGGGCGGCGTGGGCCTCGTAGAGCGCCTCCGGCGTGCGGGTGATGTCCGTGTCGTTCATCTGGACGTCGGCCGCCACCGCGTCGGCGTCGAACACGATGAAGCGCTCGTTCTCCGCGGTCCAGGGCTGCCATTCCACGGGCTGGTCCTGCTTTTTCGTGATCTTGCCCCGCGGGTGGTGGATGAACTCGGCCAGATAGGACTTGGCCGCAAGCGACAGCGCCTGGCGTCCCGGGAGGTTCTCGTCGGTGTACTCGTAGCGGTCGACCGAATCGCCGTCGGCGAGGCCGAAGAACTTCTGATAGAAGAAGTTGGACTCGGCGACATGTATCGCGCCGTTGTAGAACACCCAGGCATCCTCGGAGGGGATCCCGTAGACCTTCGCCGGGTCCGATCCCCAGTCGAAGCGGTAGACGTAGATGTCGACCTTCTGGTTGGCGGCCGCCTTGGCCAGGTTCCGGGCCGAGAGCTGGGCGCCGATGTAGGTGTCGACCTCGTCGATCAGCTCGGTCGAGAAGGTGTAGTTGGCCTTGAAGGCCTCGGCCGTCGGGCCGAACTTGCTGTAGAACTCTGCGAGGTAGCCATAGGCCGGGTTGGTGTTCTCCACGGCCTCGGTGACCAGCTCGTCCAGGGACTTGTTTTGCTGGTAGTTGAACGGCCAGGCGGCGTTCCACAGGTTGTTCTCGTTCTTGGTCGTGCCGACGATGACCGGCTTGGGAAAGACCTTGCCTTCCGAGAAGTCCGCGAAGTCCAGATCGTCCGGCAGGACGAAGCCGTCGCCGATGCAGTAGACGAACTCCGGCCGGTCCTGCGAGAACTGGACGATCGGCGGCGGGATGAAGTCCGATCCCGACACGATGTCGTCGCGGTAGAAGTCGCCCCAGTTGATCCCGCCCCAATAGGCGTTGCGGTAGACGTCGGTGATTTCCTTAGCGGTCTTGCCGTAGAAATAGTCGCGGATGTCCTGGTCGCTCATGCTGCTCTCGACCAGCGCCTTGGCGGCGGCGGTGTCGGCCGCGGCGCCGTCGGCGACCAGCAGGTTGTAGAGCACCTGCTTCGAGGACTTGAAGGCCGCGGCGACCGGGCGGATGCCCGGAAAGTTGCTCTCCAGGATCGCCTTCTGGAACAGGTCCTTGGCGAGCGGCGTGTGCATCAGATAGGACACGTTCTGCGCCCCGGCCGAGGCGCCGGCGATCGTGACGTTCTTGGGATCGCCGCCGAAGGCTCCGATGTTGTCCCGCACCCACTTGAGCGCCTGGATCTGGTCGAGAGTGCCGAAGTTGCCCGAATCGTCTCGCTTATCGCCGCTCATGAGGGCGGGATGCGAGAACCAGCCCATCGCGCCCAGCCGGTAGTTGATGGTGACCACGACGGCGTCGTAGGCATGCGCCACGGTGTACCAGGAGCCTTCGCCGGAGCCGCCGGTATTGCTGCCGCCGTGGATATAGAAGAAGACCGGGAGGTTCTTCTTCGCGCTGTCGGGGCGCCAGATGTTGAGGTAGAGGCAGTCCTCCTGCCCGGTGCCGCCGCCGCGCGGCTGAAAGCACCGGCTGCCGTAGTCGCCGGCGTCCCGGACGCCCGCCCAGGCCTGCGGCTCCCGGGGCGCCTCCCAGCGCGCGGCGCCGACCGGCGGGGCGGCATAGGGTATGCCCATCCAGACCACCGTGTCGAAGCCCACGACGACGCGGCCCTCGACCATGCCGAACCTGGTCTCGACGACCGTGTCGAAAGTCTACTAGTCTA
>JAOUCL010000489.1 GCA_029859805.1 Rhodospirillales bacterium | reverse complement strand
CCCATGGTGTCGTTGGCCGGGCCCTCGCCCCATTCCGCGGCGGCCTCCTCGACGGTCATGGATTGCGTCCGGCCGTCCTGGCCCAGCATGCGGCCGATGGCGGCGCAGACCTCGCGCATGGAATTCTCGCCGTTCTCGGCGAAATAGAAGGCCCCGGCCGGCGCCTTGTCGAGCGCCAGCAGATAGAGCTCGACCAGGTCGTCGATGTGGACGTTCGACCAGCGGTTCTCGCCCGGGCCGATGTGCCTGGGCAGGCCGTGCTTCCTGGCCAGCGCGATCAGCCAGGGCAGCTGGATGGACTGCGGATTGACGCCGTGGCCGCGCCCGTAGATCAGGCTGGGGCAGACGACGACGCCGCGCAGGCCCACCGCGGCGCGGACCTTCCGGTCGAGGGCGACCCGGAGCGTGCGCCCCGGCGAGGGCGTAAACGGCGTCTCCTCGTCGAAGACGTCGTCGACCCGCTCGCCGCCGGCGCGGCTGCCGACGATGCTGGTGCCGCTGGTGCGCAGCAGCGTCTTGCCGCTTTCTGCGAGCGCCGCCAGCAGGGCCTCGGTCGAGGCCGCGTGGTCGGCGCTGGCGGCGTCGATCACGGCGTCGGCCGCGCGCGCCGCCCCGGCCAGCACCGCGCCGTCGTCGAGGGTCCCCGGGACCGCCTCGATGCCGCGCGCCCGCGCCTCGTCCGCGCGCGCCGCGCTGCGCACCAGGCCGCTCACCTCATGGCCGTCGGCGATCAAGCGCTGGGCGAGCGAGCCGCCGATGTAGCCGGTGGCGCCGGTAATGAAGATCTTCATGGTCGTGGCTCCCTGTCGCGCCCGCGCGGCCGGCCTCCCTGGCTCCGCCGGAGGCTTCGCCGAGGCGAGCGCCCCTGGCTTGACGCCCCCGGGTTTACCCGATTTCCGGAGACAGCGTATCGATCTCTTTCTACCGGAAATTTCCGATGATGAGACAAGTAAACTGTCACCTTAATTGTCACCTTAATTCGATCTCCCCTCGTTTTTCAAATCGCCTCAACAATTTGCAATACATCAATGTTTTCGCCGGCGGTCATCCGCCTGTGTGATTGCCTCGAACACACACGCAGGTCGAGAAGCTTGGGTCCGCCGTCTACGGTACTGTCTGGCAAACGTTGGATATGCGCTTCGTAGCGTTACGGCCATACTCGGCAGACTCGAGAGGCGCCGAGCCACGCAATCTGCAACCCCGATTTCCTACCGGGCTCCCGCCCTGGGAAGCGGATGTGCCGAGGCGTTTTGAGATCATGGATTGGAGCAAATCGACGTTCCACAAGACCGCCGAAGTGCATGAATTGTGTTTCGGGACATAGCGGTTCGGTGTTGGTGAGCGTCTTGACCACCGGGTTAGGAAAACAAACAAATCGCAGCCTGTGTATAACAAACTCCAAGAGGGAGGCAGACCATGATTCAACACCGGGTCGTACCGTACTGGTCACGAAAACAGCTCTCTGATGGGATCACAAAATCGAAGAAAGGAAGGGACAGACACGCCATGATCAAAGCGCAATTGAACAATTTGATGCGAATAGCCGCGGTCCTTGCCGTGTTCGGCCTCACGGGCGGGCACGCCCTGGCAGGCGGACTGGTCGAGATTGAATTCAACGCAGGTGACTTCACCGCCATGGGTAACGATCCCCTCGACATCGATAACCGGTGGTGGCCGCTCCAGGCGGGGACACGCTTCGTCTATTTCGCGGAGAACGAAGACGACGAGTGTCTCATGAATGAGGTCGTGGTGACCGATGCCACGAAGTTTGTCGCCGCCGGCGTTCTGGCCAGGGTCGTCGAGGACAAGGAGTGGATCGACCTCGATGGGGTCTGCGACACCACATTTGACGGTCTTCCGAATGATGTGGTGCTGGAGGATACCGATGACTGGTATGCCCAGGACTATTCGGGCAACATCTGGTATCTGGGGGAAGACACCACGGAATATCTGTACGATGAAGACTGGAATCTCTTGGGAACCAGCGAGGAAGGAGCCTGGGAGGCCGGCGCTGACGTGGCCGGAACAGGCATGAACGCAGAAGCGGGTATTGTCATGCTGGCCGCGCCGACGACGGGAGACTATTACCGGCAAGAGTTCTATGAAGACGAAGCCGAAGATATGGGTAAGGTGCTCACCTTTCCCGCATTCGTAGCTACCGAACTCCAAGACTATGACGGCTGCGTGAAAACCAAGGAATGGACGCGACTATCTCCGGGAGAGAACGAGCACAAGTACTACTGCCGGGATATTGGCCTTGTGTTGATAGAGGAACTAAAAGGCAAGACGGTGATTGTGGAGGCGATAATAGTAAACATAGCCCCATGACCGTGACAGCCATAACTTAAGACCCCGCCCTCGAGGCGGGGTCTTTGAATTATGGAATTATGGGGACAGTATACTAAATAGGTTTCCAGTGCCCGCCTGCGCAATATCAAAAAAGTATACTGTCCCCTTAATTCTTAATTCGTCCCCTTAATTCCGTTCTCAGGGCTTAGCAAGACAGGCCGGTTGACCGGCGCAGATAGCTGTCGCCGGTCAGTTGCCGCAGCATGAATCCGGCCACGC
>JAOUCL010000032.1 GCA_029859805.1 Rhodospirillales bacterium | reverse complement strand
CGCTGGCGTCCTTGTTCCTCGCCGCCGGCTACCGCGAGGCGGTGTTCGATGCGCTGGCGATCGTGGCGGCGGCGCTCACCGTCGCGCTGATCGCGGTCTGGCACCTGCCCCGTATGGTCACCCGGCCCCTGCCGCTGCACGAGTACCTGGGCGAGGAGTACAGCGGCACCCTCGGGCCGGTACTGCCGCCCGAGCTGTCGGCCTTCGTCGTGGTGGCGCTGATCTTCGGCGCGCTCTTCGCGCTGGCCGGCTTTCTCGCGCTCGCCGGCAGCCGCCGTCCGGCGATCTGGGCCGGCGTCTCGGCGGTCACCCCCCTCGCGCTGCTGGCGGTCGCCTACTGGCGCATCGTCGACTTCGGCCTGGACCTCAAGTGGTCGGCCGTGGCCGTCGCCCTGGCCGGGCTCAACCTCGTCGCGGCGGGCTGGATCCGGCGCCGGCCGCTCCCCAGGGACGGCGACCTCGCGCTGGCCGCCTATGCCGCGGCCACGGTCGCAGCGCTCAGCTTGGCCTTCGCCATGGCGCTCGAGCAGGCCTGGCTCACGGTCGCCCTGTCGCTGCAGCTGCCGGCGCTCGCCTGGATCCACGACCGCCTGTCCGTGAGGCCGCTCAGGTATGTCGCGCTGGTCCTGGCCGGCATGGTCCTGGCGCGCCTGGTGTTGAACTACAACGTCCTCGACTATCCGCTCGGCGGCCTGCCGGGCTTCAACTGGGTCCTCTATGGGTACGGCGTCCCGGCCGTCGCGTTCTGGTGGGCCGCCTCGCGCTTCCGGCGCAGCGAGGATGACCTTCTGGTCATGGTGCTCGAGGGGGGTACGCTGGCCTTCGTCTGGCTGTTCGTCTCGCTCGAGATCCGCACCCTCGTGGCCGGCTCGCTCACGGCCCCGCGCTACGACCTGGCGGAGCAGTCGCTGCAGACGATCGCATGGCTGGCGCTGGCCTACGGCTGGCTCAGACTCTACCGGCTGAGCGGTCGCAGGCCGCTGCTCTGGGGCTGGCGCCTGCTGGCCGGTCTCGCGGCGGTTCACACGCCGCTGTTCCAGCTGCTGGCCTCCAACCCGCTGTGGTCCTCCGACCCCGTGGGCGACTGGCCGGTCGTGAACCTGCTGTCGCTCGCCTATCTGGCGCCCGCGATCTTCGCCTTCCTCTTCGCGTGGGAGCTGCGGCGCAGCGGCCATCAGCGACCTGCCATGGCCGCGGCGGTCTATGGGCTCGTGCTGGTCTTCGTGTATCTCTCGCTCGAGGTGCGCCGGGCCTTCCACGGGCCGGTGCTCGGCGTCGGGCCGACCGGCGATCCGGAGTTCTACACCTACTCGGTCGTCTGGCTCTGCTACGCGCTCGTGCTCTTGGGGCTCGGTATCTGGAAGGGGTTCTCCAGCCTGCGCTACGCCTCCCTCGCCGTCCTCTTCATCGTGGTCGGCAAGGTGCTCCTCTTCGACACGGCGGAGCTCACCGACTTCCTGCGCGTGCTCTCCGTCGCGGGGCTGGCGCTCGGCCTGTTCGGCATCGTCTACTTCTACCAGCGCTTCGTGTTCCCGCCGCGCGGCCAGGTGCCGGCTGAGGGGCCGGCTCAGGGCCCGGGTCAGGCCTCGGCGCGGCCGGAGGCCATGTCGTAGTCGCGGAACACCTCTGCGACGCGGATGCGATAGTCCCGGAAGATGGCGCGCCGGCCTTCGGCCTGGGCACTCTTGTGGTTGGGGTTGGAGAACCAGGCCTCGACGGCCGCGGCGTCGCGCCAGAACGACAGCGACACGTACTTGCCCTCGGTCGTCACGCTGTGGAAGCGCTCGACCGAGACGAAGCCGTCGACCCGCTGCAGCTCCTCGCGCAGGCCTGCGGCCAGGTCGAAGTACTGCTGCGCCTTGCCCTCGTGGGGCACCACTTCGAAGATCACGGCGATCATTGCGTTGCTCCTTTGGCAGCGGCGGACGGCTGCGCCATAGTAGCCCAATGCCTCGGATCGGAACCAGACGGCGGATTCGTTCAAGAACCGGTCGCCGGGGGTCAACCGTCCGGGCGGGGCTGCGCTAGCGTTTGCGCGTTCCGGAAATCGTCCGGTCGGAAGCAGGGGAGATGACGATGGCGGAAGCGGCGGCGGCGGAGGTGCGCAAGGTCGCCGTGATCGGCACCGGGGTGATCGGCGCCGGCTGGGCGGCGCGCTGTCTCGGCCACGGCCTGGACGTGGCGGCCTGGGACCCGGGCCCGGACGCCGAGGCGAAGCTACGGGCCGCTGTCGACAACGCCTGGCCGGCGGTCGCCAAGCTGGGGCTCTGGCCCGGCGCGGATCCGGCGCGGCTGAGCTTCGCGGCAACACCGGAAGACGCCTGCGCCGGGGCGGACTTCGTCCAGGAGAGCGCGCCCGAGCGCGAAGACCTGAAGCGGCGCCTGCTCGCGCAACTCGATGCCGCGGCGCCGGAACAGGTGGTCATCGCCTCCAGCTCCTCGGGTTTGTTGCCGAGCCGCATTCAGGCCGACTGCCGTCATCCCGGGCGCGTCGTGATCGGCCATCCCTTCAATCCGGTCTACCTCCTGCCCCTGGTCGAGGTGCTGGGCGGCGCGCTAAGCGACCCGCAGGCGGTGGCGCGGGCCATGGCGTTCTACAGGTCGCTCGGCATGCATGCGCTCGAGGTGCGCAACGAGATCGACGGCTACATCTCCGACCGCCTGCAGGAGGCCGTCTGGCGCGAGATCCTGCACCTGGTCAACGATGGCGTGGCCAGCACCGATGAGATCGACGATGCGATCAGCTACGGCCCCGGGCTGCGCTGGGCCATCATGGGTACCTGCCTGACCTTCCACCTGGCCGGCGGCGAGGGCGGCCTGCGCCACATGCTGGAGCAGTTCGGCCCCGCGCTCAAGCTGCCCTGGACCAAGCTGGTGGCGCCCGAGCTCAACGATACGCTGATCGAGCGCATGGTCGAGGGCACCCGGCGCCAGGCTGCCGGACGCTCGATCCAGGAGCTCGAGCGCCTGCGTGACGACTGCCTGATCGCGATCATGCAGGCGCTGCGCGGCCACGACGTCGGCGCCGGCCAGACGCTGGCCGCGGACGAAGCGCGGCGCCTGGGCGGTCAGGCGTTCGCCCGCTGGGAGATGGGCGCCGAGGTGCCGGCGCCGCTGGCCCTCTACAGCTGCACCGTGCTGCCCGAGTGGGTCGACTACAACGGCCACATGAGCGAGGCCTGTTTCCTGACCGCCTTCGGCTGGGCCTCGGACGCGCTGTTCCGCTACGTCGGCATCGACGAGGCCTATCGCGCCGCTGGGCACTCGTTCTATACGGTGGAGAGCCACATCAACTTCCTCCGCGAGGCCTCGACCGGCGAACCGCTCAGCTTCACGACCCAGCTTCTCGGCCTCGACGAGAAGCGTCTGCATTTCTTTCACGCGATGTTCCACGGTCGGACCGGCGCGCTGCTCGCCACGACCGAGCAGATGCTGCTGCACGTGGACATGAACGCCGCCAAGACAGCGCCGATCGCGCCCGAGGTCCACGAGGCCCTGGCGGCGGTCTGGGCCGTGCACCGAGACCTGCCCGCGCCCGAGCAGGCGGGACGGCGGATGTCAGTCGGACCCCAGAGCTGAGCCAAGAGGTCGCCATGGATTTCGCGCTTTCCACCGAACAGCAGATGCTCGTCGAGAGCCTGCGCGCCTTCGTCGAGCAGGAGCTCTACCCCTACGAGGAGGAGGTCGAGGAGGCCGGCGCGGTACGCCCGGAACTGATCGAACAGATCAAGCGGCGGGCCATCGAACTGGGCTTCTACGCCGCCAACATGCCCGAGGAGCTGGGCGGCGGCGGCCTCGACAACGTCAGCATGGCCCTGCTCGACCGCGAACTGGGCCGCGCCTCCTACGCGCTCCAGTACATCGTGGCGCGGTCGAGCAACATTCTGCGCGCCTGCACGCCCGAGCAGGCCGAGTCCTACCTGCTGCCGACCGTCCGCGGCGAGCGCCTGGAGTGCTTGGCCATGACCGAGCCGGGGGCCGGCTCCGACCTGCGCTCCATGAAGTGCCGGGCCGAGCGCGACGGCGACGACTACGTGATCAACGGCACCAAGCATTTCATCAGCCACGCGGACCTGGCCGACTACGTGATCCTCTTCGCGGCCAGCGGCGAGGAGGCGGGTCCGCGCGGCCCGCGCAAGAAGATCACCGCCTTCCTGATCGACAAGGGCACGCCGGGCTTCGAGGTGCGTCCCGGCTATCGGAGCGTCTCGCTCCGCGGCTATCACAACTGCATCCTCAATTTCGACGACTGCCGCGTGCCGCTGTCCCAGGTCCTGGGCGAGGAGCACAAGGGCTTCGACGTGGCCAACGAATGGCTCGCCGCGACCCGCCTCCAGGTCGCCGCCATCTGCGTCGGCCGCGCCCGGCGGGCCATGGAGATGGCGGTCGAGTGGGCCGCCGGCCGCAAGCAGTTCGGCCAGACCATCGGCAAGTTCCAGGGCACCTCCTTCAAGCTCGCCGACATGACGGTCGGCATCGAGGCAGCCGAGCTCTTGACCTTCAAGGCGGCCTGGAAGCTCGACCAGGGCACCATGACCGACAGCGACGCCGCGATCGCCAAGCTGCACGCCACGGAGGTGCTGAGCCGCGTTACCGACGAAGCGCTGCAGATCTACGGCGGCATGGGCCTGATGGCCGAGTTGCCGCTCGAGCGCTTGTGGCGGGACTCCAGGGTCGAGCGGATCTGGGAAGGGACCAGCGAGATCCAGCGCCACATCATCTCGCGCGCCCTCCTGCGCCCACACGAGGGCTGACCGTGGCGCCGCCCGGACCCGAGGCCGGCAGCGGACCCGGCGCCGATCCGGCGGCCTTGCGCCGGCGGCGGAACCTGAAGCGCCTGCTCGCCCCGCGCCACGTTGCCTTCGTGGGCGGCGAGGACGCCGCGATCTCGCTGCGCCAGTGCGTCGAATTCGGGTTCGAGGGCGAGATCTGGCCGGTCCATCCGCGGCGCGCCGACGTCGAGGGCCGCCCCTGCTTCCCTTCGATCGCGGACCTGCCAGAGGCCCCGGACGCCGCCTTCGTCGCAGTCAACCGCGAGGCCACGGTCGAGGTCGTTGGCCAGCTCGCCCGGCGCGGCGCCGGCGGGGCGATCTGCTATGCCGCCGGCTTCGCCGAGCGCGGCGCCGAGGGCGCCCGCCTGCAGGCGGAACTCGTCGAGGCTGCCGGCGAGATGGCGGTCGTGGGGCCGAACTGCTACGGCCTGCTGAACTACCTCGACGGCGCGGTGCTGTGGTCGGAGGGCCACGGCGGACGGCCGACCGAACGCGGCGTCGCTATCATCAGCCAAAGCGGCAACATCAGCCTGAACCTGACCATGGAGCAGCGGTCCCTGCCGATCGCCTATGTCGTCAGCGTCGGCAATCAGGCCTGCCTCGGCTTCAGCGATCTCGTGGCGACGCTGGTCGAGGATCCGCGGGTCACCGCGATCGGCCTCTATGTCGAAGGGCTCGTCGACGTCGCGGGCTTCGCGCGCGCGGCCGCCGCGGCGCTCGAAAAAGGCGTGCCCGTGGTCGCCCTCAAGGTCGGAAGCTCGGACATCGGCGCGCGGATCGCGCTCAGCCACACCAGCTCGCTGGTCGGCTCCGACGCGCTCTATCAGGCGCTGTTCGAGCGGCTCGGCGTCGTCCGGGCGCCGTCGCTCAGCGCGCTGCTCGAAACGCTCAAGTTCCTGCACGTCGTGGGGCCGCTGCCGGGGCGGCGCCTGGGCGTGCTGTGCTGCTCGGGCGGGGAGGCCGCGCTGCTGGCCGACCTCGCGGCGCGCCACCGGCTTGAGCTGCCCGACCTGACCGAAACGCAGCGGGCCGAGCTGGCGGTCCAGTTGCCGGACTTCGTCACCCTCTCCAACCCTTTCGACTACAACACCTCGGTCTGGGGCGACGCGGCGGCGCTCGAGCGCTGTTTCGGGACGATGATGGCGGGCCCCTACGACGTAGCCATGCTGTTGCTCGACTACCCGCGCCCGGATACGCCGGGCCGCGACGGGTGGCATGCCGCCTTCGAGGCTTTCGTCACGGCCGGCAAGGCGCAGGGCCGGCGGTTGGCCGCCACCAGCACGCTGCCCGAGCTCCTGCCCGAAGAGGTGCGCCTGCGCGGCGCCGCCAATGGTGCCGCGCCGATGCAGGGTCTCGACGAGGCGGTTGCCGCCATCGCCGCTTCGGCCCACTACAGCGAGCAGCGCGCCCGCATCGATCCGGCGCAGGCCGCCCGGCTCGTGGTGCCGCGGCAGGCGGACCGTGACGGACCGGCACGGACCCTGGACGAATGGGAGGGCAAGGAGGTGCTCGCGGCCGCCGGCCTGACCGTTCCCGAGGGGCGGGCGGTCGCGGCCGCCGAGTGCCCCTCTGCGGCCCGCGCGCTCGGCTTCCCGGTCGCGGTCAAGGCGCTCGATGCGCGGATCGTGCACAAGACCGAGGCGGGCGCGGTGGCGCTCGGCTTGACGAGCGAGGCCGAGGTCGAGGCGGCGGTCGCGCGCATCGCCGCAGCCCTCACGGGGTTGCCGGGGGCGGCCCGGCGTGTCTTGGTCGAGCGCATGGTCGAGGGGGCGGTGCTGGAGCTGATCGTCGGCGTCACGCGCGATCCGCAGTTCGGACTGGCGCTGGTCGTGGGCGCCGGCGGGGTCGAAGTCGAGATCGCGCGCGACAGCCGGACGATCCTGCTGCCTGGCCGACGAGACGACTTCGCCGCGGCGCTCGACTCGCTCGAGGCAGCGCGGCTGCTCGACGGCTTCCGGGGCCGCCCGGCGGGTGACCGCGAGGCCGTCGTCGATGCCATGCAGGCGGTGGCGGCCTATGCCGAGGCGAACCGCGACACCCTGCTCGAGCTGGATATCAATCCGCTGATGGTGTTGGCGAAGGGCGCCGGGGTCGTGGCAGCGGACGCCCTGATCCGACAGCAGGACGACTGAACTGAAAGGAACCGAGCATGAGCGAAGCGGTGCGCAGCGAACGCCGCGGCGGGGTGCTGGAGATCACCCTCGACCGTCCCAAGGCCAACGCTATAGACGTGGCGACCAGCCACCGGCTGGGAGAGATCTTCCGGCACTTCTCGGAGGATCCGGATCTGCGCGTGGCGATCGTGACCAGTGCCGGCGAGCGCTTCTTCTCGGCCGGCTGGGACCTCAAGGCGGCGGCCGGCGGCGAGGACGTCGACACCGACTTCGGGCCGGGCGGCTTCGCGGGGATCCAGCAGATCATGCGCCTCGACAAGCCGGTCATCGCGGCGGTCAACGGTCTGGCCATCGGCGGTGGCTTCGAGCTGGCGTTGGCGGCTGATCTCAGGGTCGCCGCCGAGCACGTCGAGTTCGCCCTGCCCGAGACCCTGGTCGGGGTCGTGGCCGACGTTGCGACCATACTGCTGCCGCGCTTCATCCCGCGGGCGGTGGCGCTCGACCTGCTGCTGACCGGACGGCGCATGGACGCCGCCGAGGCGGGGCGTTGGGGACTGGTCAACGCCGTCGTGCCCGCGGGCAATCTCATGGCCAAGGCCCGGGAGTGGGCGGAACTGATCGTCGCCGGCGCGCCGCTCTCGGTCTCCGCCATCAAGGAGCTGGCCCGGCGGACGGAGACCCTGACGTTCGCCGAAAGCATGGCGGGGATCGACGACGGCAGGTTCGAGGCCTATCAGCGAATGCTCGATTCCGAGGACGCGCGCGAGGGCCCGCGCGCCTTCGCCGAGAAGCGCCCACCGGTCTGGCGCGGCCGGTAACCAGGGTCAAGGGGAGGCCGCCCGCCTCGCACCGCCGAGGTGCAGCGACCAGCCGTTCGTCCGGATCAAGAGGACTGCGAACAGCAGGGCGAGGACCGGCGGTGCGACCGGTATGCCTCTGACGTTGCCGGCCACGACCAAAAGGGGGAGCAGCCAGGCCACGGCCAGGAGAAGCCGCTCGCCCGGCAGGAAACCGGTCCGCGTTGCGTGCTCGAAGGCCAAGAGAACCGCGACGCTGACCAGGGTCAGGTCGTAGTTGTAGCCATAGGGGCTGGCCAGGAGCACGGCCGCCAGAAGCACGGCGATCTGGAGGTTCCTGCCGCCGGCCTTCCTGAAGGTGACATAGACCGCGAGCATTGCGGTCAGGGTAAAGAACGCTTGTATGACGCCGCGCGCCGTTGCGCCGAAACCCAGTAAACCCATGCTCATGAAGGGCGAGGTCACAATGTTCAGAAGCCAGCCGCGATCGTCGCTCAGGGTCCTGGCCTGATAGACCGTGCTCATCTCGAAGAAGGACGACCAGCTCTCCGGGTCGAACGCTGCGAGGCTGAGCGCGAGCACTGCCACCACCGTTGCCGAGGCGCTGAGGAATGGCCGCCAAAGCCGGGCCGCCACGAGCGCGACCGGGATGAGCAGCCCGAGCTGTGGCTTGAAACACAGCAGGCCCAGCAGCACGCCGGCCAGAATTGGACGGCTGTCGAGCAGCCGCAGGCCGCCGACCAGGAGCGCGGCGCTCAGGAACCCGTTCTGGCCCATGACGGCGTTCACGAAGCTGGCCGGCGCCAGGACCAGGACCAGGCCGCGGAGGGTCCTCCAGGACCGCCCGACCGCGGCCCAGAGGTAGAGCGCCAAGGTCGCGACCGACCAGAGCAGGTAGGACCACAGGAACGGCAACAGGCCGAGCGGCAGGATGGTGAACAGGGCGTGGGGCGGATAAAGCCAGGGATAGAGCGGCACCTCGCCGCCGATCAGCCGTTCTTGCGCGGCGTGAAACGCCGCGAAATCGAAAATCTGGGATATCTGGCCGTCCAGCGCGAGTACCGAGGCGCTCCAGAACACCACGAAGTCCCGCCCGAGCAAGATCCCCTCGTTGTCGTGCAGGCCTTCGGCGCCGGCATAGTTGGTGTAGGCAAAGACGCCGTAGAAGCAGAGGATCGCCAGGAAGAACAGGACAAGAAAAACCCTGTCCGCGCGGCTCTGTCCGGGATCAGGCATGTTCCAGGCGCGCAACGAAGTGGAGCGATCGGTCGAACAGCCAGCCCGCGGGCCCAGGATAGAGGTTCAACCGATCCTTCCATTCGACGGGTTTCAGGCCCAGGCGCCCGAAGGCCACGCGCCAATCGCGTTCCGGCCAGTAGTTGTAGGGCAGACGCACGCCGTGATGCGCGTTGCCCACCCAGTCCATGAAGCGCAGCGTGGGCCCGGCCAGGAACCCGTCGCGTGTGTGGTCCTTCAGCACGATCGCCCTGCGCGCGACCCGGGCGGCCTCGCGCAGAAGCGCTTCGGGATCATCGGTGTGGTGCAGCACGTCGACGAACATCACGACGTCCACGCTCTGGTCGGCGCGGGGAATGCGCTGGCCGTCGAAGATCTCGACCGGGATATGGGTCTCGGGGCGGACCAGGACGTCGATGCCGGAAAGGGCGAGGTCCGGCCGTTGCTCGCCGAGCAGATGGGCGATCAGTCCGTTGCCGCAGCCGACGTCGAGCACCGTGGCGCCTTGGGGCAGCAGGCGGGACAGCGCTTCGCTCAGAACCCGGACGCGGCGGTTGAAGACCAGATCCTGGTGAAGCGCGGCTATGACGGTCATTTGGTCTTCAGCCCGAGAACGCTCAGGAAGAAGCTGGCGAAGGCGGTCTGCAATCCGAGCACCAGCGCGGTCACTGCCGGCACCACGATGCGCAGCGAGACGGCCGGGTCGAGCGGCCCGAAGGAGGCCCGGCCCCAGAACCCGACGGCATAGGCCGAGGCGGCCAGGCCGGCGACCAACAGCAAGCCGCCCAACACGATGCCGACCTCCATGGAGAACAGGCGGGTAAGCGACGCGATCCGCGGGTCGGGCGGCAGCAGTCTGGCATTGATGGCGAAGACCTTGGCGAAGACGGCGAAGGTCACGGCCTGGAAACCGCAAATCAGGGCGGCGGCCGCGTAGACCAGCGTATTCACGTCGAGCACGAGGCTGCCCACGCTGCGGGGACCGGCCGCGAGCCAGAGCATGGCGGCCAAGCCGACCAGCATAAGCAGGCCGCCCGGATAGAGGAACAGCCAGCGCGGACTGAACAACAGCAGGAACCGGAGGTGCCGCCAGCCGTCGCGCCAGCTGCGCAGGTGGGGCGGCCTGCTGCGCCCGTCGGGCGATAGGGTGGTCGGGACCTCGGCGATGCGCAGGTTTCGTAGGCCCGCCTTGACCACCATCTCGCTGGCGAACTCCATGCCGGTGGTGTTCAGGTCCAAGCGGGCGATCTCCGCACGGTTGAACCCGCGCAGCCCGCAATGGAAATCGCCGATCGGCACCTTGAAGAAGAGGCGCCCGATCCCGCTCAAGATCGGGTTGCCAAGATAGCGGTGCAGCGGCGGCATGGCGCCGGGCGCGATGCCGCCCATGAAACGGTTGCCCATCACCAGGTCCTGGCCGTCGCGCAGCTTCTCCAGGTAGGCGTCCAACGCACTGAAATCGTAGCTGTCGTCGGCGTCACCCATGATGACGAAGCGGCCCCGCGCCGTCGCGATGCCGCCCATAAGTGCGCTGCCGTAGCCCTTTTCCGGCACCGGGACCACCCGGGCCCCCAACTTCCTGGCGATGTCCTGGGAGCCGTCGGTGCTTCCGTTGTCTGCGATCAATACCTCGCCGACGATGTTCCGGCTCGCGATATAGGCCATCGCTTTCTCGATGCAGAGGCCGATCGTCTCGGCCTCGTCGAGACACGGCATGAGGACCGTCAACTCGTAGTCGGGACTGTCAGACCGGTCATCTGACAGGGGTGTGTAGAGCATGGGGAAGCCCACCGGGGTCGCGATCGATCCGAAGCCGCAGAATAGGACCGATCGGTTGATAAAGTATTGAATAACGTTAAGATTCTAGGGGAGTCCCCGTCACCCGGGCAAGCCTATTGACGGAATCCTAAACGTCGCAGCCGAGATCGCCCCCGATTGTGCCGAAGCGGGCCGGCAGGGTGACCGTAAACATAAGCCCATAGTCTGGTGTCCCTGTGACGCCCTGGCCGCACCCGGTCGAGCTGCCCGGTGGCGCCTCGCCCGGCGCCCCACGCTGACCGGAAACGAGTATTTAGCGTTTTTTCAGTCCTTTGGGCGATCTTGTCGGGCTCCGGGCCTTTCGGGCCAGTACCCGCCCCGCGACTTCGAGCAAAACGGAAACAGCGGTCATGAGCTTTGGCGCCTCTCTGGACATTCGCCCCGATGCCCGGGGAGGCGGCGCCAAGCTTGGCGGCCAGGGCGCGTGGCAGGAGGCGCTCCCCTATCTGCTGGCGCTCGGGTTGGGCCTCCTGATCCACGCCCTGGTCATCGGCACGGGGGTGACCGCGGTATTCGATGGACAGCTTTACGGCACCGACGGATATATGCGCCTGGTCCGCGTCACCGAGCTGTACGAGACCGGGGTTTGGTTCGACGGGACCATAGAGCGCAGCAACGCGCCCTATGGCACGGAGCTGCACTGGACCCGGCCGATGGATCTGCTACTGCTGGCGGGCGGCTGGGCACTCTCGCCCTGGCTTGGTTTCCAGAAAGGCCTGTTCTGGTGGGCCGCGGCCTTCTCCCCGCTGCTCCAGCTGGCCATGGTGCTGACCCTTGTCTGGGCGGCGGTGCCGCTGCTCGACCGCTGGCGCCGTTGCCTGCTCGTCTTGGCGATCTTCGTGCAGGCGCCCTTGATCAGCACGGGGCTCCTCGGCCGCGCCGATCACCACATGCTGATCAGCCTGGCCTTCGTGCTGTCGGTCGGTCTGACTCTGCGGCTCGTGATGCGGCCCTTCGAGGCCCGGCTGGCCTGGGCCGCCGGCGCGGCCTTGGGCTTCGCGCTGTGGCTCAGTATGGAGGCGCTGCTCCTGCTTGCGGCCAGTTTCGCGGCCCTGACGGCGACCTGGCTGTGGCGTGCCGGCGACCGCGCGCGCAAGAACCTGTGGCACGCCCTCGGCCTGAGCGCGATGGTCGCATTCGCCATAGCGGTCGAACGCCCGCCGGCCCATTATCTGGTCGAGGAGTACGACCGTATTTCGATTGCGCACCTTGCCGTCGCCCTCTTGGCGCTCGCTTTCTGGGCGGTCGTTCGCGCGCTGGAGTGGCGGGGCCTCGATGCGCGGGATGTTCCCCGCCGGGCGGCCGTCGCGGCCCTCGGCGCCGTTGCCGCGGGCGCGGTGCTCTACCTGGCGTATCCCAAGTTCTTCGGCGGCCCCGCGGTAGACCTGGACCCGCGGCTCGGCCCGGTGATCCTGGATCTCGTGAACGAGTTGAAGCCGCTGTGGCCGAGCGACGCCCGTTCCCTGGGGCGTTTCCTGACGTTCCTCGGGCCGGCGGTCGTATGCGTGCCGTTCCTCGCCGTCCTGCTGCTGCGCGAGCGCAACCCGGCAAACCGGGACGGCTGGCTTTACCTCGCGGTCTGCGTAGCGAGTTTCCTGCCCCTGGCGCTGGCTATGCTGCGTTTTGCCCCCTTTACCGAGGTCCTGCTCGCGATCGTCCTGGCGGAGTTGTTGGGCCGCCTGCTGAAGCTGTCCGAACGAATGAACCTGGCACCCGCGCGGGTTGTGCTACGCGCCGGCCTGATGCTCGGCCTGCTCACGGGATTCATCGCACTGGGGGCGGCGCTGTCGGGTCCGATCAAGGCGTCCACGGTGCGGACGCGCTGCCATCTGGAGAACGCCTATGCCCTGCTCGGTCAGCCCCAGGGGCTCGGCGACCGCCCGCGCGTCGTCCTCGCGCACTTCAACTACGGGCCCGAACTGCTGTACCGCACGCCTCATTCCGTGGTCGCCTCGCCCTACCACCGCAACGTGACCGGCCTGATCGACGGCGACGGGATCTTTGGCGCGCGCGACGATGCCACCAGCCGCCGGTTGATCGATCGGCGGGGTGTGGAGCTGGTCTTGTTCTGCCCCGACGGTCCGGCCCTCGTCCAGGCAGCGCTCAAGAGCGGGTCCACCTTTGTCGGTCGTCTCTCCCAGGGCCAGGTGCCGGCCTGGCTGCGCCCGGTCCAGGTGCCGGCAGAGCTGGCCGGCCCGTATCGCTTGTACGAGGTCGTAAGATAGCTCCAGGGCGCAATCTCCAGCAGCCGAGAGAGCTGCAGGCCGCTCTGTATTCCAACTTCCAAGAACCCAATCAAATTGCGGGCAATATTTCCCAGGAAACGGGCTGTTTTGCACAGAATAGTTAATAATAATGGTTAATGAATAATTAATACTTGCCTTTGGTTATTGTAGTATATAGGCTATATTGCTTAATACCGACTTCTCCGTAGCCGTGAGAAACGACGCGGTGGTGGCCCGGAAGAGGCGCATCGGGAAGATCGGATCTCGACAGGAAGGGCACAGAGGATCATGGCGGGACACGGAACGGTCCGGATTCTGGTGGTCGACGGCGAGCCGGGCCTGATAGACGACTACCGTTTGGCGCTCTGCGCCGGGTCGGAGAAGGCCGCTGCGGGAGGCTACGCGGACCCCGAGCTCGATTTTTTCGCATCGGCGGTTTGCCACGAAGGCCTTCCCGATGTCGAGCTTGCGGCCTGTTGCGAGGTTGCGGAGGCCGCCGAGGCCATCGAGCGCGCGACCGGACAGCAGCGGCCCTTCGCACTTGCCTTCGTGGACCCACGCGGCGCCGAGGGGCTGGAGGCCGTCGCACGGATGCGCGCCTTGGACCCGAAGCTGCACATCGTGATCGTCACCGCCGCGCTGGATATCGATGCGCTCGAACTGAGCGCGCGCGTGCCGCCGGCGGATCGACTCTATTATGTGCAGAAGCCGTTCCACTCCGTGGAAATCCGGCAGCTTGCGCTGGCGCTGGGCGAGAAATGGCGCGGCGAGAGGGAAACGGCCGAAGAGCTGTCGCGGCGTTCGGAAGCGGGGTCCACGGATTCGTTGGAGTCGTCGCCGGCGGGCGTTCTGGTGTTCGACGCCGGCGACCGGCTGCTGTCCGCGAACCGGACGATCGGCCGCCTGTTCCCCGAACTCGCGGCGTTCTTCGTGCCAGGCTCGCGCTACGAGGAAATCCAGTGGCAGATGGCCCGGCAGCTTCTGCCCAAGGACACCCTCTATCGGATCCACTCATGGGTCCGCGACCGCCTGGAATGGCACGCGGCCGGCGGCGGCCTTCACGAGCAGCGGCTGCGCGGGTCGCGGTGGGTTCTGCTGGCCGAGGCCCGGGCCGAAGGGGGCGGGACCACCTGCCACTTCCACGACGTCACGGAGTTGAAACGGCGCGAGGGCAGGCGGGCCGCCGCGGCGCACCTGACCCAAATGTCGCAGGCCTTCGCGGGGCTGTGCGACCGGCTCTATCTGGATCCGGAGTCGGTCGGGGTCGGGCCGGGCGACGGTAAGGTGGTCAGCCTGCGTGCCGGGGCGATGGAGAGAAGCCAGGTCGCCGGACAGTCCGCCGGCCCGGACGGAAGCGAGATCAACAGTCTGCTGGGCAAGCTGCGGGCGGTCGCACAGCGCCAGCGGCTCCTGCCGAAGCGGCTCGACCTCAACGCGGCGGTTGCGGAAGTCGTACAGACCGGCGACTACGCCTTCCCGGCCACCGTCGGGGTCGAGGTCGTCGCCGGCGCCGGCCTGTGGCCCGTCCAGATCGACCGGGACGGGTTCGCCGCCGCGCTCGGCGAGCTGGCCCGGAACGCCTGCGACGCCATGCCGGAGGGCGGGCATCTGACCCTGGAGATCGCGAACGCGGACCCTGGCCGGGAGGGCCCGCTCCAGGCCGACTACGTCCGCTTGTCGGTACGGGACACCGGGCCCGGCATGCCGCCCGAATTCGCCGAGCGCGCCCTCAACCCGTTCTTCACCACCAAGTCTGAGGCGGTGCATCTCGGGCTCGGCCTCAGCACGGTCCACGGTTTTGTGAGCCAATCGGGCGGGCGGATTGAGATCACAGCGGGGGACGGTGAGGGGACCCGCGTCGATCTCTACTTTCCGCGCGCCGTTGTCGCGGCAGGCGCCAACGCGTCGATTACCGGACCGGCCCGCCGGCGTCCGAGCGGCGGTTCGGGCCGATGACCGGCCACGGCGAGGTCGGGCTGGACGCGATGCTCGGCACGGCCGGCGGCATTCGTCTTCGGCTGTTCGGCGGCTTTCGGCTGGAAGACGAATATGGCCGGCCGATTCCCGTGTCTTTGCGCAAGGCCGAGGCCCTGCTCGCCTATCTGGCCGTTTCGGCGGGCCAGAGCGCCCCGCGCGAGACGCTGGCCGCGCTGCTCTGGGGCGACTTCGCACAGCCGCGCGCCCGGCAGAGCCTGCGTCAGGTGCTGCTGGCCCTGGGCAGGACCTTGCACCGCTGCGAGACGCCGGTCCTTCGCGTGACCGACCAGACGGTGTCGCTGGAACCCGGCGCGGTTCTGGTCGACGCCCTCGAGTTGGCGCGGCTCACGGACGACGGTTCGCCACGGTCGCTGGCCTCGGCCGTGTCGCTCTGTGGCGGCGAGTTCCTGGCCGGGCTGCGTCTCGATGCGCCGGAGTTCGAGGACTGGCTGGCCGTCACGCGCGGCCGGCTGCGCGATCTCGCCCTGCGGGCGATGGCCGCCCTGCTCGCCCATCAGGAAGGCGCGCAAGACCTGGAGGGCGCGGCCGCGACCGCCCGGCGGATCTTGGCGATCGATCCGTTCCGCGAGGACATTCACCGGCGACTGATGCGGCTCTATGCCGAAAACGGCTTGCGCGCCTCGGCCCTGGCCCAATATCGCGAGTGCCGCGAGGTCTTGAACCGCGAGCTGGGCGTCTTGCCGGACCGGGAGACTACGCGGCTCTATCAGAGCATCCACGACCAGGCCTCGGCCGGGGAGGAACCCGTAGAGCGCCCCGGACTCGCTGTGCCGCGGGGCCGGGCCGGGCCGGCGCCGAGCCGGCTGCCCGCCGAGACGGTCGAGCAGCTGCAGGCCGAGGCCCTGGCGGCCCATTACCGGGTGCTCGCCGGCCGGCTCGCCGAGGCGGACCGGCGGCAGGACGCGCTGGCGGCCCTGGTGCAGGCCGCGCGGCTCGAGATGAACCGAGGCGCGCGGCTGGCGGCCCGGTGCATCCTCGAAGAGGGCCGGACGATTCTGCGGGACGCGGACAACTCCGGCGAGGACTCGTCCTCGGCGCTCGACCTGTATCTCGCGCTCACCGTCTGTGCCGAGGACAGTGACGATCCGGTCGGTGCGCGCTCCGCGCTCGAGGCGGCCGAGCCCCTGGCCCAAGGTCTTGCGGACTCGAGACGGCAGGCCGAGGTCCTGATTGCGCGCTCCCGGGCCCACCAGCGCGGCGGCGAGGAAGCGGTCGCCTGGGACTGCGCCCGACGCGGTCTGGCCCTGGCGGCGCTGGCCGGCGACGAGGGCGCCTGGCTGGACAGCGAGCGCTTCATCGCGCGGCTGCACCTGATCGCCGCGCCCGGAGATCGGCTGGCCGGTTACTTGGCCGCAAGGGCGCAGGACAACGGCACGGTGGGCCCGCCGGCCGAGGCGGCGCGGGCCAGCGCCCTGCTCGGCCTGGCGCGGGCCACGGCGGGCGAATTCGCCGAAGCGCACGAGGACTGTACGCGGGCCGTCAGGCTCGCCGGGGAGTCGCGCCGTCCGGATTTCCTGGCCGGCGCCTTCGAGGCGCAGGGCCTGGTCCGGCTCTGGTGCGGGCAGGCCGGCGCGGCGCTGGAGAGCTTCGCGCGAGCGCTTGAGATCGCCGAGGCGCGGGGCGACCTGCTGCGCCTTTACGTGCTCTGCGGCTTTCGCGGCCTCGCCTTGCTGGCCGGGGGGCGGCGCAAGGCGGCGCGTCGCGAGCTGAACCGTGCCGCCGCCATGGCGAAACGGCTCGGCACCCGATTCCTGCTGGCGTTCTTCGAGGCCGGGCTGGCCGAGAGCGCATGCCAGCCCGGCCAGGAACGCCTTGCCTCCGGTCTGACCCGCGAGGCCCTGTCCCTGGCGGCCGAGACCAATCAGCCCTGGGCCGGCTCGATCGCCGCGCGGACGCTCGCGGTGGCGCTCGCCCGGCCGAAGGGACGCGACCTCGGGCGCGCCGAGCGGGTGATCGACCGGGCGGTGGCGGCCCAGCGCGGCCTCGGCCTTCACTTCGAACTGGCCCGCTCGCTCTCGATCCAGGCCCGCATACTCGATGCGCGGGGTAAGTCCCGGCGATCCGGCGAGGTGGACACGGAAGCGGGCGAGCTTTTCCGGCGGATGGGCCTGCCGCCGGGTGCCGGTATGCCCGAACTCAGGATTTCTTTAGAATAGGCGGCAATAATCCGTCCGAGGCCGCGCGTGGCGAGGCAAGCAGGCCGCCGCCGCCCGGCCGAGGAGAGGCCGCCATGGAAGAATCCGATCTGCAGATTGTGGCGCACGGCGCCTTCGCGCTCTATGTCCTGCTGCTCGCCGCGGCGGCCGCCACGGACGTCTGGAAGTTCAAGATCCCGAACTGGGTCAGTGCCGCGCTGCTGCTGCTGTTCGTTCCGACGGCGCTCCTGCTGCCGGTCGAGGTCGATTGGCTCTCGCACGTTGGGGCGGGGCTCAGCGTGCTGGCGGTCGGCGTGGTGCTCTTTGCCCGGGGCTTGCTCGGCGCCGGCGACGTCAAGCTGATGACCGCCGTGTCGCTCTGGACGGGTTTCGCCTACCTGGCGCAGTTCGTCTTGGTGGTCGCGCTGGCCGGTGGGGCCTTGGCGCTGCTGCTGCTGGTCCTGCGTATCGTGATCGCGCGCCTGCCGGCCGTTCGCGCGGCGCCGGACGGGGGTTCGCTGCCGCGGATCCTGGTGAAGGGCGAAAGGGTGCCCTACGGCGTTGCGATCGCCTGCGGTGCGATCATCCTCGGTTTCCAGCTGCCCTACCTGGGCCTCCGGATCGCCGCCTGAAGGCGCACCGCGGGCCTGCCCGGCTAGGAAATGCGGCGTAGGGTCCGCTTGCGCACGCGCACCGCGGCCAGGGCCGCCTTGCGCCGGTACTGCGTCCGCGCGTGCCAGCGCGCCGTCACCATCAAGGCGGCGATCCCGAACACCAGGGTCGGGTACCACCAGGGGATCAGGGCCGACGCGTCCACGAAGAACTCGTAGTAGGGGTCCCCCATGGCGTTCGCCCCGTAGATCTGATCCAGCAACCACTTCATGGCCAAGGTTCCTTGCTCACTTCCCGGTTAACACTTTTCCACCCCCGTTAAGACTCTCTTTACCAAACCGGGCGTGATCCCAGCGTCATCGCCGGTCGCCCACTCGGCCGCGGGTTTCCTTGGAGGGCGCCCTGCGGGTCACGATCCGTTAACCATAAGGCCACATGGAGCGCGCGACGCGCTTTCAGCCGGCCGAACCCGGCCCTGTCTGGGCGGAACCGCGGCCTGTCGCGAGGCAAAGAAAAGGCCGGGCCCGAGGGCCCGGCCATGAACGGACGGCGCGGGAGCGTGCTATTCCTTCACTTCCTCCCAGCCGGTGATCATCGCCTTCAGCTGGGCGAACAGGGTTTCTCCCATTGTGATCAGGTAGAGGTGCGCGACGAGGAAGGCCAGCATCAGGAACGCGCCCACCGTGTGCAAAACCGCGACGATCTGCAGGTCGGCGCCGGCAAGGACCCCGCCCCAGGAGTTGTAGAACAGGTAGAGCAGGCCCGTGATCCAGATGAGCGGGTTCACCGCCAGCTTGATCCCCAGATAAGTCAGGCGCTGCATGGGGTTGTGCTTGCGTTCCGGGGTCGCCTTGTAGGGGTGCGGATCGCCCGTGAAGACGCCCCAGGCGTAGAACTTGGCCATGGCGAAGATCCGACCTGGCTTGTCCGAGGGGATGTACTGCTTCCATTCCCCCGTGGTGAAGTGCCAGAAGATAGCGAAAGCCCAGAGCCCGATCAGCGCCCAGGCCGTGGTGGTATGGGTGCTCACCGCGGTCTCGAACCCGAGCAGGGTGTAGACGCCGTGGATCTCGAAGCCCGTCAGCATCATGGTGAGGATCAGGGCCGCCTGCGCCCAGTGCCAGAACCGCTCGAAGCGCTTGAAAAGATAGATGCGGGACATGGTTCTAGCTCCTCTTGATGGCGGAAAACACACGGACGACGCCGTGGATCAGGATCCCGGCGAGAACCAGCGAAACGAGGGCCCATCCGGCCAGGTCGACCGGCTTGAGGCTGTCGCGCCCCGGCATGTAGATGCCGGCGACATCCTTAAGGCGTCCCTCGCGGGCATGGCATCCGTCGCACGCGATGGCGTCGTCCTTGGACGCCACCATGTGGGTGATCGGCCAGGACATCTCGCTCTCGATGAACCCCAGCTCGCCGCTGTAGGAGTAGCCGACCGACTGCATGCCGGCGCTGAGCGCCCGGTTCCAGTCGTAGGACTTCCAGTAGGCGTCGGGGTCCTTGCCGAAGAGGTGCGGCACGGCGAGGATATCGGTGCCCGCGTCGTAGGGCTGGATGCCCTTGAAGACCTTGAACGGCCAGATGCGCGACTTGCCGTCGTCGGCCGACCCGCCGAAGCTGTTGATCTCGACTCCGGTCTCCGGGTCGACCCGGTCGCCCAGCTCGGTGTACGAAATCTCGCCGTTGAACCAGCGGTACTCCGGTACGACGTTCTCGGCCCAGGCGAACTGCCCCTTCTTCATGCTGTGGACAACCTCGCCCTTGCCGTTCTTGACGACCGGCTTGCCGTCGATCTTTCGGCCCGCCTTGGACCAGTCCCACCACATCTTGGTGGCGATGCCGCCGCGCGCGAAGGCTGGGATGTGGCAGGTCTGGCAGGCGACCACGTCGGTGTGGTCGTTCAGCTTCTCGTCCTTCATGGGACGCTCGCCGTGGCACGACCGGCAGGTCGCCCGCTCGTCGTTGCCCTTGCCGGGGACGACCATGCCGTCCGTGTCGGCCGCGACCGTGGTGTAGCGGCTACCCTGGATCGCGTGGGCGTCGGTGCGGTGGCAGGTCGAGCAGGCGAAGTCGAGGCCCTCGGCGTCCATGTGAACGTCCAGATCCTTGTCCGGCTTGCCGAGCGAGCTGTCGATGTCGCCGTGCTTCACGGCATTGCCGCCGCCGCCGTAGAAGTGGCAGGCGCCGCAGGTCTGACGGCTGGTCGGCCCGACATTCTGGGCGACCTTCTTGAGGTCGACCGGCGGGCGCATCTTGCCCGACTTGGGCGGCCATTCCTTGGACGCATAGTTGGGGTGGCCGGCGCCGGTGGGGAATTTCTTGTAGCTGCCCGTGGTGTCGTGGCAGACGAGACAGTCGACGTTCTCCTTGGAGGCGAAGTCGAAATTGCCGTCCTTCCAGCCGTAGCCGATGTGGCAGCTGGTGCAGCGCGGCTCGTTGGAGGACACCGCGACGCAGAAGTTGTTGATGATGTTCCTCTTGCCGAGCCGTTGCCCGGTCTCGGGGCTGACGAACTCCCAGGTCCAGTGCTTGGTCTTGTGGATCTGGTCGGCCGCCTCGGTGTGGCAGGTGAGGCAGGCCTTGGTCACCTCGGGTCCGGTCTGGAAGTCCTTGTCGAGGGCTTCCAGCTTGCTGTGGTCCGTAGTGCTGGACGAGGCCTTGGCCTCCGACGCCTCCGGGGCTGTCAAGGCCGCCGCGTTCGCGGGACCGGACTGGCCAGGGCGAAGGCCAAGGCCACGATGGCCGCCGGCAGAGCGGCCGGCCGCCAAAGGGGCTCTCCTCGAGCTTTCCCGTACATGCAACTCCTCCTCTCGGTCAGGGGGAACGGTCACCGATAAGCCGGCCGCCGTTCCAAAGACCCGAACCCGTCCGACACTGCCTGACCCCGACAGGGTCCGGGTCAGCGCAGCCTGGGTTCGGAGTTACGTCTGGTGTGTCCCCCAAAGGGGAAAAGGGCACTGCGCCCACACGCATTAGGACGTGTACCATACGCAAACATCAAACCACCTCAGGTTCGAAAATCCACAGTAGATCCTTGTGGAAGAGCACGATTCGACCCGGGCGTCCGTGATCTAGGTCAATCTCCGGGCCCGCTTATTTTGCACTGCACCTATGCGTCCGTGGCAGGGTGCTCGCCCCAGGCGCCGTAAGGTTTCAGAGGCCGCGGCTGTGGTGCTTGGCGATCTTGGCCAGGACGGCGTTACGCAGGAACTCGAGCGAGGCCTCGGGCAGGCCGCGGCCGAAGGCGAGCGTCTGCCGGTCGCCTTGGATCAGGACCGCGGGACGGCGGTTCTCGTGCTCGCGGCCGACCCTGACGCCCTCGATCTCGCCGGCGTCGAGCGAGCGGCCCCGGCTCTCGCCCCAGGGGCCGACGGCGGTGACGGTGAGCCGGTCCGGGGCGATGCGCAGGCGCCGACGCGTCAAACGGTCCCAGACCAAGCCGGCCAGGATCGACACCCCGAAGAAGACACCCATGGCGCCGACCACAAGGCGGCCGATTCGGTCCACGGCGTCGCCCTCGCCCAGGAAGAAGCCGACATAGACGAAGACCGCCGGGAAGGCGAGGAACAGCAGCATGCCGAGGAGCGAGACCTGCGGCCGGGTACGGGTCGCCACGACGGCGTCGCCCTCGATGTCGACCGCCAGGCCCTCCGCGCGCTGCTTCAGGGCATCGTAGTCGACCGCGACCTTGCCCTCGTCGATCAGCTCGGCGACCGGCTTGTCCAGGTCCTCGACGTCGCGCGCCACCACGCTGCCCTCGTCCTGCTCCAGCGCCGGCAGCTTCAGCCAGCGGGCGTAGGCCTCCCACTTGGCGCGCCAGCTCTCCCGGCGGCGCGCGGTGTAGAGGTTGATCGTCCGCTTGGAGTCTCTGTGCAGGAGCTCAACCAGATAGAGCGTGTAGTTGCTGTTCTTTGTATGGACCCGGCGCGAGCGGCTGAGCACGCCGCGATAGCCCGTGAGGGGCTCCTGCCAGGACCTCGCGCCGAAGAGGCCGCGCTCGGCGACCGCGACGAACAACCCGTCGAGGGTCACGGTCTTGCGCCAGAGCAGCCGGTGCAGGCCATAGAGCACGATGCCGACGCCGATGACGGGGAACAGCAGGAACAGCCAATTCTCGGGCCGGTCCAGGTCCGGCGCGCCGTGCTGCATCATGCCGAAGACCGGAAACCCGCCCCAGACCGTGCCGAAGACGGTGATGAACAGCCCGGCGAAGAGACTGCCCTTATGGGTCACCACGACCGGCCAGGCGCCGATCGGCACCTCGGCGTGCCAGTGGCGGCGCAGGTGGCCGATGCTGGCTCGGCCCTTGGCGGACTGTCCGATGTTGCCTCGCATGGGTCCCCCGGGTCCCGGTCGGGACATTGATCGTGTGCCCCGCCATGCTAGCCGAGCGGCGGTTCGAAAGGCCTTAACGGCGGTTCAAATCCCCATCACGATCGCGTGCGGCGGCATTTGGCCGGAGCCGCGGCGCCCGCAAGCCGCGGAAAACGCCTTTGCATGGGCTCGAATGCCCCTGTTGGGGGCCGGGGCCTTTTCGCGCGTCGTTCAGGCGGTTTTGGTGACCGCCGACAGCGCTTCGTAGCGCTCCAGGAACCGCACCTTGGCCTCGGCGGGGGGCCAGGGCGCGAGGGTGATCTCGTCGAGGCCGCGGGGGCTGCCGAAGAAGCGCCGGGCCTCGGGGGCGGCGAAGCCGGCGAGCTGGGTCGCCTCCAGGTAGGCCGCTGTCCTATCCGCGCGCTTGATGAGCGTTGTGGCCGCCTTCGGCGGTTCGGCGGGCAGGGCGAAGCGGATGTGGATGGCCTGGAGCAGCCGGCGCTCCAAGGCCCGGTAGTCGAGGCCGACCGCGTTCTTGAAAGGGGTGATCAGGTCGCCGATGACGTATTCCGGCGCGTCGTGCAGCAGGGCGGCGAGGCGCCAGGTATCGGGCGCCTTGGGCCGGAAGTTGCCGACCAGCGCCTCGACCAGCAGGGAGTGCTGGGCCACGGTGAAGGCCCACTGGCCGCCGGTCTGGCCGTTCCAGCGCGCGACCCGGCTGAGCCCATGGGCGATGTCCTCGATCTCGACGTCGAGCGGCGAGGGGTCCAAGAGGTCGAGCCGGCGCCCGCTCAACATCCTCTGCCAAGCGCGCGGCGGCGGTAGGGTCATGTCGCGGCTCCTCGAGCGCTCAATGCGGTGGCCCGGACCTCGTCCTTCGACAGGCTCAGGATGAGGTCCTCCGGTGTCGCCTGCCCCCACAAAAGGTCCTCATGGTGAGCCTGTCGAACCATGAGCAGGGGCGTCGATGGCGCCTAATGCCGCAGGCTGGGCAGGACGAGCTGCTCGATCCAGTTGCGCACCTCGGCCCGGCGAATGTCGGCGTTCATCACGTCCTCGTCGATGCCGAGCAGCCAGGCGAGGTCCTTGCGGCCCGGGTCCTGGTGCAGCGCTTCGAGCTTGTCGACGAAGTCCTGGGCGGCCTCCACGTCCTGGAAGAAGCCCTTCTCGGTCAGCTTCTGCTTGCGGCAATAGCAGAGCCGCGCCAACTCGTGCAGGTCGTATTCCGGGTGGTACTGCAGGCCCCAGAACTGGCCGCCGTTGTGGGTGACGGCGACGGACTGCATGTGGGTGTGGCGGTTCGAGGCGAGCAGCACGCCGCCCGGCGGCAGGTGCGTGATCTCGTCGTCGTGGCTGATGAAGGCGTCGAAGACGGACTTCTTGCCGTGGTAGAGCGGGTGGGCCCGGCCCTCGTGGGTCAGCGCGATCTTGCGCGCCAGGCCCATCTCGCGGCCCTTGGGGTTGGCCGCGCAGTGGCCGCCGGCCGCGACCACGGCGATCTGCGCCGCCCAGCAGCTGCCGAAGCCGGGCACCTTGGCCTCGAAGGCCGCCTTGGCGAATTCGATCTGCGGCGTCACCTTGGGGTCGTCGGCATAGATCGTCAGGCTGGAGCCGGTCCAGGCAATGCCGGCGTACTGCCCGATCGCCGCGCCCTTGGGCAGCGCCGAGTCCGGGTCGGCCGGAGTGACGATGTCGACCTCGGCGCCGCCCGGGGTGCAGGCCTTCAGCATCCGCTCGTAAAGGTCGCCCGCCGTGCTCGCGCCGCCCGCCTGCAGGTCTTCGCGCCCCTCGCGGGCGTAGCCGTCGACGACCAGGAAGCGTGGTTTCTTCGCCATTTCAAGCCGCCGCCCCACAGCGGCGCGCAATTCCACCCCCATCCCGACCTTCCCCCGTCAAGGGGGAAGGGGAAAATGATATCAGGGCTTCATCTCCCCTCCCCCCTTGCGGGGGAGGGCTAGGGTGGGGGGTGAAGCCGACCGTTCGAGGGCTGGACATCGAGGCCTGCTCCGCCTTAGCCGCCGGCCAGCCGGTCGACGATGGCCGGCAGGTCGGCGTGGCGCTCGCAGATCGCGTCGGCGCTGGTGTTCGCCTTATCGTTGTCGCGGCTGGCGGTGAACAGGACCGCCTTGGCGCCCAGCGCCTGCGGGCCCTTAACGTCGTTGTGGTCGCGGTCGCCGACGTGGACCATCTGGAAGAACTCGACGCCGAGCTGCCGGGCCGCCGCCTCGAACATGGCGCGGTGCGGCTTGGAGCGGCCGACCTCGTCGGAGAAGGCGAAGCCCGAGAAATAGTCCGCGAGGCCGTGTTTGCCGAGCAGGGCGCGCAGGCCGGTGCCCGGCGTCACGATGGTGTCCGAGACGATGCAGAGCTTGTAGCGCTTCGAAAGCGCCTCGAGCGCTTCGCCGACGCCTTCGATGGCCTCGGGATAGATCTCGACCTCCATGACCTCGTGGGCCTCGACGACGGCCTCGAAGTCGTCCTCCGGCAGGCCGCGCCCCAGGCCGTCCAGGACGACCTTGAGGCGCTCGGCGATGGTCCAGGTGATGTGCTGCTCATGCCAGACCTTGTTGAAGGCGGCGTCGGCCACGTCGTAGGCGATGTCCACCGCCGCCCGGTCGACGGGCGCGATGCGCTCGAGCGCCTGCCAGACTAGGTGGCGGCGCTCGTCGCGCTTCGAGCGCAGGCCCTGGGCCGCGCGCTTGGGCTCGTCGGTATCGTCGTAGACGATGGTGTCCCAAAGGTCGAAGGTGACCGCCTTGATCATCGCTGATTCCCGGGCCGCGCCAAGACAGAGCCGCGGGAATCTACGCCGCGTCCGCGGCCCCGGCAACCGCATTCTGGACGGGCGGCCGAGGGGCGGGCTCGGAGCGGGTGCCCCCGAGAACGTCCCCTTGTCCTCAGGCCTTCAGGACGTGGATCGCCGCCTCCGGCTCGGGTGCGCTCCGCACGCCGCAGGAAGTGAGCAGCTCTTGCCACTCGGCCTGCGCGCCGCACATGAGGCAGGTCACCGTGCCGGTCAGCTCGACGCCATGATCGCAGAAGGAGAGGTTGTAATGTCCGCAGTGACACTTCAGGACGTAGGTGTCGCCGCTCTTGGACAGGTACATCGCTAGGGTCCTACCTGGCCCGGGCCGCAAGGCCCGGAGGTCGATTCTGGGACCAGTTTAGCGGGAAAAGGTAACAGCGGGATTAACGCTTAAGAGCCGCTAAGGATGAATCCGCTTTCAGGCATGCTCCGGGCCGATGTTCATAGGGCCTGTCCGTCCCTCGAGATTCCGACGTGGCCCTCCGCTCGATTCGCCGTAGGATGCGCCGATGATCCGTCTGACACACGCCCAGATCATGAACCTGCTCGAAGCCGACTGGCGCGAGGACGGACCGGTCCGATTGAACGATTCGCTCTCGCTCGAGGAGCTGTCGCGGTCCCTGGTTCTCGTCCACGCCCGCCTGATTCTGCGCCGCATGGACGACGAAGGCGGCATCAAGCTGACGGCGACCGGCAATTTCAGTAGGAAGTTCGTCGAGCGGATGGTGCGGGAATTCCGCTGGCCCGACTTCGAGCCGGAGCGGGTCTGGCGGCTCCAGAAGGTCTTGAACGAGGCCGACTTCCTGCCCCTGGATTTTCTCCACGTCATCCTCGGCCTCGCCGGGCTGGGCAGGAAGTTCAAAGGGACCTACCGGGTCAGCCGCCTGGGCCGGGCACTTCTGGACCCGGACGCGGCGGGGGCCTTGAACGCCCTTTTGTTCGACACCGTGTTCAACGACTACAATCTCGCCTACCTGGACGGCGGCCCGGACAAGGGCGACTTTCAGTCCCAGATCGGCTTCATCTTGTTTGTCATGAGCAAGGTGGACGGCCAGCCGCGTACGGCCGAGCAGTGGATGACCGCGGCGACCCTGCCCTTGGAGCCGCCGCAGTCCAGTTCCTGTTTCCGCCCGGAAACAG
>JAOUCL010000205.1 GCA_029859805.1 Rhodospirillales bacterium | reverse complement strand
ACCGGGCGTTGGGCGGCGTTCTTCCTCGGCCTGAGCGGCATCATCGTGCTGGTGAGCATGGTCGATCTGCTCGACCGCTTCGCCAACAAGCCGGGGGCTGGTCTCGGAATAATCCTGACCATGGTCCTGCTCAGGCTGCCCCACCTGGTCCAGGAGGTCATGCCTTTCACTGTTCTGTTCTCGGGCCTGGCGACCTTCTGGCGCCTGACGCGCGCGCACGAGCTCGTCGTGGCGCGGGCGGCCGGTGTTTCGGTCTGGCAGTTTCTCCTGCCCGTCTTGAGCGTGGCGGCGCTGATCGGCGTTGTGTCGGTCACCGTGTTGAACCCGGTCGCGTCGGCCCTGCTGGGGCGCTTCGAGCAGATCGAGGCACGTTTCTCGGGCCGGCAGGAGTCCGCCCTGGCCCTGTCGGGCAGCGGCCTGTGGCTGCGCCAAGCCGACCGGGACGGTCAGTCGGTGGTCCATGCGGCGCGGGCCTCGCCGGACAGCATGACGCTGCACCGCGTGATCGTCTTTCGCTTTGGCGCCAACGACCGATTCCTCAGCCGAATCGATGCGTCGCGCGCCGTGCTCGGCGACGGCGTATGGCGCATCACCGACGCCGCGTTGTCCGTGCCGGGCGCACGAACACGCCGCGTCGAGGCCATGGAGTTGGAAACCGAGCTGACGCCCGCCAAGATACTCGAGAGCTTCGCCGACCCCGAGACCATCTCATTCTGGAGCCTGCCCAGCTTTGTCAGACTTCTCGAAAACGCGGGCTTCTCGGCACAGCGCCACAAGTTGCAACTGAACCGTTTGCTCGCGACGCCCCTGCTGCTCGCGGCGATGATCCTGCTGGCCGCGACCTTTTCCCTCAGGCCGCAGCGTCAAGGCCATGTCGCCCTGGTCGTCGTCCTCGGAATGCTGGCGGGATTCCTGCTCTATTTCCTGTCCAACTTCGTGTTCGCCCTGGGCCTCTCGGGTAAGATACCGGTGATTCTGGCGGGCTGGGCACCGGCCGGCATCAGTGCCATGCTGGGACTTGCTATGCTGCTTCACCTCGAGGACGGTTAGCGAAGGCATATGCGGGGGCGATTGCGGAACTGGGCTTTGGCCGCATTCCTGTGGTCGGCCACGGCGCTGGCCACCCAAGTGGGTGAGGCCGCCGAAGCGCCGGCGGGCGCGCCGGAGCCCCCTGCCCAAGCGCGCAACGTTCTACAAAGCGATCTGCCCGCGCTGATCAGCGCCGATCAGGTGACCTACGACGAAACCCTGGGTGTCGTCACCGCCTCGGGTAAGGTGGAGGTGTCGCAAGGCGAGCGCGTCCTGCATGCCGACAGCGTGTCCTACAACCTGCGCAACAACGTCGTCACCGCCTCGGGGAACGTCAGCCTTCTGGAGCCGGGCGGCGAGGCCGTGTTTGCGGACTACGTCGAGCTGACAGGCGACCTGCGCGAGGGCTTCATCAAGGACATCCGGGTTCTGTTGAGCGACCGCAGCCGCATGGCCGCCAGCAGCGGGCTGCGTACGGGGGGCAATCGAACCGTGTTCCAGAACGGCGTCTTCAGTCCCTGCGATCTGTGCCGCGACGATCCGACCCGGTCGCCGCTCTGGCAGATCAAGGCCGCCAAGATCGTGCACGACCAAGACGACCAAAAGATCCGCTACAGCAGCGCCTGGCTGGAATTCGCCGGTATTCCGGTGTTGTACACCCCCTACTTCGAGCACCCGGATCCGACGGTCGAACGTATGAGCGGCTTTCTCACGCCCACCTTCGGCACTTCCGAGACCCTGGGCGGTGTCGCACAGGTGCCCTACTATTTGGCCGTCTCGCCCACTTTGGATGCGACGTTCGAGCCGATCTTCACCACCAAGCAAGGGATCGTTCTTGCCGGGCAGGTCCGACAGCTCCTGCCGTTCGGACAGCATGAAATCGACGGCAGCGTGACCTCCGCGGACCGCGAGGAGAACGACGGCACGATATCGAAAGACGTCGTGCGCGGCCACGTCGACACCATGGGCCGCTATGACATCAGCGAGACCTGGCGTGCCGGCTTCGACATAGACTGGTCCACCGATGATACCTACCTGCGCCTGTACAACTTCGACAACAGCTCTTTCCTGACCAGCAATCTCTTTGCCGAGCGGCTCGACGGCCGCGACTACGCCGCGGTAAACGCCTTCGCTTTCCAAGGGCTGCGAGAGAGAGACAAGAATCGCGAGGCGCCCATCGTCGCGCCCCTGGTCGATTACAACTTCGTCAGCGAACCCTGGATCGCCGACAGCACCTACAGCATCGACGCCAACATGATGGTCCTCTCGCGGCGCGAGGGCCGCGATGTCCGGCGCCTGTCGCTGACGGGCGGCTGGGAAGTTCCCTACACCGACCCCATAGGCGGTCTCTATACCCTCAAAGCCAAGGTCCAGACCGACGGCTACTGGAGCGACGAATTCCTGCCGGGCAGCATCGACGTCAACCCTTCGGGACCGACCGAAACCGAGGTTGCCGGCCGCTTCTTTCCCCAGTTGGCCCTGAGTTGGCGCTATCCCTGGGTTCGCCAATCCGAGAGCCTGAATCAGGTGATCGAACCGATGGCCCAGCTCGTCGCCGGGCCGAACGGCGGCAATCCGAACGATATCCCCAACGAGGACAGTCTCGACTTCGAGTTCGACGATACGAACCTTTTCAGTCTGAACCGCTTTCCCGGGCTCGACCGCGTCGACTCCGGACAACGGTTCGACTACGGGCTGCAATGGAAGGGGATCGGCCCCAGCGGTAGTCAGGCCGGGTTCTTCATCGGCCAAAGCTATCGACTGTCGCAAGAGAAAGATTTGTTTCCGAAGAACTCCGGCGTGCAGGACAAGCTGTCGGACGTGGTTGGGCGGGTCAACTTGAGTCCGGTCAATTATTTCGATCTGCTCTATCGTTTCCGGCGGGACAAGAAGAGCTTTATGCCCCGCCGGAACGAAGTCGATCTCAAGATCGGTCCGCCGGCGCTCAACCTGGACCTCGACTATTTGTTCATCGACAGCGCGGTCGGCGCCACCAACCTCGACCGCGAGGAGATCAACCTCCGCCTGACCAGCCGGTTCAACGAAAACTGGTCGGCCTTCGTCGCCAACCGCCGGGACCTCGAGAGGGAAAGCACCCTGAGCACGTCGGTCGGCCTGAGCTATGAGGACGAGTGTTTCCTCATCGAGGTCGTGGGCGAGCGCCGGTTCTTTTCCGATCGCGAGATCGAAGAGGACGATTCGATCTTCGTCCAGATCAGCTTCAAGACCCTGGGCGGCTTCGGGTCCGGATACCAGACCGGCGGCTCTTCCGAGTAACGGTGGTTCGCGATCGGCTTGGCGAGCGTTGTTTGCCGCAAGGCTTGGCCCTATAGTCGGCCCGCTCCAATGCCTCTTGAAAATCGCTCCTGGTCGAGCACGCAACAATGAAACGCCTGTTTTCCTATGCCGTAACAACCATCGCCCTGGTCTCGGGCCTGGCGGCCTCGGCCCAGCTGTCGCCCGGGGTCGCGCAGAACACGCTGCGCGCCGCGGCCGTGGTCAACGACGAGGTCATCTCGATGCTCGACCTGGCGATGCGCACGCGCCTGGCCATTCTCGCCTCGGGCCTGAACGATTCGCCGGAGGCGCGCAGCCGCCTGCAGCGCCAGGTGCTGCGCTCGCTGATCGACGAACGGCTGCAGCTTCAGGAGGCCAAGCGTCTAGAGATCACGGTGGACGAGGGACAGACGGAGGACACCATCTCCATGCTCGCGCAGCAGAACAACATGTCGCGCGAGCAGTTCTTCACCCTGCTGAGGAGCAACGAAATTCTCCCGAAGGCCCTGCTCGACCAAGTCCGGAGCGAGTTGACGTGGCGGCGCTTGGTCCAGCGGCGCCTGCGCCCCACCGTCGATATCGGCGAGGAGGAAATCGACGAGGTCATCACGCGCATCCAGTCCAGTCAGGGCCGGATCCAGCTGCGTGTCTCGGAGATCTTGCTCGGGGTGGACAGCGTGCTTCAGGACGACGATGTCCGGCGCACCGCCGAGCGCCTGGTCGAGCAGCTCCGCGGCGGCGCGAATTTCGCGGCGCTGGCCCGGCAGTTCTCGCAGTCGGCGACCGCCTCGGTGGGGGGCGACCTGGGCTGGGTCGAGGAGGGGCAGCTGCCCGACGAGCTGACCGACCAGCTCGGCCGGATGCGCCCGGGGGAAATGGCCGGGCCGATTTCTACCTTCGGCGGCTTCTACATCCTGCTGCTGCGCGACCGGCGCCAGGTTCCTCTGAGCGACGCCACGGTCAACATCAAGCAGCTTCTCTTCGCCCTGCCGCCCGATGCCGCCGCGGACCAGCTGGCGCAAGCGCGGACCAAGGCCGCCGAGCTACAGCCGCGCATCGAGGGCTGCGAGAGCTTCGACGCGCTGGCCAAGGAACACGGCTCGCCGGGCTCCGGGGACCTCGGGACCCTGAGTTTGAGCGAGCTCCCGGAGGACCTGCGCCGGGTCATCTGGCCGCTGCCCGTCGGCCAGGCGAGCGCCCCGATACGCGTTGCCGCCGGAATCAGCCTGCTGCTCGTCTGCAGCCGCGAAGACGACGGCATCGACCGGGAGAAGATCAGGGACTCGCTGACCGCCCAGCGCCTCGACATGCTGGCCCGGCGCTATCTGCGCGACCTGCGCCGGGCGGCCACCGTGGACATCCGGTTGTGAGTCGATCCTCTCGGTCGCCTTCGGGTGAAAAATGCTTTGTAGATCAATGGGCTGACAGAGTTCGTGATTCCATGCACATAGTGCAGGTGCTCCCTTGGAACCGGAAGAAAACGTCGGCGACCAAGATCTCGGCAGCGTGACGCTCGACCCGTTTCTGCGAAAATCTCGGAAATCTCATTGAACCGAGCCGCGCAGTGAAAAGGCCCGCGGCTTTGGCCGGATGGTGACCAAGGAACCGGCGGTCCTGCCGCAGGAAAGACATGGTTGCGCCGCGCGCCACCTGGATTAGACTGCCCTGTCGGCTGGGCCCTTGCGCCATCCGGATGATCGCGCCGTCCGGCCAAGCGAATCGGTACCTGGATGACACCCGAGACCGCATTGGACATCACGCAGTGGGTCGTCTCCGAGGGCCTGAAGGGCTCGTCCGAGACGGAGATCCTGACGGGCTTCTGCCAGCGGCTGGTGGGGGAGGGCGTGCCTCTGATGCGCGCCAACCTGTCGCAGCCGACGCTGCATCCGATCATCGGCGGTCACAACTTCATCTGGTGGCGCGACGAGGAGGCGGCGGTCGAGGAGGACTGGCAGCGCAGCTTCAGCCGCGAGGGCGTCAAGGCCTCGCGCATCCCCTTCAGCTACATGTCTTCGGAGAACCTCTGGCGCATGCGCCACCGGCTCGGCCCGGACGACCCGCCGTCCGGGTTTCCCTTGCTCGAGCGGTTTCGCGCGCGGGGCGGGACGGACTATTTCGCCCTGGGCACCGCGTTCGGCGAGGGTCGCCGGCTGGGGCCCGCCGACCGGGTGCTGTCGTCCTGGCTGAGCGATGCCGCCGCGGGCTTCGACGACCACCACATCGCGGTCATCGAGAAGCTGGCGCAGCCGCTGGCGCTCACGGTCAAGAGCGCATCGGCCCACCGGATCGCCCACAGCGTGATCGCCACCTACCTGGGCGCGGACGCGGGCCGTCGGGTGCTGGGCGGCGAGATCCTGCGCGGCAGCGGCGAGACCATCCGCGCGGCGCTCTGGTACTGCGACCTGCAGGGCTTCACCAAGATCGCCGACACGACGCCGCGCGACCGGCTGCTCGCCATGCTCGACGATTACTTCGAGTGCATGGTGACCACGGTGCACGAGCACGGCGGCCAGGTGCTCAAGTTCATGGGCGACGGCGTCTTGGCGATCTTCCAGGGCGACCCGGTCGCCGAGAGCTGTGACGCCGCGCTCGACGCCGCCGACCGCTTGCTCCGGCGCATGGCGGCCGTGACCGCCAGACGCGCTGCCGAGAGCCTGCCGGTGACCGGCTTCCGGGTCGCGCTGCACCTGGGCGACGTGATGTACGGCAACATCGGCGCCCGGGACCGGCTGGACTTCACCGTGGTCGGCCCGGCGGTCAACGAGGTCAGCCGCATCGAGGCCATGTGCCGCTCGCTCGACCAGACCCTGGTGATCTCCCAGGCCTTTGCCGAGGCCGCCGGCCGGTCGCGCGAGCGCCTGGTGTCGCTCGGCCGCTACGCCCTGCGCGGCGTGCGCCGGCCCCAGGAGCTCTTCACCCTGTTCACCGAGGCGGAGGACGAGGCGCCGATCAGCCCGGCGGCTTGAGGGCGGCCGGCCAGACGCCGCGGTGGTCAGCCTAGGCGAGCCGCGCGCCGGGCGTCAACGCAACAGCCCGGGCATGAGCGGGTCGTGTCTCAGTTTTCATTTGCACGTGCCGAAAGCACGAAGCGGACCCCCCTGTCGGCTGATCGTCCGAAAACGGTCATCGTTCCGGTGCGGTGATTGAGCCGGAGATCTAGCCATTTCCGGATCTTTGGACAGTTGCCGGGTCTAGCTTGATGACGTAGCTTCATGGCACTTGGTTGGGAGGACGCCATGATAAAGAAGACTGTTTGTTTAACTGTCGCTACCTTGGTTTTCACAATGCCGGAGATGACTGCTCAGGCGCAGTCGGACATCGTTCACGATGCGGAGTACTATATTCTTGTAGCTCAAAACGCTGAGAAATGGGCCGCCGAGGATAAGGCTCTGGATGAAACACTCGCGGCATTCCGAGAGAAAAATGGTGGTAAGCCGCCCAACATTATCTACATCCTGATCGACGATATCGGTTTCGGCGACCTTGGCAGCGAGGCGCTAAATTCCATACGCGGCTACAGTACTCCCGCGATCAACGAGTTCGCTCGTGAGGGTATGCGCCTAGCACGCATGTATACGGAGCCCTCCTGTACGCCGACGCGCGTCGCCTTCATGACCGGACGGCAGCCTTACCGCAACGGAATGGGCAACACCTCGGTGGACATTTCCGGTTTCGGCCTGGCGGGTAAGGAAGTGACGCTCGCCGAGATCCTGTCCGAATCGGGTTACAACACCTCCCACGTGGGGAAATGGCACATGGGTGATATCAAGGAGGCCTGGCCCAACTTCCAGGGCTTCAACTATGCCGCCTTTCCCATCCATCAGCAGGGCCAGCTGACCATCTTCCACGACGATGCCGCGGACGAAGAGGTCTCCATCGGTATCGGCGCCAACAACTATGACGACCGCTACACGATCGATGGCTGGTTGCGTACTGATGCCTCGAGCATGGTCACCGGCGTCGAAGGTGTCCGCGGCGAGAACCCTCGCGAGGTCCATATGAAGCCTGGCGAACGCTGGAACGAGACCAAGTATCACGAAATGAACGTCCGCTATCAGCAGCAGGCCAAGGAGCAGCTGCGCGCGCTGGCGGAGAAGAACGAACCCTTTTTCCTGCAGTACTGGCCCCTCTACCCACTGACCGGCCCGCGCACGACAACCGATCAGTACACGACGCCCAACGGCGGAATCTATGTGGAAAAAATGAAGCTGGTCGATCAGTGGATAGGCGAGCTGATGGCGGAGATGGACGAGTTGGGCGTCGCCGATAACACCTTGGTTATCATCATGGGCGACAACGGACACTTCACCAAGTACTCCCCCCAGTCCGGCTTTACGCCGATGATTTTTAGGGGCGGCAAGGGCGATACGACCGAAGGCGGCGTGCGCGTCGACGCGTTCGTTCGGTGGCCCGGTATAATCGAAGCCGATTCGGTTGTAGGGGACATCGTGCATGTGACCGACCTGTTCATGACGATCGCCCGCCTCGGCGGTGCGGCTGACCTGATCCCAACAGACAGGATCATCGACGGCATCGATCAAACCGCCTTGATGTTGAACGGCGAAACTCACGGCCGGCGCGACTACGTGTTCATTTACAACATCAACAAGCTCGAAGCGGTGGTGAAGGAGCAGTACAAGCTGGCAATTCCGGGCGGCAACCTGGACAACGCGATCCTGGCGGATTTCTTCGACCTGTTCCGTGATCCCCAGGAAAAGTACCCCGTTTCGACGGAGATCGGCGCGTGGGGCGGCGCCAAGTTCGTTCGCATGATCCAGCGCCACATGGCGCGCAAGGCCAAGTACCCTGACGAAGGTCCTGCCGTCGGCATCCCCTACGAGGGCATCGAGAACCTGAGGCCGGAGACGAAAACGGCTGTGGAAGAGTTCCTGTTCATGATGAACACGCCGAAATTGTAGAAACTTATGCTCTGGGACATCATATTTTGGCTTGGGTGGACAGTCTCTGCGGTCATCGGCTTCATCTATTTCCGGGACCTAGGCGATGTCTCTCAGATGATCGTAAAGGTGAAGCGCGCCAACATGGCTCGTTTCATCAGGCATGAGTACCAGCTTCTGGGCATCGGTCTGGGCACAGCACTAATCGCCGGTGTCGCCCATATCGGCTTCGACGGCGGGCCGAGGGCGGTCTTCTGGATCATGATCGTTCTCTTGGGGGTATTCTACGCCTTCCCGTGGGTCTACGTGCATCTGGGCCTGAGAAACCAAAAGGCCTCGGCCCGGTACTATAGCATCGAAGAGGCAAAGGAGTATGTCAGCCCCTCCAGCCAAGTGTTGGTGGTCGAGCACAACGGTGTAGCCCGCGCCCACCCCCAGGCCCAAATCATGCGCCCGCACTTGGCGGGCAATGACCAGGGCCTAGACGGCGAGAAAGTCGTTATGACCTATTGTGCGATGGCGAACCTCGGATTGGGCTATACT